>NZ_CP101655.1:4491779-4668711 GCF_028830055.1 Pseudomonas serboccidentalis
GGTGAGCGCATTCCAAATGTGTGAGCGAGCTTGCTCGCGAAGAGGCCGGCAAAATCGATGAAGCTCCAGCCTTGGTCTATACCTGTGGGGAACTGCGCCACCATCAAAAGGTTCGTACCAACAAGAGCGCCGCCCTTTGCACGCGCCCCGGGGAGCATCATCGTCATGCCTGAAACCCAGACTGCCATTGCCGACATCCACATGCTCGACCGCGGTTACTCGCGTGAAGCCCGATCACTGCTGTATCAGGCCTACCGGCACGAGCCGACCTTCGGTTACCTGTTCGAGGCCGAGCGGCCGGGCTATGAGCAGCGTGTGCGGGCCACCGTGCGCGAACTGGTCAAACAGCATTTTCTGCAGGATCTGCCGGCCATCGGCCTGTTGGTCAACGATCGGTTGATCGGCATCGCCCTGATCGCGCCGCCGCAGCGCCGGTTGGGCATCACCGAGAGTTGGGCGTGGCGCCTGCGCATGGTGCTCAGCACCGGTTTTCGCTGCACCCGGCGCTATCTGGAATATCACGATGCGGTGGCCGCGTGCGTGCCCAGCGATTCGGTGCACATGTTGCCGCTGTTGGGCGTTCATCCGCAGTTTCAGGGCAAACACTTCGGCGAGCAGTTGCTGACGGCGGTGCACAACTGGTGCGCGGTGGACGAAAGTTCGCAAGGCGTGGTGCTCGACACCGGTAATCCGCGCTACCTGGAATTCTATAAACGCCAAGGCTACGAAGAGATCGGTGAAGTGGCTGTCGGCCCGGTGCGCGAGCACGTGTTTTTCCACGCCAATCCGCAGGTGTTACAAACTGCAACGGCTTAGTCGTCGAACTTTTTCGGACATTTCCTGTTCTATCACGCTCCCAAGCCCGTGATAGCATCCGCGCCTATGAAGTTTCCAGGAAGATTTACCAGTGGCGTGCTCATGCTGTTAACCAGCTGTGCGGCGCTGGCGCAAAGTGAATTGGACGTGCGGATCAAACCGTCCAACGATGAACTGAAGGCCAATATAGAAGGCTATATCGGCAGCCTCGGCGATCGTGATGAAGAAGCCTTGCTGCGCTTCAGTCGCGGGGCCGAGGAGCAGGCGCGCAAAGCCGCGCAGGCCTTGGGTTATTACCAGCCGCAGATCGACAGTGATGTGAAGGGCGGCGAAAAGCCGCGCCTGGTACTGAACATCGATCCCGGCGAACCGATTCGTCTGCGCAACGTCACCATCCGCGTCGGCGGGCCTGCCGCCGCCCTCAAATCCTTTCGTGTGCCGAGCAGCGACATGCTCAAGTCCGGCGCCGTGCTCAATCATGGGCGTTATGAAGACGCCAAACGCCTGATCCAGAACCAGGCCTCGCGCTTCGGTTTTTTCAGCGGCCATTTCACCAGCCAGAAACTCATGGTCGATCCTCGCGCCGGGGTGGCCGATGTCGAACTGATCTACGAAAGCGGCCCGCGTTATGCGCTGGGCAACGTCAGTTTCGAGGGCGACACACCGTTCGACGAAGACCTGTTGCAGCGCATGGTGCCGTTCAAGGCGGGCGATCCGTACGACTCCGAGCTGATCGCCGAACTCAACCGCGACCTGCAATCGAGTGGCTATTTCGAAGGCGTACGCGTCGATGCCGCGCCGACGGCAGCCAAGAACGACGTGATTCCGGTGGACGTCAAACTCGACACGCGCAAGCCGCGCACCATGGGCCTGGGCCTCGGTTATTCCACCGACGTCGGCCCACGGATCAAGGCCAACTGGACCCGCCACTGGGTCAACCCGCAGGGCGACAGCTATGGCTGGGAGGCCGAATTGTCGGCGCCGCGGCAGAACGTCGGGCTGTTCTATGACATCCCGCTCGACCCGCCGCTGACCGACAAACTGCGTTGGGCTGGCGGCTATCAATATGAAGACATCGACGGCTCCGACACCCTGAGCAAGCTGCTGACGTTCGGCCCGGAATGGCACAGCAAGCTGCCCAGCGGCTGGCAGCGGGTCATCTCGTTGAAATGGCAGCGCGAGGAATACCAGCTCGGCGACGACTCGGGCCTCAGTACCTTGTTGATGCCCGGCATCAGCTATTCGTACCTCAAAAGCGACAATCGCATCGACCCGCACCACGGCTATCGCCTGACCTTTGAAAGCAAAGTGGCGAAGGAAGGCCTCGGCTCGGACAACAACCTGCTCTATGGCACGGCGTTGATCAAAGGCCTGACCACCGTATTCGACAACCACCGCTTCCTCGGGCGGGTGCAGGTCGGCGGCAGCGCCACCAACGGCTACAACTCGGTACCGCCATCGCTGCGCTTCTTTGCCGGTGGTGATCAGAGCGTGCGTGGTTACGACTACCAGAGCTTGTCCCCGGAGAACTCCAAGGGCGACCGCATCGGCGGGCGCTACATGGTGGCCGGCAGCGTCGAGTATCAATATTCGATTGCCGAGAAGTGGCGTATCGCGACCTTCGTCGACCAGGGCAACTCTTTCAACAAACTCGAACTGCCGAACCTCAAGACCGGGGTCGGTATCGGTGTGCGCTGGGTCTCGCCGGTGGGGCCGATCCGCCTCGACCTGGCCCACGCGCTGGACGACGATGGCGGCATCCGGCTGCACTTTTCCATGGGGCCTGAGCTGTGAAGCGTGGTTTGAAAATAGCGGCACTGACGCTGCTGGCGTTGCTGTTGTTGATTGTATTGAGCATCAGCGCGGTACTCGGAACGCAGGCGGGCAGTCGTTGGGCGCTGGGCCTGGTGCCCGGCCTGAGCGTGGAGAATTTCCAGGGTCGCCTCGGCGGGCAGTGGAGCGCCGATCATCTGCTGTGGCAGCAGGACAGCAGCCGGGTCGAGCTGAACAAGCCGATCTTCGCCTGGTCACCGCTGTGCCTGACCCGCATGACCCTGTGCATCGAACAGCTCAAGGCGGATCAGGTCATTCTGCAATTCCCGCCGAGTGAAGAAACCACCGACAGCGGCCCGATCAAACTGCCGGATCTGCAATTGCCGGTGGCCATCGAACTGGGTGACGTGCAGGTCGGCAGCCTGTTGTTCAATGGCAGCGAGCAGCTCAAGGGCCTGCAATTGGCGGCGCACTGGACTGCCCAGGGCCTGCAGATCGACAGCGTCAAACTGCAACGCGACGATCTGAGCCTGAACCTCTCCGGCCTGCTGCAACCGACCGGCAACTGGCCGCTGAACATTGCCGGCGACCTGACCCTGCCGTCGCCGGGCACCGGCCCCTGGACACTGGCGCTGAAGGTTGACGGCGATCTGCTGAAAACCCTCAACCTGCACGCCGACAGCCACGGTTACCTCGACGGCCAGTTGAGCGGCGAGCTACAACCGCTGGCGGAAAACCTGCCGGCCAAGGTGCGCATCACCTCGGAGGCCTTCAAACCGAGCGCCGATCTGCCGGACACGTTGCAACTCAATCAATTGGTGTTGACCGGCGAAGGCGATCTGAAAAACGGTTATCAGTTAAGCGGCAATGCCACGCTGCCCGCCGACAAAGGCCCGGTGGCGCTGCTGCTCAACGGCAAGGTGGACGCCAGCGGCGCGCAGATCGCCGGCCTCGACCTGACGGCCAACGACAAGCAGAGTCTCAAACTTACTGGCAGTGTCGACTGGAGCAAAGGCCTTACCGCGCAAGCCAACATCAACTGGCAGGATTTCCCGTGGCATCGGCTCTATAACGAAATCGACGAGCCGCAAGTCGCGTTGCGCACCTTCACCGGCGAAGTCTCCTACACCGACGGTCAGTACATCGGTAACTTTGCCGCCGCACTGGACGGTCCGGCGGGGGCGTTCAGCCTGAGCAGTCCGTTCAGCGGCAGCCTGAAACAGATCGCCTTGCCGCAACTGAAAATGGAAGCCGGGCAGGGCAAGGCCGAAGGTCATGTGAACGTGCAGTTCGCCGACGGCATCGCCTGGGACACCGCGCTGGAGCTGTCGGCGCTGAACCCGGCGTACTGGGTCGCGGAGTTGCCGGGCACCTTGGCCGGGCTGCTGAAAAGCCAGGGCGAGATGAAGAACGAGCGCCTGAGCCTCAGCGCCGACCTCGACCTCAAGGGCAAGTTGCGTGGTCAACCGGCGATCCTGCAAGCCAAGGCTGATGGTTCCGGCGAACAGTGGAACCTCAACGCCCTGCAAATCCGCTTAGGCGACAACAGCATCAACGGCAAGGGCAGCCTGCAACAGAAACTCACCGGGCAGATCGACATCAAGCTGGCGCGGCTGGCTCAACTCTGGCCGCAACTGCGCGGACAGGTCACTGGGCAGGTCAACGTCGCCGGTACGCTGAAGGCGCCGCAAGGCAAGCTCGATTTGCAAGGTTCGCAACTGGCGTTCCAGGACAATCGCCTGCAAAGCCTCAACCTCGATGCCAGCCTCGACAGTGCGCAGCGGGCGAAGATCGATCTGAAGGGCAGCGGGATTCAGGCCGGCGACACCAATCTCGGCGTGTTGACCGCCAGCGCCCAAGGCGACATCAAGAGCCAGAAACTCAACCTCGACCTGCTCGGGCCGAAACTGAAACTGGCCCTCGGCCTCGACGGTAAGCTGGACCAGGGTAATTGGCGCGGACGTCTGGCCAGTGGTGACATTCAGGCTGGTGGTCAGGACTGGAAACTGCAGAATCCGGCCAGGCTCGAACGCCTCGCCGACGGCAAAATCAACTTCGGCGCGCATTGCTGGATGTCCGGCAATGCCAGCCTGTGCGGCGAAGACCAGCGGCTGATGCCTGAGCCGAAACTGCGCTACCACCTCAAGCAGTTCCCGATCGAAAGCCTGGCGCAATGGCTGCCGAAAGACTTCGCCTGGCAAGGCAAGCTCAACGCCGATCTGCAATTGGACCTGCCGGCCAGCGGCCCGAACGGCGTGGTCAGCATCGACGCCAGCGGCGGCACCTTGCGCATGAAGGAAAAGGATCAGTGGCTGGACTTCCCGTACCAGACCCTGAAACTCACCAGCAAACTCACACCGAAGCGCATCGACACCGACCTCAACTTCGTGGGCGGCAAACTCGGTGAACTGATGGTGCAGGCGCAACTCAATCCGCTGCCGAAAAACAAACCGTTGAGCGGCTCGTTCCGCCTCAGCGGGCTGGATTTGTCGGTGGCGCGGCCGTTTGTGCCGATGGTCGAGAAACTCACCGGACACCTGAACGGCAGCGGCACGATTTCCGGCGGGCTGCTGGCGCCGCTGGTCAACGGCACGGTCAAGCTCAGCGACGGCGAAGTGTCCGGCGCCGAGTTGCCGATGGAACTCAAGGACTTGCAACTGCAAGCGGTGATTGCCGGCGAATCGATACGTCTGGACGGCGGCTGGAAAAGCGGCAAGACCGGCCAGGGCAGCCTCAACGGCAACGTCGCCTGGGGGCAGGCGCTGATGGTCGACGTGGCGCTCAAGGGCACGCAACTGCCGGTCACTGTCGAGCCGTACGCCAAACTCGAAGTGGCGCCGGACCTGAAGATCTCCATGGCCGGCGATGAGCTGAAGATTGCCGGCAAGGTGCAGGTGCCCAGAGGTGAAATCACCGTGCGTGAACTGCCGCCCTCGACGGTAAAAGTTTCCGACGACACGATCATCGTCGGCGCGCAGACCGAAGAGGGCAAACCACCGATGGCCATGAAGATGGACATCGACGTGGTGGTCGGCGAAGACAAACTCGCCTTCGCCGGTTTTGGTTTGACCGCCAACGTGCAAGGTCATGTGCACATCGGCGACAACATGGACACCCGTGGTGAGCTGTGGCTCAACGACGGCCGCTACAGTGCCTACGGCCAGCGTCTGACCGTGCGTCGTGCGCGTCTGTTGTTCGCCGGCCCTCTCGATCAGCCTTATCTGGACATCGAAGCGATTCGCAAGACTGACGACGTGATCGCCGGTATTCGCCTGAGCGGCAGTGCCGAGCAGCCGACCACGCAGATCTTCTCCGAGCCGGCCATGAGCCAGGAGCAGGCGTTGTCGTATCTGGTGCTGGGGCGTCCGCTGAGCACCAACGGCGAAGACAACAACATGCTTGCGCAAGCGGCGTTGGGTCTGGGCCTGATGGGCAGTTCCGGGGTCACCAGCAGCCTGGCCAAGGACCTGGGGATTCAGGACTTCCAGCTCGACACCCAAGGCAGCGGCAACACCACCAGCGTGGTCGCCAGCGGCAACATTTCCGAGAAGCTCAGTCTGCGCTATGGCGTCGGCGTGTTTGAACCGGCCAACACCATCGCGCTGCGTTACAAGCTGAGCAAGAAGGTTTATCTGGAAGCGGCCAGCGGTGTCGCCAGTTCGCTGGATATCTTCTACAAGCGCGATTTCTAGATCGCGCTTTCTCCTGAACCGAGTCGCTTCAATCGCGAGCAGGCGAAGGCCTACATTTGGAATGCGTTCCCCTTGTAGGCCTTCGCCTGCTCGCGATGGCGTTTTTTCAGCCGATATCAATGGTGCGGCTGATGGCCTGATCGCGAGCAGGCTCGCTCCTACACTGATCTGTGGTGGGCAAGGATTTTTTCTTACGGCAGATTAACGGTGGGCGGGCGGCACACCAGCGAGGCCCGCTCGTAGTTCAGCGCCTTGTCCCGCTCGGGCAGTGCATACGACGCCTCACACCGCTGGCCCTGCCAGTTGATGGTCAGGGTGCCGGCGTCGGCTTCCACCAGCGCCAGTGCCTTGCCGCCCGGATCGGAAATCGCCAGTTGCTTGCCGGCGCTGTCTTCGAGCGATGCGCCAAACGGGATCGGTTGATGCTGCGCGTCGAACAAGGCGAACTGCACGCGCCGTCCGGTCTTGCTGGCGTAACGTGCCAACACCACGGCACCGCGTCGTGGCACCACTTGCCGGGTGGCGTTCTCGATCTCGACATCGCCGCCCAGGTCACGGGTGTCGAGGTTGATCCAGTTCACCCGATAAGGCTGCGCGTTGGGCACCACGGCGAAGCCGTTACTGCCGGTTTTGGCCCCGGAGAAGCTGCCGATTTTCACCCCTTCCACGCCTTCGACCTGCGCCAGTGCGAACGTCTCGCCCACAGTTTGTCCCAGGTTGACGCCGCCGGCATGGCCGACGATCGAACCCGCCAGGTTAAGGTTCTGCGAGTTGTAGCCGCGTCCCTGACTGTAGCCGGCACTGATATCCATCACCGAGGTGCGGGTGTTGAGGTTGACCGACCCAGAGCTGCCGCCGGTGCTGCTGTTGCCGGCTTGTACCGAGTAATAGGTGTCGCTGTCTTCCGACAGATAGCCGTTGATGCCCATCTGCGTGGTATCGCTGGATTTCTGCGTGCTGGCCGAGACAAAGGCCCGCGGTGCACGGGGCTTGGAACCCAGCGGGAACGACACAGACAGGTTGACCAGCGTGTCGTTGTTCGCCGGCCCGTAATTGCCGACATCTTTGGAGTAGGTGGCGCCGATGTTGTAACTCACATCCCCCCAATAGTTGCTGTACCCGGCCGACAGGCTTTGCGAACCGCCGCGCCCCCAGTAACGCTGGTCGCTGGCGTTCACGTAGACGCTGCCATATTCCTGGTTGCGCCCCAGGCTCTGGTTGACGGTCAGGTCGGTGCGGGTTTTCGAGTTGCCGGTGCGTTGCTGGCCATCGCGGCTCAACTCCTCGACGTGCTCGGTGAGGGTGCGATAGCCCTCTGTCGAGTAACGGTAGGCGGCGAGGGTGAAGTTGGTGTCGGTGCCGGTGAACGTTTTCGCATACAGCGCGCGCAGGCTGTTACCGGTGACCGTTTCGCCGAAGGTGTTGCTCATCGAGTGGGTCAAGTCCAGGGAGATCGCACCGATGGCGGTATTGCGACCGGCTCCGACAGACAACGCCTTGAAATTGTCCGTCGCCTGCACACCGACGATCCCGGACAAGTTGCTGCTGATGCCATACGCCAGTGTGCTGCTGACAAACTGCGGGGTCTTCTGATCCTCGCTGTTGCTGTTGTACTGGCCGGCCGAGACGCTGTACTTCAACTGGCCCTGACGGACCATGATCGGCAGGCTGGAAAATGCTTGCACCGTCACCCGGCGTCGACCATCGGCTTCGATAATCGTCACTTCCAGGTCGCCATTGGAACCGCTGGGGTAGATGTCGCTGATCTCGAACGGCCCCGGCGGCACGTTGGCGGTGTAGAGGATGTAGTTGTTCTGGCGAATCTCCACGGTCGCGCTGGATTGCGCAATGCCGCGAATCACGGGTGCATAACCGCGCTCGCTGTCGGCACGCATGCCGTCGTCGGACGCCAGTTTCAGGCCACGATAGCGCACGCTGTCGAACAGGTCGGCGTCGGAGAAAATATCCCCGGCACTGAACTGGCCTTTGAGCGCGGTCACGTCATGTTGCAGATAGCTGCGGTTGCTCTTGAACGTGCTGGGCTGGCCGGTGCTGCTGTTGAAGTTCGATTCGTTACGCAAACGCCAGGCGCCGAGGTTGATGCCATTGCGCAAGCCAACGTTATTGCTCAGCGTGTTTACACCCTGAGTGCTGTTGCGGCTGCTGCTCAACTGATAGTTGATGAACGCGGCGGGCACGCCTGCGTCCCACAAGGCCGGGTCGACATAGCCACGCCGGCCACGCTCCATGGCGTTTTGCGGCACGCTGACCATCAGGCGCAGGCGCGGCACGTCGTAGCGCACGGTGGCGTGGTCGATCAACGCGGGCAGGTCGAGGCAGGCGTCGGGGTCATCGCCGACGAGTTTGCCAGCGGCTTGCAGTTTGCCGATGTCGACCCCCAATTGCTGCACCATCTCCAGGGTCAGGCAGGCCTGGACCTTGCCCGTGCCGGGGTGGCGACGGAAGTCGATATCGCGACGGCCGACCAGGGTCTCGTTGCCGTAGAGATCCACCCGGTAAATACCGGGCAGTACGCGACTGGTGGCGAGCAGTGATTGCAGGTCAACAGAGGAGGGGGCGCCTTGCAGAAACGATGTATTGAATTGTTCTTCGTCATCGGCCAGGCAGGTGCAACTGAACACCAGGGCCATTGAAAAAGGCGCCAATCCGTCGCGCTTGAGTAAAAACATGCAGGAACCCTATATCACCTCCGATACGAACTAACGGAGCGAAGAGAAATACAGTGAAAGTGCGGCTGTGACAGCGACACGTAAGTTATGGCGCTTCTTTATTCAAGCTGGCTCGAATATCGGCACTGTTGGAAAGTTGCGCGCTGTAACGGTCTTGTGCGCCATAGTCATTAATGCTGCTGAATAACAGGCGTGCGGTATTGGTGTGATGAAGTTGTTTGAGGCTGAACTCTTTTTGTTCGCCGGGGGCAATCATCATCGAATCAAAGGGATGTTCGCTGAGTGTGCCCGATTGCAGTGTTATGTCGGCAATCGACACGTGATACTGGCCCGGGTTGTTCACCAGCAGTACTTGTTTGCCGGCGCGTTCGGCCAGGCGCCAGGTCAGTTCGCTCGGTGCCAGGTAGGCATTGTTTTTCAGTCCCGAGGGGCGGAAGAACACCTTGATGCGCTGGCGCACGGCCAGTTGCAAAGTGTTGGCCGATTTCGCCGACTGGGGAATTTCCTGCACATTGAGCCAGACCACCGACTCGCGGTCGGTCGGCATGCCCGCGCCTTCGTAGATCACCCGCAAGATCTGCTGTTCGTCGCCGCTGACGCGCACCAGTGGCGGAGTGACGGCAAACGGTACCGCGGCAGTTTCACTGGAGTCGGTGTCGATCCACGACTGAATCAGTACATCTGCACCGCTGTTACGCACGGTGATCCCGGCTTCCTTGTGTTGGCCGTCGAAGACCAGACGGGTACTGCTCAAGGAAATGCCGGCCATGGCCTGATTGGCCACGAGCAGACCCAAAAGGCCCGCACAAAAGGACAATGAGTGACGATAAAACATGATGGTTACCGCGCAAGTGATTGAAAGCGCGGGGCCGTGTGGCCCCGCACCGGGCTCGAGTATTCGCGCGGGTTATTCGTATTGCAGCGTGAACGGCAGGGTGGCATCGCCGCGACCGGCAACGGCAGTTGCCACGTCGGCGGTGGTGACGTAGGCAGCCGAGAATTTCAGCGTGGTGTTGCTGTCTTGCAGGGTGTTTTCGATCTTCGCGGTGGACGGCGAGCTCAGGTCGATCAACGCGCCGTTGGAGTCGAGCAAGGCGATACCGATGTTCTTCGCAGCGCCCAGGCCGTCGATCAGCTTCAGCACTTTGGTCCCGGCAACGATGCCCGAGCCTGCGCCCTTGGTCGGTTCGAAAATCATCGCCACTTTTGTGCCGGCGTTGCAGTTGATCTTCATGTCGAAGTTTTCGGCGCTCAGGGTGCCGTTGCCTTTAGGTGCAGTGGCGGTGCCCATGTCCTTGATCGACACTTCGCCCATGTTGACCGAAATGGTTTTGTTGCTTCCGGCGCCTTCAACCGAGCAGGCATCGTTGTTGATGGTGCCGGTGAAGTTGATGGTGCCGCTACCAGCCTTGGTCGGGGTTGGGGCCGGTGGATCTTCTGCCAGAGCGTTGCCGGCAGCGGCAATGATCGAAAGGGCGAGAAGTGCGCGAGTCAGCTTTTTCATGTTGCTTTTCCATTGGTTGGGGTTAAAGCAACACAATAAAACCTGGGTTCCCGGTGGAACATCAGACGATTCCTAGATGCGGGGGATGTTACGTCGAAGTACAGAGTCGTTTATTTGAACAAGTTGCGTTCGATGCAATAAGCCAGTAACTCTTGATCGCTATTTACTTCAAGTTTGCGCATGGCTGAGATTTTCTGCGTACTGATGGTTTTGGCACTTCTGTTCAATCCCCTGGCAATTTCGTTAACGCCCTGGCCTTGAACGAACAGCCGCAGAATTTCATGTTCCTTGGGCGACAGTCGGGAAAAGCGTTCATCCAGATCGGCGCCATCGTTGAGCACCGACGTTGGCGCTGGTCCTTTGCTACGTACCCGATTGCCTTTGGCAATGGCTTTGAGCGCCACCTCTATTTCAACGTGCAGCTGGCTTTTCTGAATCACCGCCAGTACACCGAGTTCCTGCAGGCGGGTCAGGATCAGAGGATTGGAAATCATGGTCAGGACCAGCACCTTCACTTCAGGAAAATGCCGGGTCACGAACTCCACCAGCTTCAGGCCGTCACCGTAGGGCGAGTCACCGGGCATGTTGAAATCGGTGATCAACAGATCCACCGCCTGAGACTTCAGCAACTCGATCAAGCCATCGGGACACACTGCCTCGCCCACCACGTTGAAGCGTCGGTCACGCTCGACCAGTTCCCGTACTCCCAGAAGGACGATGGGATGATCATCGGCGATGACAACGTTGAAGGTTTCCATGGGTGCTTTATCCAGAGTGAAATTATTCGAGGGTGTCGAGCAGGTCAGTCAGACGCGCCAGTTGTTGGCGCACTTGCAGGGCCAGCGCCGGGGTGATCGCCATGCCGGTCAAGCGACATTCCAGCTCGACAAACGTGCTGGCCAGGGCCTCGACCCGCACGGCGCCGAGTGCCCCGGCCATGCTGTGCAGTTGCTGTGCGACGCTGCTGGCGTTGGCCGCGTCCAGCGCGGTCAGTGTGGTCTGAACGTCGCGGCGCAGGGTCGCGACAAACAGCTCGCGCATTTTGGGTGAGAGGGGCGGCGCGGCGTCTGCCACCGGCGCGATCGCTGTCTGGCAGTGGCTTTGCAGCTGCGTGCGCAGTGTTGCCAGGTTCAGCGGCTTGACCATCCATGCGTTCATGCCGACGGCGGCGCAACGTTCGCCTTCTTCGCGCAGGGCATTGGCGGTGACGCCGATGATCGGCAGCGTCGCATCCTGCTGGCGCAGTGCGGCGGCCAACTGGTAACCGTTCATGATCGGCATGTTGACGTCGGTCAGCAGCAGATCGAAGCGTCCGGGTGCCCATTGCACCAGCGCCTGTTCGCCATTGGCGGCGACCACTACCGAACAGCCCAGCGCCTCCAGTTGTTCCTTGATGATCGCCGCGTTGATCGTATTGTCCTCGGCCACCAGTACGCGCAGGTTCAGCGTTCGGCTGTTTTTCTGCTGCGAAGGCGCACGCGGGTGACTGGCGCCGTGTCGGGCCAGCGCAATTGCCCAGCCAATTGCACGTACATCGTCGGCATCAACCAGCCAGTCGCTGCCGCTCACCTGCGCCGGATTGGGGCCGCCCGCCATGGCGATGATTCGCGGGCCATCGAATACGCTGGCGTTGGCCAGCGGCGCAAGGTCCACCAGCAGCGCCGAGGAGGGCGGCAGCTCGTTCGTCACCAGGCGGCAATCAAGACCAAAGCGGTCAAGCCAGGCGCTCAGATGCTGCGCCAGTTCGGCCACCGGTGCCCGTACATAAACGGCGGCGCCGCCGGCCACGAACGATGGGCAATCGGCGAGGCTGCCAGGTGCGCAATCCAGGGTCAGTTGCAAGTTGAAGCGGCTGCCCAGTCCCGGCTCGCTGACCACGTTCAACTGACCCTGCATCAACTCACACAGCCACTTGCAAATGGCCAGACCCAACCCGGCACCGGCATGACTGTCGGCTTCGTTGACTTGATAGAACGGGTCGAACAACTGCTGTTGCTGCGCCTGGGAAATGCCCACGCCCGAATCGCTGACCTGCCACTGCACCTCGGCGCGCCCGCCAGTGTTTTGCAGCACATGAACGCGCATGACCACTCGGCCATTGTCAGTGAACTTGATTGCGTTGCTCAGCAAGTTATTGAGGATCTGGCGAATGCGCTGCGCATCACCGAGCAATTGATCCGGTAGCGCCGCATCGATGCAGGCATACAGTTGCAAACCTTTGCCACGGGCAAACGCGCCGAAGCTGCGCACGACGTCTTCGGTCAGCTCCAGCGGACAAAACGGCTGAAGCTCGAGATTCATTTGCCCGGCCTCGATCTTCGACACATCCAGCACGTCGCTGATCAGCTTGAACAGACTGGCCGACGAGCGCTGGATGGTGTCCAGATAAGCCTGTTGACGCGGGTTCAGCGTGGTCAGACCGAGCAGTTCCAGAGTGCCGAGCACGCCATACAGCGGCGTGCGGATTTCATGGCTCATCGTCGCCAGAAACCGGCTCTTGGCCCGATTGGCCGAATCAGCGGCCTGGCGCGCGACCTCAAGCGCCGCCGCGTCTTCGACATGGCGGGTCACATCATGCAGTGCACACAGCCAGGCGTCCTGGCCCTGATAACGGGTGGCGACGAAGGCGACATGCAAATGCCGACCGTCAATCTCCAGTTCGGCATGGCCTTGGCCGGTCGCTGCCTGCCGGTCGAGCAGGTTGATCAGTTCGCGGGTGTCGTGCCATTGCTGGGCGCGCTGGTTCTCCAGCAACACCTGATGATTGCGGCGACTGATCACGCACAGGCCGGTGGGCGCGGTGTCGATGACCGCGCGGCTGAACGCTTCGCTTTCGGCGATGCTCGCGTGGGCACTTTGCGCGGGAAGAATGACGCGCTGGGTGTACCAGCGATTGAGTGCCCGGCCACTGCCGAGCAGGGCGAGCACGAGAACCAAAAGGCACAGCAATGGCCACAGCGCGTAATCGAGAAAGCTCTGCACACTGATAACGTAAATCGCCGTCCACGGACGTTCGTCGGGGCTGGTCAGCTTGAACACCAGGCCATCTGCGGTCAGATTCGTGCCTTCATTGAGCACTTGATCGGGCTTCAGCGCACCGATCAACACCGTACCGTCGGGCGTGAGCAGGGTGAAGTCGTCGTAAATCGACCACGCCATCAAACGCTCGATGTTGTTGACCTGGGACAGTTTCAGCAGCGCGCCGACCACCGCCCAGGAGTTGGCGCCTTCGATGGCCTGCGTCGGTTTGCTCAGATTGATCCGCACGTAGGCCAGCAGAGTCGGGGTAACGTTGTCCTCCTCGGCGAACGCGTAGGGCACCCAGTGAACCTGCGCTGAAGTCTGCGTGCGCCGTTGCATGTTCATCCGGGTCATTAGCTCGACGAAGGTGCTTATCTGCGTCGGCCCTGCACCACGCAAACGGCCGGCGGCGGGCACGGCGATATCGAAATTGTCCGGCCCGTTGAGCAGGATCACCTGCGGCGACTGGTAATGCGAGGCTGCCCAGAAGGCGCTGTAATAAGCTGCCAGATAGCTGCCGAGGGCAAACACCTTGGGGTGTTGGCTGGGGGCGATTCGCTCCGGATCGATCTTTACGCTGAACGGCAGCGAAAACGGCAGCCCACGGCCTTCGTAAATGTTCGGCCCTTCTTCGGGCAAAAGCTTTTGGACAACAGGTGGCGTCACAGCCTCGGAAAGGTACACACCCTTGGCGCTGGCCCTTGAGATAGCGTCGAGAAAGGCTTCCTGCTCGTGAATGTTTTCCATCAGTCGGGCGAAGTGGAACTGCAGGGTATCGCGCTGTTCTTCCACCATACGCTGCACGCCCAGATAACTGATGCCCAGCAACAACAGGGCCAGCGCACCGAGCACCAGCAAGCTCTTGTTCAGGCGTAGCGAACTGCTGGCGAGTCTTTCCAGAAATGCGTTGGGCTGCGGCATTACAGCGCCTGATCAGTCAAAGTGGAAAAGTGTCTGGACACAAAGACCTCGGTAGCAAACGGCGTCGTCAACAGCGTCTGGGGTTCACCATGCATTGGCCGGTCCATCATGGGTCAGCAACTGCTGGAACTGCTCCGCAGACACGGCGTGGGAGATCAGGAAACCCTGAACCTGAGTGCAGTCGATCTTACGCAACAGAGCAAGTTCTTGCGCGGTTTCCACGCCTTCGGCGACCACCGTCAGGCCCAGTTGCCGACCCAGGGTGACAATGCTGGTCAGCGCCTGGGCCAGCTCGGCGTTACTGTTGCAACCCTGCACCAGCGCGCGGTCGATTTTAAGCTCGGTGAAAGGCGCCGACACCAGATTCATGTAAGAACTGTAGCCTTTGCCGAAATCATCCTGAGACAAACCGAAACCCTTGATCCGCAAGCGGCAGGCGCCGGCGTAGAAATTACTGATGTCATCGGGCACCGAGCATTCCATCAGCTCGAAACAGATCCGCGCCGGCAGGCCTTCATGTTGCAGCACAAAAGCGAGGATGCGGTCGGGCAGGTCATGGCTGTTAAGCAGGTGCGTGGGCAGATTGATCGACACCGGAATGTCATAGCCCTGCTGGCGCCATACGGTTTGCGCGGCAATCGCCTGTTCCAGCATTCGCCAGAGCAGCCGTTCTTCGAGGTCATAAGCAATCAGCGCCGGTAGAAATGCCCCTGGCAACAGCGTGCCATGTTCGGGATGCATCCAGCGCACCAATGTTTCGGCGGCGACGATGCGGCCATTGTCCAGTGCCTTTTTGGGTTGGAACCAGGCCTGTAATTCACCCTTGTCCAAGGCATGCAGAATACTTTGCCGATCAATGCCGGGCTGCGTCGCGACCGGGCCGGCCTGGCGCAGCGTCTGTAACTGCTCGATCAGACAACGCAGGGCAGCGCTGTTGACCGGTTTGGAAATCAGCCCGATGACTTTGACCTGCAGGTTGCTCGCCACCAGGCTCGCGCCCATCAACATGCGCCGCGAGGCAGCGCTCATGATCGCCAGTGCCGGGCGCGAGGGCTGCGCGGCCAGGCCCTGGATGAACTGCACGCCGTCCATGCCCGGCATCAGCAGATCGGTGAGGACCAGATCGAACTCGCGGTTTTTCAGACGCCGCAAGGCTTCTTCGCCGTCCCGGGCAAACTCCAGATCGAACACGCCCAGCTCGTTGAACAGGTTCTGCAAGTACAGGTGCTGGAACGGATGATCTTCGACGATCAGCAGGCTAGAGGACTTCATGGGTGACTCGTTCGTAGGGAGCCAGGACGATCGACAAGGCTCTTAGCGTAAAAGGTTTGACTAGGCAGTGGTTCATGCCGGCCTCCAGGCACAGGGCCTCTTCACCGCGCAGGGCGTTGGCGGTGGCGCCGATGATCGGCGTGGTGCAGCCCAGGCGACGCAAGGCTTTGGCCAATTCATAACCGTTGAGTCGTGGCATGTTGACGTCGCTGAGCACGACATCGAAGGTGTCGTCCTGCCACAGTGACAAGGCCTCTTCGCCATCGCTGGCCAACGCTACCGTGCAGCCCAGCTCTTGCAACTGGTCGCGCAGGATCAACTGGTTGATTGCATTGTCTTCGGCCACGAGGATGTGCAGGTGCAGCGGCGCCAGCGCCTGGCTTTCTGCCTGTTGCGAATGCTCAATGGTCTGGCCGCCCTGAGCCTGACGCACGGCTCGGCGGATCGCGGCCAGATCACTCAGATTCGCCACCCAACCTTTACCCGTGCATTGCGGTTCACAGGCAGCATCGCCGCTGGCCAGTACCCGCGGCCCTGACCATTGCAGTTCGCCGCGCGGCTCCATCGGTGCCGGGTACAGTTCCAGCAACACGCCAGCGTCGGCAGATTCGTGGTTGTCCGGCGCGCCGAGGTGCGGTCGGGCGCCCCAACGGCGCAGCCAGCCAGCGAGGCTTTCGGCCAGTTCGCGTACCGGCGACACCACGTAAACGGTTTCACCCGCCAGATTCGGCGCTGCTGCGGGCAATCCGCTGCCCGCGCGCTGCTCCAGTGGCAAGGTCAGGGAAAAACTACTGCCCAGCCCCGGTTCGCTGACCATGTGTAGCGTGCCGTTCATCAAATTTGTCAGCCGCTGGCAGATCGGCAGGCCCAACCCGGTGCCCGCGACCGCATGGCTATTGCCCTGAGTCTGATAGAACGGATCGAAGATAAATGCCTGATCAGCATGGGCAATGCCGCGCCCGGTGTCCGACACCTGCCATTGCACGCACACGCGTTCGCCTTCACGGGACAGCGCTCTGACCCGCAACACCACGCGTCCGGAGTCGGTGAATTTGACCGCGTTGCTCAACAGGTTATTGAGAATCTGCCGCACCCGGCTGACATCGCCCACCAGGCTGTCGGGCAGTTGCGGATCAAAGCATGCGTACAGCTGCAAACCTTTGCTCTGCGCCGCCGCCGCGTATCCCTGCACCACCTCCTGCGCCAGCGCAACGATGGAAAAATCGCTCAGCTCCAGCGCCAGTTGCCCGGCCTCGATTTTCGACACATCAAGCACATCGCAGATCAATTGCAGCAGGGTCGCGGACGAGCCTTCGATCGCGCGCAAATAGCTTTTCTGCTGGTTGTCGAGCCGGGTGCGGGCGAGCAGTTCGAGGGTGCCGAGCACGCCATACAGCGGCGTGCGAATTTCGTGGCTCATGGTCGCGAGAAACAGGGTTTTCGCTTCGTTGGCGGCATCGGCCGACTGGCGCGCCTGCTCCAGCGCCGCTTCGATTTGCCGGCGCGCGCTGATATCGCTGAAGGCGCAAAGCAATACGTCTTCACCTTTGTAGCGGGTCGGCGCGCAGCTCAGGTACAGGTGCCGGCCATCAGCGGTGTCGAAATAGTCGGTCAGGCAGGGCGCATTGTCGTCAAACGCAGCGCGAATCCAGCCGGGACCCAGTTGCTGGCTGCACGTGCCCAGCCATTGTTGGGCAAGGGTATTTTCCAGTACCACCTGGCCATCGCTGCGGCGCAACACGCAGAGTGCCACGGGTGCGGTCTGGATCACGTCGCGGCTGAACAGCTCGCTTTCCACCAGCGCCTGAATCCGGTGCAGTGTGGGCGTGATGAAGCGATGTTCCAGGCGCCGGGTCAGCAGACACACCAGGTTGATGCTCGCCAGACAGAACACCAGTGCGCCAAGCATCTGCGGCCACAAGGCCCAAAGCACCGCCAGCAAGTCGATGGAGTAGGTGAGTTGCCAGTCCGACGACTTCAGTTGTTTGCGCAACACCAGTTGCTCGGGCAGCCAGCCGTTGCCGACGAATCCGAAGAAATCCTGCTGGCGCAGCAGTGGCAGATGCTGCCCCGCTGGCGGCTTGTGGCTGTTGCTGAAGAGCGGCATCCCTTGCGAGTTGAACATGGTGAACTCGCCGGCGCTGTGGTCACTCAAGGCGTTGGAGACTTCACGGTCGTCCATTTCCAGACCGAGCCAGCCGGAATCGGGGTCGCGATCATCCAGGCGAATGAAGATGTACAGCTGCGAGTGCCCTGGCAAGTTGTGGGTCAGCCAGATTTCTTTGAGGGCGCTGGTGTTGTCGCGTTTGAAGGTTTCCAGGCGATCAAGCATCGCACGCGGAAAATCGCCAGCCATGGGCGTCGAGTTGTACAGGCGCCACACCTGCGCCTCGGTGCCGCTGCTGACGTAGAGCAGATTCAATTTGCGCGCTTGCAGATAGTCACGCATGCGCTGGGTCAGCCAGATGCTCCATTGCTTGCCGGGGGTTTGTCCCAGCAGCAGCCGGATTTCTTCCTCGGACAGCGGCGCGCTCAGAGCGGTCTGGCGAGTCGCCGACAAACTCAGGCTTTCCAGCAGCGCCTCGCGGGTGGTGAAAAAGGTGTGCGCCTCGGCGATGGCGCTGCTCATGTAACTGCGCCGCTGAGAAATTTCGTTGTTGAAGGTGAACAGCAGAAAGCTGTACACGCCGCCGAGGATGCCCACCAGCAGCACCCACGCAAAAATGCGCAACAAACGTCGCGCAGCGTGGGGCGTGGACAAGACCGGGCTAATCTGGTGGAGGTAGTTCTTCAATCGCATCCCGGCACAGTAGGGGCGGCCGGGCATGATGAAAATCAGACGATTCTTAAAGAGGGCTGCGCGAACAATTGGCTATAGCAACCCATCAATGGATTCAAAGGTAACTCATGACAAATGCAATCGTTGCGTTAGCTGTTCCGGCGCGCATACCCTTGTCAAACCCACCATTGCCACCGGTTTCAGCGACGCGAAAGTAACGAGCGCTCAGGGGGATCTTCAAGTTGCCTCCCGCAGAGGAATAGTCCGCGAATACATAGCTTTGATGTAAGACTAAGGGGTTTCCATCGCTATTGAGTACTTGCAAAGCCACACCCTGAGCAGTCGAATCTGCACTCAGCTTTACGATACCCCTCGTGGAATTTTGCGAGGGAGAAGTTAGGGTAGGCTTGAGTGTATAAGTTACTTTTTTTATGCCTGGCGGACAGTTGTTAAGGCTGATGTCAAATTTGACCGGCTCAGAATATGCGCCGTTATGGGCAAAGCTACTCATGTCATGCGACCCCATGTCTACTTTGATGTCCGGCGTTTCACAGGATTGAGGCACAATCGTTGTGCCATTGGTCGCCATTGCGAGTGGTGACACTCCATCTGCATGGAAAATCCCAAGTGTTCCTGCCGGGATTTTCTGTACATCGATTACATCCGCTATTTTGAATAGCCGTAGCACGTGTCTTGTGGTGTCCCATCCGTATCCGCCCGCCTCTCGGCGAATACCCGGATAAATGGGTAGGGTTACATTGTCTTTGTAGGACCACTGCCAGGCGAGCCCGGTGTTTCCGATTGCGTAAACAAGGTCACCCGATTTAGACACACCGACGTTGTTCTGAATACCATATGAAAACTCGTTAGTACATTTATACGAGCTGGGCGTAGGTCCCATTGTGAGCGGAGGGCTTTCATATATTACGGTGCCGTTAGGTGTATCACGAGGAATCGAAAGTGTAGCGGGTACTTGCATAGTGATAGTTGTTTGATGATGCCCCGGGTAGAACGAGCAATTAGCCGCGCCCGCGTAGCAGGGCGCGAAAAGTAACGACAGACATAGCGTGGGAATCAATTTCGTTAGCTGGAGCGGGCGCTGGAGTTTGAAACGTTTCATGAAGAGGGCTTTACGTATCGGCCAGTGAGCGGCGTACGTTAGCCAAGACATTCAAGCCCGCACATCAGGCGATTCTTAGAAAGCAGTCCTCCCTTGCACCGTGTTGCCGCCTTCGCGAGCAGGCTCGCTCCTACATGTGGAATGGGTTCCCCCTGTAGGAGTGAGCCTGCTCGCGATGGCCTTCTTCTATGCGCCACAAAAACCCAGCCCACTGGTCAACTAATTACCAAGCCCCCTAACTATTACGTTGACATTCGCTGCCTAGGCAGTAACATCTCGACATACATTCACTGCCTAGGCAGTTATTAGGTGAGCAAATGAAGCATTTCACCCCGGACGAATTCAAACACTGTCATCTCGGCCTGTTGCTGGGTCGTGCCGCGCTGCTCAAGGACCGGATCATCGACACCCACATGGAACCCCACGGCATCACCGCCGCGCAGTTCAAGGTGTTGATCATCATGGCCCAGTTCGGCGTCGACACCCCGGCCGAACTGTGCCGGCACCTGTCGCTGGACAGCGGTTCGATGACGCGCATGCTCGATCGTCTGGAGCAGAAGGGCTTTCTGGCTCGCCAACGCAGCGAAGGCGATCGCCGTCAGGTGCAGCTCAAGCTCACCGAACAGGGCCAGCAACTGGCCGATCGCCTGCCGTACATCGGCGCCGATGCGATGAATGAACTGGCCGGCGCCGTCACTCCGGACGAGTTGAAGACCCTGGAATACATCCTCAAGAAAATCCTGCTGGCAGCCGGTGATCCGATCACTATCCAGCGGTTAGGTGAACACAATGAGCGGTAACACCTTGCGCAGCAGCCTGACCCTGGTGCTGTCGGCGATGATCCTCGCCGGCTGCGCCAACTACAGCGGCCTCGACACTCAAGGCAAAAGCCTTGATGCGAAAAGCCTCAATGTCAGCCAGTCCCTCAACGGCGTGACCCTGTCGCCGGCCGCATGGCCGAAGAGCGACTGGTGGACCAGCCTTGGCGATTCGCAACTCGACGGTCTGATCCGCGAAGCCCTGCACGACAGCCCGGACATGCAGATCGCCGAGGCCCGCGCGCATCAGGCCAGCGCCGCCGCGTATGCCGCCGATGCCGAACGCTATCCGACCCTCGACGCCAGCGCCGGTATCAGCCGTTCGCGCCTGGCCAAGGATCAGGACCCGCGAGGGCAGGGCGATGCCTACGCCACCGTGCGTAATGTCAGCGCCGGCTTCAATTACAACTTCGACCTGTGGGGCGGCCAGCGTGATGCCTGGGAAGCCGCACTCGGTCAGGCCCGCGCCGCTGAAGTCGACCGTCAGGCTGCGCAATTGACCCTCGCCGCCGACGTGGCCCGGGCCTACAGCGATCTGGGCCAGGCGCACATCGTTTACGACCTGGCCAACGACGACCTCAAGCGCACCAGACAGATGCTCGACCTGAGCCAGCGACGTTTGAGTGCCGGGATCGACAGCCAGTACCAGTTCCAGCAAACCCAAAGCCTTGAGGCCAGCTCCGAAGCCAGCCTGATCGATGCGGAAAAACGCTTGAACAGCGCCAAAATCGCCCTGGCCGTGCTGCTTGGCAAAGGCCCGGATCGCGGCAACGAAATCGCCCGGCCGAAAGTCCTGCAGGCCAGCGCCGTGGCGGTGCCGTCGGTGCTGCCGGCGGAACTGCTCGGTCGTCGCCCGGATCTGGTCGCTGCGCGCTGGCGCGTCGAAGCCGCAAGTAAAGACATCGACTCGGCGAAGACCCGCTTCTATCCCAACCTGAACCTTACGGCGTCCGCCGGTGCCGAATCCTTGTTGGGTGACGCGATGTTCGGGTCGGCCAGTCGTTTCTTCAACATCGCCCCGACCATTTCGGTGCCGATCTTCGACGGCGGGCGCCTGCGCGCCAACCTCGATGCGCGCGACGCCGATTACGACCTGGCCGTGGCGCAGTACAACAAAAGCCTGGTGAAAGCACTGGGTGATGTCAGCGACACGATCAACCAGCTGCGTGACATCGGCCGGCAGATCGGCGCGCAACAACACGCCACCGACATTGCTCAGGATTCTTACAACACCGTCGTCCAGCGTTACGGTTCCGGCATCGGCAACTACCTGGACGTGCTCAGCATCGAGCAGCAACTGCTGCAGGCCCAGCGTCAACTGGCCAACCTCAATGCCGAGCAGATCGACCTGTCGATTCAACTGATGCAAGCGCTGGGCGGCGGCTTCCAGGGTGAAACCCTGACCGCAGCCAACGCCACCCCAGCCACGCCGCACAACTAATTCAGGTATTTGTCATGGCCACTGCCGAAAACACTCAAGCTCAAGCCAACACCCCGGACACCGGCAATCCGCGCAAACGCAAAGTAATGCTGCTGGTGCTGACCGCTGTCGTCGTCCTCGCCTGTGCCGGCGTCTGGGCGTATCACGAATTCATCGGACGCTTTAACGAAAGCACCGACGACGCCTACGTCAACGGCAACGTCGTCGAAATCACGCCGCTGGTGACCGGCACCGTGGTCAGCATTGGCGCTGACGATGGTGATCTGGTCCACGAAGGCCAGGTGCTGATCAACTTCGACCCCAACGACGCCGAAGTCGGCCTGCAAAGCGCCCAGGCGAAACTGGCGCGCACCGTGCGTCAGGTGCGTGGTCTGTACAGCAACGTCGATGGCATGAAAGCCCAGGTCAACGCGCAACAGGCTGAAGTGCAGAAGGCGCAGGACAACTACAACCGCCGGAAAAACCTCGCCGCAGGCGGGGCGATTTCCCAGGAAGAACTGTCCCACGCCCGCGACGACCTGACCTCGGCGCAAAACGCCCTGGCCAACGCCAAACAGCAACTGAAAACCACCAGCGCACTGGTCGATGACACCGTGGTCTCGTCGCACCCGGACGTGATGCAGGCCGCCGCCGAATTGCGTCAGGCCTACCTGACCAACGCCCGCAGCACCTTGATCGCGCCGGTCACCGGTTATGTCGCCAAGCGCACCGTGCAACTCGGTCAACGGGTCCAGCCGGGCACCGCGCTGATGGCGGTGATTCCGCTGGATCAGCTGTGGATCGACGCCAACTTCAAGGAAACCCAGCTGCGTGACATGCGCATCGGCCAGCCGGTGGACATCGAGTCCGACATCTACGGCAGCAGCGTGAAGTACAGCGGCACCGTCGACAGCCTCGGCGCCGGTACCGGCAGCGCGTTTGCCCTGCTGCCGGCGCAGAACGCCACCGGTAACTGGATCAAGATCGTGCAGCGTGTGCCGGTGCGGATTCACGTCAACGCCGAAGAGCTGGCCAAGCATCCGCTGCGGGTCGGTCTGTCGACCAACGTCGAGGTCAACCTGCACGACCAGAGCGGTCCGGTGCTGGCCCAGCAGCCGCCGCAAAAGGCCTCGTTCAGCACCAATGTCTACGACCGCCAACTGGCCGAAGCCGACGCGATGATTGCGCAGCTGATCCACGACAACAGCGCTGTGGTCAGCAAAACCGCGCAACGCTGAGATCACACTCCTCAGGTGCGGGCCTTTGTGGCGAGGGAGCTTGCTCCCGCTGGGGCGCGCAGCGGCCCCAAAAGCTTGCGACTGCTTCGCAGCCGAGCGGGAGCAAGCTCCCTCGCCACAAAGACCCGCTCCATAGCGTCAACCTGGTTTCATAGGATTCACGATGAGCAATAACGCCTCTTTCACCCCGCCCAGCCTGTTGCTCAGCACCATCGGCCTGTCGCTGGCGACGTTCATGCAAGTGCTCGACACCACCATCGCCAACGTGGCCCTGCCGACGATTTCCGGCAACCTGGGGGTGAGTTCGGAGCAGGGCACCTGGGTGATCACCTCGTTTGCCGTGAGCAACGCCATTGCGTTGCCGCTGACCGGTTGGCTCAGCCGCCGTTTCGGCGAGGTGAAGCTGTTTCTCTGGGCCACCATCCTGTTTGTGCTGGCCTCGTTTCTCTGCGGTATCTCCACCTCGATGCCGGAACTGATCGGCTTCCGTGTGCTGCAAGGCCTGGTGGCCGGGCCGCTGTACCCGATGACGCAAACCCTGTTGATCGCGGTGTATCCGCCGGCGAAGCGCGGGATGGCGTTGGCGCTATTGGCGATGGTTACGGTGGTGGCGCCGATTGCCGGTCCCATTCTCGGTGGCTGGATTACTGACAGCTACAGCTGGCCGTGGATCTTTTTCATCAACGTGCCGATCGGCATCTTTGCGGTGATGGTGGTGCGCTCGCAACTGGCCAAGCGTCCGGTCGAGACCAGTCGGCAGCCGATGGACTACGTCGGGCTGATCTCGCTGATCATCGGGGTTGGCGCGTTGCAGGTGATCCTCGACAAGGGCAATGACCTGGACTGGTTCGAATCGAACTTCATCATCATCGGCGCGGCGATTTCGGTGATTGCGCTGGCGGTGTTCATTATCTGGGAAATGACCGACCAGCATCCGGTGGTCAATCTGCGCTTGTTCGCCCACCGCAACTTCCGCATCGGCACGCTGGTGTTGGTGCTGGGTTATGCCGGGTTCTTCGGCATCAACCTGATCCTGCCGCAGTGGCTGCAGACACAGATGGGCTACACCGCGACCTGGGCCGGTCTGGCCGTGGCGCCGATCGGCATTCTGCCGGTGTTGCTGTCGCCGTTTGTCGGCAAGTACGCGAACAAGTTCGACCTGCGTCTGCTGGCCGGGCTGGCGTTCCTGGCGATCGGCCTGAGCTGCTTCATGCGCGCCGGGTTCACCAACGAGGTGGACTTCCAGCACATCGCCCTGGTGCAGCTGTTCATGGGCATCGGCGTGGCGTTGTTCTTCATGCCGACCCTGAGCATCCTCATGTCGGATCTGCCGCCAAGCCAGATTGCCGACGGCGCCGGTCTTGCGACTTTCCTGCGGACCCTGGGCGGCAGCTTCGCGGCGTCACTGACCACGTGGATCTGGATCCGCCGCGCCGATCAGCACCATGCGTACATGAGCGAAAGCATCAGCACCTATGAGCCGGCGACCCGCGAGGCGCTGAATCAACTGGGCGGGGCGGGTAATCCGGCGTATGCGCAGCTGGATCACGTGCTGACCAGCCAGGCATACATGCTCTCCACCGTGGATTACTTCACGCTGCTGGGCTGGGGCTTCATGGGGCTGATTCTGATTGTCTGGCTGGCGAAGCCGCCGTTTGCTGCCAAGGCAGGGCCTGCGGCCAGCGGTCACTGATCTGCAATGCGATCAAACTGTAGGAGTGAGCCTGCTCGCGATAGCGATATCACATTCAACATCTGTGTTGACTGATACACCGCTATCGCGAGCAGGCTCACTCCTACAGGGTTTTGTGTCTTAGCTCCTACATTGGAATGCGTTTCCCTGTAGGAGCTGCCGAAGGCTGCGATCTTTTGATCTTGGCTTTTAGATTGCGGGGGCGGGCAGGGCCGGAGGCGGGGCGAAGTCGAACGGCGCCAAGGCAAACCCGTTCTCATCCACCTGCAACGCCCATCCCTGACGATCCCAATCCCCCAGCACAATCCGCTTCGCCGCCTGCTCGCCGAGCTGCAGCTTGTGGATCGCCGGACGATGGGTGTGGCCGTGAATCAGGGTTTTCACCCCGTATTGCTGCATGATTCGCGGAATTTCTTCCGGGGTGACATCGACAATGTCGTTGGCCTTCATGCGCGTCTGCTCCCGGCTTTCGCTGCGCAGCTTGCGCGCCAGTTTATGGCGGGTGCTCAGGGGCAGATGGCGCAGGATGAACAGGGTGATCGGGTTGCGCAGGTAGCGACGCAGCTTCATGTAGGCTTCGTCGCGGGTGCACAGGCTGTCGCCGTGCATCAGCAACACCGGCTCACCGTAAAACTGCACGACGCTCGGGTCCTTCAACAGCGTGCAGCCGGCTTCTTTGCAGAAAGCCTTGCCGAGCAGGAAGTCGCGATTGCCGTGCATCAGAAAGATCGCCGTGCCGCTGTCGCTCAATGCGCGCAGGGCCTGGCAGATGGAACGCTGGAAGGGCGTCATGGCATCGTCGCCAATCCACGCCTCGAAAAAGTCGCCCAGAATGTACAGCGCACTCGCCGAGCGGGCGCGTCCGGCGAGCAAATCCAGAAACGCCCGGGTAATGTCCGGGCGCTCCTCTTCCAGATGCAAGTCTGAAATCAGCAATATCACGCTTCGATGATCTCGGCTTTCTCGATGATCACGTCGTCGCTTGGTACGTCCTGGTGGCCAGCTTTGGAGCCGGTCGCGACTTTCTTGATGCTGTCGACAACGTCGGTGCCTGCGGTGACTTTACCGAACACGGCGTAGCCCCAGCCTTGTACGTTCTTGCCGCTGTGGTTCAGGAAGCTGTTGTCGGCGACGTTGATGAAGAACTGCGCCGACGCCGAATGCGGCTCCATGGTACGGGCCATGGCGATGGTGTACTTGTCGTTGGAAAGACCGTTGTCGGCTTCGTTCTGGATGCTTGGACGCTTGTCTTTCTTTTCCTTCATGCCTGGCTCGAAACCGCCGCCCTGGATCATGAAGTTACCGATTACACGGTGGAAAACGGTGTTTTCGTAGTGACCGGCTTTGACGTACTCGATGAAGTTGGCCACGGTGATCGGGGCCTTTTCAGCGTTCAGTTCGATGACGATGTCGCCATGGTTGGTGGTCAGTTTGACTTGAGTCATGGTCATTACTCTTTATAAGGAATCCGTGGTTCTGGGACATTCAGCCCCACAACCGGTTCAGCCTGCTTCGGCCAAGGAGCGCAGTTTAGCGTGACAGGCGCGAATTTCGAGGCTGTTTTTCAAATCCCGGCGATTAAATGCGCTCCTTTATAGGCCGTGCTCTGTCAGCCCCTTGACAGCATCGGCTATGATAGCGGCTTTGTTTTGTCTGGCCCCCTTTGCGGCCGCGCACATGTAAGTCAAGGATCCTATGAGCAAGCCCACTGTCGACCCTACCTCGAATGCCAAGTCCGGCCCTGCCGTGCCGGTCAATTTCCTGCGGCCGATCATCCAGGCAGACCTGGACTCGGGCAAGCACACCCAGATCGTCACCCGTTTCCCGCCTGAGCCCAACGGCTACCTGCATATCGGCCACGCCAAGTCGATCTGCGTGAACTTCGGCCTGGCCCAGGAGTTCGGCGGCGTCACGCACCTGCGTTTCGACGACACCAACCCGGCCAAGGAAGACCAGGAATACATCGACGCGATCGAAGCTGACGTCAAATGGCTGGGCTTCGAGTGGTCCGGCGAAGTGCGCTATGCCTCGCAGTATTTCGACCAGTTGCACGACTGGGCGGTGGAGCTGATCAAGGCCGGCAAGGCTTACGTCGACGACCTGACCCCTGAGCAGGCCAAGGAATACCGCGGCAGCCTGACCGAGCCGGGCAAGAACAGCCCGTTCCGCGACCGTTCGGTTGAAGAGAACCTCGACTGGTTCGCCCGCATGCGTGCCGGCGAGTTCCCGGATGGCGCCCGTGTGCTGCGCGCGAAGATCGACATGGCCTCGCCGAACATGAACCTGCGCGACCCGATCATGTACCGCATCCGCCACGCCCATCACCACCAGACGGGCGACAAGTGGTGCATCTACCCGAACTACGACTTCACCCACGGTCAGTCGGACGCCATCGAAGGCATCACCCACTCGATCTGCACCCTGGAGTTCGAAAGCCATCGTCCGCTGTACGAGTGGTTCCTGGAAAACCTGCCGGTGCCGGCCAACCCGCGCCAGTACGAGTTCAGCCGCCTGAACCTGAACTACACCATCACCAGCAAGCGCAAGCTCAAGCAACTGGTCGATGAAAAGCACGTCAATGGCTGGGACGATCCGCGCATGTCCACGCTGTCGGGCTTCCGCCGCCGTGGCTACACGCCGAAATCGATCCGCAACTTCTGCGAAATGGTCGGCACCAACCGTTCCGACGGCGTGGTCGACTTCGGTATGCTCGAATTCAGCATCCGTGACGATCTGGACCACAGCGCCCCGCGCGCCATGTGCGTGCTGCGTCCGCTGAAAGTCGTGATCACCAACTACCCGGAAGGCCAGGTCGAGAACCTCGAACTGCCGCGCCACCCGAAAGAAGACATGGGCGTGCGTGCGCTGCCGTTCGCCCGGGAAATCTACATCGACCGTGAAGATTTCATGGAAGAGCCGCCGAAGGGTTACAAACGTCTGGAAGCGGGCGGCGAAGTGCGTCTGCGCGGCAGCTACGTGATCCGTGCCGACGAAGCGATCAAGGATGCCGACGGCAACATCGTCGAGCTGCGTTGCTCGTACGACCCGGACACCCTGGGCAAGAACCCTGAAGGCCGCAAGGTCAAAGGCGTGATCCACTGGGTGCCGGCCGCTGCCAGCGTCGAGTGCGAAGTGCGTCTGTATGATCGCCTGTTCCGCTCTCCGAACCCGGAGAAGGCCGAAGACAGCGCGAGTTTCCTGGACAACATCAACCCTGACTCACTGCAAGTGCTGACCGGTTGTCGTGCTGAACCCTCGCTGGGCAATGCACAGCCGGAAGACCGTTTCCAGTTCGAGCGCGAAGGCTACTTCGTTGCGGATATGAAGGACTCGAAACCAGGTCAGCCGGTATTCAACCGTACCGTGACCCTGCGTGATTCGTGGGGCCAGTGATTCAGCGTCAAGGAAATATAAAGTGCTGACGATCTACAACACGCTCACCAAGAGCAAAGAAGTCTTCAAACCGCTGGATGGCAACAAGGTGCGCATGTACGTGTGCGGTATGACCGTGTACGACTACTGCCACCTCGGCCACGGCCGCAGCATGGTCGCGTTCGACCTGGTGACCCGCTGGTTACGGTTCAGCGGTTACGACCTGACCTACGTGCGCAACATCACCGACATCGACGACAAGATCATCAACCGGGCCCGCGAGAACGGTGAGTCGTTCGAAGCGTTGACCGAGCGCATGATCGCCGCGATGCACGAAGACGAAGCGCGCCTGAACATCAAGAAGCCGGACATGGAACCGCGCGCCACGGATCACATTCCGGGCATGCACGCGATGATCCAGACCCTGATCGACAAAGGCTTCGCTTACGCCCCGGGCAACGGTGACGTGTACTACCGCGTTGCCAAATTCATGGGCTACGGCAAGCTGTCGCGCAAGAAGATCGAAGACCTGCGCATCGGTGCGCGCATCGAAGTCGACGAGTCGAAGGAAGACCCGCTGGACTTCGTCCTGTGGAAAGCCGCCAAGCCGGGCGAGCCGAGCTGGGAATCGCCGTGGGGCGCCGGGCGTCCGGGCTGGCACATCGAGTGTTCGGTGATGTCCACCTGCTGCCTCGGTGAGACCTTCGACATTCATGGCGGCGGCAGCGACCTTGAGTTCCCGCACCACGAAAACGAAATCGCCCAGAGCGAAGCGGCCACCGGCAAGACCTACGCCAACGCGTGGATGCATTGCGGCATGATCCGCATCAATGGCGAGAAGATGTCCAAGTCCTTGAACAACTTCTTCACCATTCGCGACGTGCTCGACAAGTACCACCCGGAAGTCGTGCGTTACCTGCTGGTGTCGAGCCACTACCGCAGCGCGATCAACTACTCGGAAGACAACCTCAAGGACGCCAAGGGCGCACTCGAGCGGTTCTACCACGCGTTGAAAGGTCTGCCGAGCGTCGCTCCGGCCGGCGGCGAAGCGTTCGTCGAGCGTTTCACCACGGTGATGAACGACGACTTCGGCACGCCGGAAGCCTGCGCGGTGCTGTTCGAGATGGTCCGTGAGATCAATCGTCTGCGCGAGAGCGATCTCGATGCAGCGGCCGGTTTAGCGGCGCGTCTGAAAGAGCTGGCGAGCGTGCTGGGCGTGTTGCAGCTGGAGGCCGATGACTTCCTGCAGGCGGGCGCCGAAGGGCGTGTCGATGCGGCTGAAGTGGATGCGCTGATCGCTGCGCGCCTGGCGGCACGGGCCGGCAAGGACTGGGCCGAATCCGACCGCATCCGCGACCAGCTCACCGCCATGGGCGTGGTGCTGGAAGACGGCAAGGGCGGCACGACCTGGCGTCTGGCTGACTGATTGCTGTGTTTGGCTGTAAAACAAAACCCGCCTTGTGCGGGTTTTTGTTTTTGGGGTGGGCTGTGGTTTGTGTGGTGACGGGACTGGCGCCTTCGCGAGCAAGCCCGCTCCCACAATTGATCTCTGGTGGGTTTGAGTTATAGGTACGACGCCAATCCTGTGGGAGCGGGCTTGCTCGTGAAGAGGCCAGACCGGCCGGCTTGTCATTCGGCTTGGCGCAACCGCTTGTACAGGGTGTTGCGGCTCACACCCAGCCGCCGCGCCAAATGCGAAATATTCCCCCCAGCCGCCTTCAACTCCCGGTTCAAGGCTTCAATATCATTCAGATCAACCCCCAGTGGCGGCGCGCTCTCGACTGGCTCCATTTCCAGATCGACAAAAAAATCATCCGGCAAATGCTCCGATCGCACTGGCTGTTCCTCGGCCATCGCCAGCGCCACCTGCATCACGCTGCTGACCTGGCGCAGATTGCCCGGCCACGGATGGCGCTCGAACAGTTCCAGCACCTCACGGCTCAACCCAGCCCATTGCGTCGGCTCGCGATGCTGCTCCCACAGGCGTTTGAACAACGCCTCTTTATCACTGCGTTCCCTCAGCGGTGGCAGCTCAAGGGTCAGGCCGCCGATGCGGTAATACAAATCCTCGCGAAACCGCCCCAATTGCACCTGTTCGCGCAGCGAACGGTTGGTCGCCGAGATAATTCGCAGATCCACCGGGAACAGCTCACTGCTGCCCACCGGTTGTACGCAGCGCTCCTGTAGCACTCGCAACAGTCGCGCCTGAGTCGGCAATGGCATATCGCCGATTTCGTCGAGGAACAGCGTGCCTTTGTCGGCCTTGCGGATCAGGCCGATGCTGCCTTTCTGGTTGGCGCCAGTGAACGCGCCTTTCTCGTAGCCGAACAGTTCCGACTCCACCAGTTCGGCGGGGATCGCCGCACAGTTGACGGCGATGAATGCCTGTTTGCTGCGCGAGCTGGCCTGGTGCAGGGCTTTGACGAATACCTCTTTGCCGACTCCGGTTTCACCGTGGATCAGTAGCGGAATGTCCTTTTCCAGCAGGCGTTCGGCCTGGCGCACGGCTTTTTCCACGCGGCTGTCACCGAAGTGCAGGGTGTTGAGGCTGATCGCGTTCGACGCTTTAACAGGTGGTTCCGCGCTTTTCGGCTCGGTAAACACTCGTGCCTGAACCGGTGCCTGTTTCGGTCGCTTCAATAAACACTGAAAGCGGTTTCGCCCCGAGGTCTGCAAGGCAAACGGCAAGCCATCCGGCTGATTGATCAACTCCAGCAACGACACCTTGAACAGACTTTCGACGCTGACCCGCGACAGGCGCACGCCGAGCAGATTGTCCGCCCGCCGATTGGCCGACAGCACCTGACCGCTCTCATCGAAAATCAACAGACCCGCCCACTGACTGTCGAGGTTGTTCAACCCGGTGTTGAAGGTCAGTTGAAAGTGCTGGCCGTGGAACAGGTTGAGGATCAGCCGGTTCTCTACAGTCTGGCTCATCATCTTGACCATGCCCAGGGTGTGCGAGGGCGGCAGGTAGCTGTCGCTGGACACGTCGAGCACCGCGATGACTTTGCGCTCGGCGTCGAAAATCGGCGCGGCGGAACCGGTCATGAAACGGTTGGCCTTGAGAAAGTGCTCGTCATGTTCGATGTGCACCGCTTGCTCGCAGGCCAGCGCGGTGCCAATCGCATTGGTGCCGCTGGAGCGCTCCATCCAGCTCGCGCCGGCGCGAAAGCCCCGTGCCAGGTTCGGCTCGATAAAGCGCTGGGTGCCCCACGATGTCAGCACCTGGCCCTGATGGTCGGCAAGCATGATCAGGCAATTGGAATTACTCAGGATGTTCTCGTAGTACGGCAGCACTTCCTGATGGGTGGTCTGCACCAGCGAATGGTGACTGTCGAGCAACTGCTCGATGCCGGCGGCGGGCAGTTGATCGAAGGCCGGGGCGCTTTGATGGTTGAGACCGAAGGCGCGGCAACGTTGCCAGGAGGTCTGGACGATCGCGTCGTGGGACAGCGGCGGGGCAGGTGCGGCCATGGCAGGTCAGCCTCTGATGCAGCGTTTTTATTATTGTTATGGATGACACAAACACCGTGTAGGAGCTGCCGAAGGCTGCGATCTTTTGATCTTTTTTAATAACAAAAGTCAAAAGATCGCAGCCTTCGGCAGCTCCTACAGGGAGCGTGAGCAGTCTGTAGAGTGTTGTTCACTATTGTTCATTGTCAATCGTCCAACTGTTCAAATGTGTTCAGCAATGAACGCCCGTTCCCCGCGTTTTCGGCACTTTTCACGACAAATCAACCACTTGCCATTTCTGGCACGAATGTCGCTCTGCTGCACAGGTCGCTTGACTCCAATAATAAAAAGGCCGAGCCATGTCACTCACCCTGGAGCACGTCAGCCGTACCGTCGAAGGCCAGACCTGGATCGACGATGCCTGCCTTAAATTCGAACCCGGATCCTTCAATGTTCTGCTCGGTCGCACGCTGTCCGGCAAGACCAGCCTCATGCGTCTGATGGCCGGTCTGGACAAGCCCGACAGCGGTCGCATCCTGATGAACGGCGTTGACGTCACCCAGCGCCCGGTGCGCCTGCGCAACGTGTCGATGGTCTATCAGCAGTTCATCAATTACCCGACCATGACCGTGTTCGAGAACATCGCCTCGCCGTTGCGCCAGGCCGGTGTCACCAAGGAACTCATCCACAGCAAGGTCGAGGAAACCGCGCGCATGCTGCGCATCGAGAAGTTTCTGCAGCGCTATCCGCTGGAGCTTTCCGGCGGTCAGCAGCAGCGCACGGCGATGGCCCGGGCGCTGGTCAAGGATGCCGAACTGATCCTGTTCGACGAGCCGCTGGTCAACCTCGACTACAAGCTGCGCGAAGAGCTGCGCCAGGAAATGCGCGAGTTGTTCAAACTGCGCCACACCATCGCGATCTACGCCACCACTGAGCCCAACGAAGCGTTGGCACTGGGCGGCACCACGACGATTCTGCACGAGGGCCGGGTGATCCAGAGCGGCCCTTCGACGGCGGTCTACCACCAGCCGCAAACGGTGCTGGCGGCGGAGTTGTTCTCCGAACCGCCGATCAACCTGATGCCCGGGCGCATTGCCGGCAACGAAGTCAGCTTCGCCAATTTCGTGCACTTCCCATTGAACGTCGATCTGCGCCCGGTGGGTGAGGGCGAGTTCCGTTTTGGCGTGCGCCCCAGCCATATCTCGCTGGTGCCGAGCAACGATGACGATCTGGAACTGGCGGTCACCGTCGAAGTGGCGGAGATCAGCGGTTCGGAAACCTTTCTGCACGTGCGCAACGAGCATTTCCTGCTGGTGCTGCACCTGCCCGGGGTTCACGAGTACGACGTCGATGCGCCGATCCGCATCTACATCCCGACCCATAAACTGTTCGTGTTCGATGCGCAGGGCCGTCTGGTGCAGGCACCGGGCCAACGTGTCGCGAGGGTTGCCTGATGGCCGAAATCCGTTTGCAGCACCTCGCCCACAGCTACAGCAAGCAGCCGAGCGGGCCTGATGATTACGCGATCCGCGAGATGGACCACATCTGGGAGCAGGGTGGCGCCTACGCCTTGCTCGGCCCATCGGGGTGTGGAAAATCCACCCTGCTAAACATCATTTCCGGCCTGCTCAGCCCCTCGCAAGGGCACGTGTTGTTCGACGGCAAAGCGGTCAATGACCTGACGCCGGAGAAGCGCAACATCGCCCAGGTGTTCCAGTTCCCGGTGGTCTACGACACCATGACCGTGTTCGACAACCTCGCATTCCCCCTGAGAAACCAGGGCATGGCCGAGGCGAAAGTACACAGCAAGGTGCAGGAAATCGCCGAAGTCCTCGACCTGCAAAACCTGCTGAGCAAGAAGGCGCGCAACCTCACCGCCGACGAAAAACAAAAAGTCTCCATGGGCCGTGGCCTGGTGCGTGACGACGTCTCGGCGATCCTCTTCGACGAACCGCTGACGGTGATCGACCCGCACTTGAAGTGGAAACTGCGGCGCAAGCTCAAGCAGATCCACGAGCAGTTCAACATCACCATGGTCTACGTCACCCACGATCAACTGGAGGCTTCGACCTTCGCCGACAAGATCGCGGTGATGTACGGCGGGCAGATCGTGCAGTTCGGTACGCCCCGGGAATTGTTCGAGCGGCCGAGTCACACCTTTGTCGGCTACTTCATCGGCAGCCCCGGGATGAACCTGATCGACGTGCAGCCGCAACCGGGCGGGGTCGGTTTCGCCTCGACACATTTGCCACTTTCCGACGCCTTGCAGCGGCATATCGAACACGGTCAGTGGAAAAATCTGAAGGTCGGCATCCGTCCCGAGTTCATTCATGTGTGGGACGAGCCGTTTGACGAGGCGCTGCAGGCGCGGGTCGTACACGTCGAAGACCTCGGCACCTACAAGATCCTCACCCTCGACCTCGACGGCGCGCCACTGAAGGTGCGCCTGGCCGAAGACAAACCGGTGCCGCAGGGCACGGCGTACATCAGTTTTCCGGCGCAGTGGCTGATGGTCTATGCCGACGAATTCCTGCTGGAAGACACCGACCCTACCGAGGTGCAGCCATGAACAAGGTGCAGAACAACAAGGCCTGGTGGCTGGTGTTACCGGTGTTTCTGCTGGTGGCATTCAGCGCGGTGATCCCGATGATGACCGTGGTCAACTACTCGGTGCAGGACATCTTCGACCAGTCCAGCCGCTACTTCGTCGGTGCCGACTGGTACAAGCAGGTGCTGCTCGATCCGCGTCTGCATGACTCGCTGCTACGCCAGTTCATCTACTCGGCGTGCGTGCTGCTGATCGAAATCCCTCTGGGCATCGGCATCGCCCTGACCATGCCGACCAAGGGCCGCTGGTCGTCAGTGGTGTTGATCATTCTGGCGATTCCGTTGCTGATTCCGTGGAACGTGGTCGGCACCATCTGGCAGATCTTCGGCCGCGCCGACATCGGCCTGCTCGGCTCGAGCCTGAATGCGCTGGGTATCAGCTACAACTACGCGGCCAACACCATGGACGCCTGGGTCACGGTGCTGGTGATGGACGTCTGGCACTGGACCTCGCTGGTGGCGTTGCTGTGTTTCTCCGGGCTGCGGGCGATTCCCGACGTGTATTACCAGGCGGCGCGGATTGACCGCGCGTCGGCGTGGGCAGTGTTCCGCCACATCCAGTTGCCGAAGCTGAAAAGCGTGCTGCTGATCGCGGTGATGCTGCGCTTCATGGACAGTTTCATGATCTACACCGAGCCGTTCGTGCTCACCGGCGGCGGGCCGGGCAATGCCACGACCTTCCTCAGTCAGACGTTGACGCAGATGGCCGTCGGCCAATTCGATCTGGGGCCGGCAGCGGCGTTTTCGCTGGTGTACTTCCTGATCATCCTGCTGGTTTCGTGGCTGTTCTACACCGCCATGACCCATTCCGACGCCAATCGCTGAGGGCCCGGCCATGAGCAAAAGAAAGCTTATTCCGCTGCTGGTCTACATCCTGTTCGTGCTGGTGCCGATCTACTGGCTGCTGAACATGTCGTTCAAGAGCAACACCGAGATCCTCGGCGGCCTGACGCTGTTCCCCCAGGATTTCACCTGGCACAACTACAAGGTGATCTTCACCGATCCGAGCTGGTACAGCGGCTACATCAACTCGCTGTACTACGTCAGCCTGAACACAGTGATCTCGCTGAGCGTGGCGTTGCCGGCGGCGTACGCGTTTTCGCGGTATCGCTTCCTTGGCGACAAGCACTTGTTCTTCTGGTTGCTGACCAACCGCATGGCGCCGCCGGCGGTGTTTCTGTTGCCGTTCTTCCAGTTGTATTCGTCGATCGGGCTGTTCGACACGCACATTGCCGTGGCGTTGGCGCACTGCCTGTTCAACGTGCCACTGGCGGTGTGGATTCTTGAAGGTTTCATGTCCGGTGTACCGAAGGAAATCGACGAAACCGCTTACATCGACGGCTACAGCTTCCCCAAGTTCTTCGTGAAGATCTTCATCCCGCTGATCGGCTCCGGCATCGGCGTCACGGCGTTTTTCTGCTTCATGTTTTCCTGGGTCGAACTGCTGCTGGCGCGCACGCTGACCTCGGTGAATGCCAAGCCGATTGCCGCGGTGATGACGCGCACGGTTTCCGCTTCGGGCATCGACTGGGGCGTGCTGGCGGCGGCGGGGGTATTGACCATCCTGCCGGGGATGCTGGTGATCTGGTTTGTTCGCAACCACGTGGCCAAGGGCTTTGCCCTGGGTCGGGTCTGAGGAACGCATGATGGAATGGATGAGCTGGACCACCCCCACGGCGGGGTTCTTTATCGCCATCGGCCTGCTGCTGGTGGGCATGACCACCTGGGAATTGCGCTCGCCGAGCATCCTGCGGCGAGGTTTTCTGCCGATTGCCACCACCCGTGGCGATCGCTTGTTCATCGGTCTTCTCGGCAGCGCCTACCTGCATCTGCTGGTAATCGGCGTCACCGACTGGAGCATCTGGGTAGCGTCCGCGCTGTCTCTGGTGTGGCTGTTGGTTGTGATGCGCTGGGGCTAGTCGAGTCGCTCGGCAATCGTGCTCCGTCACTCAAACTGGAGGTCTCTATGTTCGACAAAAACAATAAGCTGCGACATAGCATTTCATTGGCAGCCATGCTGGCACTCAGTGGTTTGAGCGCATCTGCCTGGGCCGATGCCTACGAAGACGCCGCGAAAAAATGGATCGGCAGCGAATTCAAACCGTCGACCCTGACGGCGGATCAGCAGCTCGAAGAACTGAAGTGGTTCATCAAGGCCGCCGAGCCGTTTCGCGGCATGGAAATCAAAGTGGTTTCCGAGACCCTGACCACCCACGAATACGAGTCCAAGGTGCTGGCCAAGGCCTTCACCGAAATCACCGGGATCAAGCTCACCCACGACCTGCTGCAAGAAGGCGACGTGGTGGAAAAAATGCAGACGGTGATGCAGTCCGACAAGAACATCTACGACGGTTGGGTCAACGACTCGGACCTGATCGGCACGCACTTTCGCTATGGCAAGACCGAGTCGATCACCGACCTGATGGCCAACGAAGGCAAGAACTTCACCTCGCCGACCCTCGACATCAAGGACTTCATCGGCATCTCGTTCACCACCGCGCCGGACGGCAAGATCTATCAACTGCCCGACCAGCAGTTCGCCAACCTGTACTGGTTCCGCGCCGACTGGTTCGAACGCGCCGACCTGAAAGCCAAGTTCAAGGAAAAGTACGGCTACGAACTCGGTGTGCCGGTGAACTGGTCGGCCTATGAAGACATCGCCAAATTCTTCAGCGAAGACGTCAAGGAAATCGACGGCAAGCGCGTCTACGGGCACATGGACTACGGCAAGAAAGACCCGTCGCTGGGCTGGCGTTTCACCGATGCCTGGTTCTCCATGGCCGGTGGTGGCGACAAGGGCCTGCCCAACGGCTTGCCGGTGGACGAGTGGGGGATTCGCGTCGAGGACTGCCATCCGGTGGGTTCCAGCGTGACCCGCGGCGGCGACACCAACGGCCCGGCGGCGGTGTTCGCCACGCAGAAATACGTCGACTGGCTCAAGGCCTACGCGCCACCGGAAGCGGCGGGCATGACCTTCTCCGAGTCCGGCCCGGTGCCGTCCCAGGGCAACATTGCCCAGCAGATCTTCTGGTACACCGCGTTCACCGCCGACATGACCAAACCGGGCCTGCCGGTGGTCAACGCCGACGGTACGCCGAAATGGCGCATGGCGCCGTCGCCGCGCGGGCCGTATTGGGAAGAGGGCATGAAGCTCGGGTATCAGGACGTGGGTTCGTGGACGTTCATGAAATCCACGCCTGAGAAGCAGAAACTCGCGGCGTGGCTGTACGCGCAGTTCGTCACCTCGAAAACCGTGTCGCTGAAGAAAACCATCGTCGGCCTGACGCCGATTCGCGAGTCGGACATCAACTCGCAGGCGATGACCGATCTGGCGCCGAAGCTCGGCGGCCTGGTCGAGTTCTACCGCAGCCCGGCCCGCGTGCAATGGACCCCGACCGGGACCAACGTGCCGGACTATCCGCGTCTGGCGCAACTGTGGTGGAGCCACATCGCCGAAGCGGCCAGCGGCGAGAAGACCCCGCAACAGGCGCTGGACGGCCTGGCCAAGGATCAGGACGCGATCATGACGCGTCTGGAACGCTCCAAGGCGCAGGCGGTTTGTGCACCGAAGATGAACCCGGAACGCGATGCCCAGTACTGGTTCGACCAACCCGGCGCACCGAAACCGAAACTGGCCAACGAGAAGCCGAAGGGCGAGACCGTGAACTACAACCAACTGCTGAAATCGTGGGCGGATGCGCGCAAGTAACAGCTGAAATGTGAAAGGCGAACGGCACCGAAAGGTGCCGTTTTCTTTTGTGCTTGATCGACCGCCATCGCGAGCAGGCTCACTCCTACAAGTTTCTGTGGTGTTCACAAAACTCAAAAACACCCCGATCCCTGTAGGAGCTGCCGCAGGCTGCGATCTTTTGATCCTGATCTTCAAAGGCCAAGGCAAAAGATCGCAGCCTGCGGCAGCTCCTACAGGACATCGGTCAATGCCAGCTTCATGCTTGAATTGCCTGCAAGCGATGGGGCCATTGGTGTCAGCGCAGGAAAACCGAGGCGGAACACGGTCATGGCACCCGGCAAGCTCTTCACCTCCGCGACCCCCTGATGCAGGCTCATGATCGAACGCACGATCGCCAGCCCCAACCCGGTGCTGCCCTGCGAGCGCGCGCGGGCGCTGTCGACGCGGTAGAAGCGGTCGAACAGATGCGGCAGATGCTGCGCTTCGATTCCGGCCCCGGGATTGCTCACCAGCAGCGAGCTCTGCGTCGCCCCTTGCTCGATCAGCAGCGTCACGGTTTTCCCGTTCGGGCAGTGGCGCAAGGCATTGGACAAGAGATTGGAAATCGCCCGCTGAATCATCAACCGATCCCCCAACACCGATGCGCTGCCGATGACATTCAAATGAATCTGCTTGTCCTGCGCCGACAGCGAAAACATCTCCGCCACTTTCGCCGCTTCCTCCTCCAGCGCCACCGACTCGAACGGAGCCAGCGCCGACGGATGACTGACCTGCGCCAGAAACAACATGTCCGAGACAATCCGCGCCACGCGTTCCAGCTCCTCGGTGCACGACACCAACACGTCCTTGTATTCCTCGGTCGTGCGCTCGCGGGACAAGGTCACCTGCGCCTTGCCCATCAGGTTGTTGATCGGTGTACGCAGCTCATGCGCCAGGTCATCGGAGAACTGCGACAACTGCTGCACTCCGGCATCCAGCCGATGCAGCATGAAGTTGATGCCCTGCGCCAGTTCGCTCAGCTCCTGCGGCATGTTCACCACCGACAGCCGATGGTCCAGATCCTGGGTCGAGACCATCGCCGCCACTTTGCGAAACTCGCGCATCGGCGCCAGTCCGCGCTGCACCGCGCCCCACGCTGTGAGGCCGATGAACACCAGCAACAGCGGCAAGGCGATCAATGTCGAGCGCAGATAAGCACTGAGCAGGGCCTGATCATGCGCGTTGTCCATCGACAGCAGCACCGGCACGCTGCTGCCATCCTTGAGGCGAATCAGCTTCGACGCCGTGAGGAACTTCGCGCCTTCGGCATCGCTGCTGTCGCTGTAGGTCAACTGATCGGTGGTCACCTGCACGGCCCGCCATTCCGCGCGCGGATCCTTCAACCCGGAGCCGGATTTGAGCAGCGGCGAACGCAGGTTCAAGCGGTCATAAATCGTCAGCGTCAGGTTGTCATGGCCCATGACCTGATCGAGCAGAATGTGCGGCTTGCCGCTGACTTCATTGGCATCGACATACAGCGACAGGCTGTGCTCGACCTGCGCCATCTTCTTTTGCAGGCTGTCGCGCGACAGCGCATTCAGCTCATGGGTCAGGGCGAAATACGCGAGGATCGCCAGAAACACCACCAACAGCGCGCCGAGAATGCTCACCGTCAGACCGAGGCGCATCGACAGGCTGGCCGGCTTCATTCCCGCGCCTCCAGCACGTAGCCGACACCGCGCAGGGTGTGGATCAACTTGTTGTCGAACGGGTCGTCGATTTTCGCCCGCAAACGGCGGATCGACACTTCGACCACGTTGGTGTCGCAGTCGAAATTCATGTCCCACACCAGCGAGATGATCTGCGTGCGGGTCAGCACCTCGCCGGACTGGCGCATCAGCAGGTGCAGCAGGGCGAATTCCTTGGTGGTCAGGTCGATACGCTGCGCGCCACGAAACGCCCGATGGCGGCCCGGATCGAGCTCCAGATCGGCCACCTTCAGCACCTGCGGCACCGGGATGTTTTCGCTGCGACGCATCAAGGTGCGCACCCGCGCCAGCAGTTCGGGAAACTCGAACGGCTTGACCAGATAATCATCGGCGCCCAGATCCAGACCACGGATCTTGTCCGCCAGCCGTCCGCGCGCGGTGAGCATCATCACTCGCGTTGAGTGGGTGCGGCGCAGTTGTTCCAGTACGCCCCAGCCGTCCAGTTCCGGCAGGTTCACGTCGAGAATGATCAGGTCATACACCTGTTGTTGCGCCAGATGTAATCCATCGGCGCCATTGACGGCGTGGTCCACGATATAACCACTTTCGGTCAAACCCTGATGCAAGTATTCGGCAGCTTTAAGCTCGTCCTCGACGACAAGGATTCGCATGATCTTTCACCACTTTTATTTAATGGAGATTTAATTAAGGTGGCCGGGGAAAGTTGTTGTTTTTGTAGGGGCTTCCGGACGGTTCAATAACTCGATGATGGGCACGGTAAAGGCTGAAGTGGCTACAGGGTCAACCAGCGAAGCCTTTAAATCGGCCATCTGCGACAGCCTGTCGCAACAGGGAAGGCAGATTTTCATGAGTTCGATTTCGGCAAGTGCTGTTCGGCAGATAACTAGTGCGTATTTGTTTCGATGTATTGCGACAAAACCCTTTGCACTTCGCATCCTAGAGCAAAACAACTTCCGCCAACCGTGGATAACGGATTTGTAATGTTCCAGTCACCTTGTCGATAAGTTCAAAACCCTACCGTGGCGGCATCAAAGATTCTTGAATAAAGGAAGTCTTCCAATTGCCCGGTTTAATCGAACTGACGGCGCGATCACGCCTGAATAAAACCGCCAGCGGCCTCTTGTTGTTGGCGTGCAGCAGCCTTGCCAGTGCCTCGACCCTGACCCTGGATCAGGCGCTGCAAAGCGCCTTCGCCGGCAACCCGGACCTGGCCGCTGCGCAGTGGGAAATCGGCATTGCCGAGGGGGATCGCCAACAGGCTGGGCTGATCCCCAACCCCGAAGTGTCGTGGGAGGCCGAAGACACTCGACGCAATTCGCGCACCACCACGGTGATGCTCAGCCAGCCGATTGAACTGGGCGGCAAACGCGGTGCGCGGATCGACGTCGCCAGCCGTGCGCAGGACGCCGCCGGCATCGAGCTTGCGCGCAAGCGCAATGCCTTGCGCGCCGATGTCATTCAAGCATTCAACAGCGCGCAAACCGCGCAGCAACGTTTGCAGCTGTCGCGCCAGTCGCTGCAACTGGCCGAGCACGGTTTGCGCGTAGCCCAGGGCCGTATCGAGGCGGGCAAATCGTCGCCGGTCGAGGGCACGCGGGCGCAAGTGCAGCTCTCGGAAGTGCGCCTGGAGCTGAGCCGCGCCGAACGCGATCAGGCCAACGCGTATCAGCAGTTGGCGCAGGTCATGGGCGCACCGTTGCCCACGTCGACCAACGTGCAAGCCGCCACGCAAAACCTCGCCACGGTGCCGCCGCCGAGCCGTTTGCTCGAGCGTCTGAACCAGAGCGCTGAACTGCGTCTGGCCAAGCTGCAGATCGATCAGCGCGAAGCGTCGTTGGGCCTGGAAAAGTCTCAGCGCATTCCCGACCTGACCGTGAGCATCGGCAGCCAGTACAGCGAGACCGAGCGCGAGCGGGTCAACGTGGTCGGGCTGTCGATGCCGATTCCGCTGTTCAACCGCAATCAGGGCAACGTGTTGGCGGCGGCGCGGCGCAGCGATCAGGCGCGGGATTTGCGCAACGCCACCGAGCTGCGTTTGCGCACCGAAGTCCAGACCAGCCTTGAGCAATGGCAGACCGCCAATGGCGAAGTCAAAGCCTTCAATCAGACCATCCTGCCCGCCGCACAAAGTGCAGTCGACAGCGCCACCCGGGGTTTCGAAATGGGCAAGTTCGGCTTCCTCGACGTGCTCGACGCCCAGCGCACGCTGATCGCCGCGCGCAGCCAATACATCCAGGCCGTGAGCGAGGCGACCGACGCCCGCGTGCGCCTCGAACGGATCTTCGGCGACCTCAGCGTCCTCCCTTGAATTTAACTTTTCAGACAACTGCGCGAAGGCACGGCGCAGAGGAGTTTCCATGGATAAAAAACTGATGGTGGTCGCGGTGGCGACCTTGGTGCTGGGTATTGGCATCGGCGCGATGTGGCCGACCACGAGCACGCTCGAAGCGCACGCCGATGAGGCCTCCGAACACGCCGATCACGCGGAGGAGGGCGCTGCGGCCGACGGTGAACATGACGAAGAAGGGCACATTGAACTGAGCGCCGAGCAGATCGCGGCGGCGGGTATTCAACTGGCCGAGGCGCGAGCGCAGAGCATCAGTCTTGGCCTGTCGTTCCCCGGCGAAGTGCGCTTCGATGATGACCGCACCGCCCACGTCGTACCGCGAGTGCCGGGGGTGGTCGAGTCGGTGGCAGTCAACCTCGGGCAACCGGTGAAAAAGGGCCAGTTGCTGGCGGTGATCGCCAGTCAGCAGATCTCTGAGCAGCGCAGCGAACAGGCCGCCGCGCAACGGCGTCTGGCGTTGGCGCGCACCACCTACGAGCGCGAGAAAAAGCTGTGGCAGGACAAGATCTCCGCCGAGCAGGATTTCCTGCAGGCGAAGCAGGCGCTGGAGGAGGCGGAAATCGCCATGAACAACGCCCGGCAGAAAATCAGCGTGCTCAGCGGCAGCGTGGTCGCCACCGGCGGCAATCGCTACGAACTGCGCGCACCGTTCGACGGTGTGGTGGTGGAAAAACACCTGACGCCGGGGGAGGTGGTCGATGAAACCACGGCCGCTTTCACCCTTTCGGATTTGTCTCGCGTGTGGGTCACGTTCGGCGTCTCGCCCAAGGACCTGACCAAAGTGCAGGTGGGCAAACCGGTGACCGTCAGCGCACCTGAACTGAAAGCGCAAGTGACCGGCAGCGTGGCTTACGTCGGCAGCCTGCTCGGCGAACAAACGCGCACCGCGACCGTCCGCGTCACTTTGGAAAACCCGCAGGGCTCGTGGCGTCCGGGGCTGTTCGTCAGCGCGCTGGTTGCCACTGACAGCCGCCAGGTCAAGGTGGCCGTGCCGGAAACCGCGATCCAGACCGTCGAGGACAAACCCACGGTGTTCGTGCGCACCGACGACGGCTTCAAGGCGCAAGCGGTGGAGCTGGGCAGCCGCGCAGCCGGCCACGTGGAAGTCACCCAAGGGCTGGAAGCGGGCGTGCAAGTCGCCAGCGCCGGCAGCTTTGTCCTCAAGTCGGAGCTGGGCAAAGCCTCAGCCGAGCACAGTCATTAATCCTGGAAGGTCCTCATGTTCGAACGCCTGATCCAGTTTGCCATCGAGCAGCGCATCATCGTGCTGCTCGCCGTTCTGCTCATGGCCGGCCTCGGCATCGCCAGTTATCAGAAACTGCCGATCGACGCCGTGCCCGACATCACCAACGTCCAGGTGCAGATCAACACCGGCGCCGCCGGGTTCTCGCCGCTGGAAACCGAGCAGCGCATCACTTTCCCGATTGAAACTGCAATGGCCGGTTTGCCGGCGCTGGAACAGACCCGTTCGCTGTCGCGTTCGGGGCTGTCGCAGGTCACGGTGATCTTCAAGGACGGCACCGACCTGTTCTTCGCCCGGCAACTGGTCAACGAGCGTTTGCAGATCGCCAGGGAGCAATTGCCCGAAGGCGCGGAAGCGCTGATGGGGCCGATTTCCACCGGCCTCGGCGAGATCTTTTTGTGGACCGTGGAAGCCAGGGAGGGCGCGCTGAAGGACGACGGCACGCCCTACACGCCGACCGATTTGCGGGTGATTCAGGACTGGATCATCAAGCCGCAATTGCGCAACGTGCCGGGTGTCGCCGAGATCAACACCATCGGTGGTTTTGCCAAGGAATATCAGATCGCCCCCGACCCGAAACGCCTGGCCGCCTACAAACTCACGCTCACCGATCTGATCACCGCGCTGGAGCGCAACAACGCCAACGTCGGCGCCGGTTACATCGAGCGCAGCGGCGAGCAGTTGCTGATCCGCGCACCGGGGCAAGTGGCGAGCACTGAGGACATCGCCAACATCGTCATGGCCAACGTCGACGGCACGCCGATCCGGGTGAAGAACGTCGCCACGGTGGAAATCGGCCGCGAACTGCGTAGCGGTGCGGCCACCGAAAACGGCCGTGAAGTGGTGCTCGGCACGGTATTCATGCTGATCGGCGAAAACAGCCGTACCGTGTCGCAAGCAGTCGCGAGCAAGCTCGAACAGATCAATAAATCCTTGCCCCAAGGCGTGATCGCCGTGCCGGTGTACGACCGCACGCACCTGGTCGACAAGGCCATCGCCACGGTAAAAAAGAACCTGGTTGAAGGCGCGATTCTGGTGATCGCGATTCTGTTTCTGTTCCTCGGCAACATCCGCGCCGCGCTGATTACCGCGATGGTGATTCCGCTGTCGATGCTGTTCACCTTCACCGGCATGTTCAGCAACAAGGTCAGCGCCAACCTGATGAGCCTCGGCGCGCTGGACTTCGGCATCATCGTCGACGGTGCGGTGGTGATTGTCGAAAACACCCTGCGCCGATTGGCCCATGCGCAGCAACATCACGGGCGCTTGTTGACTCGTGCCGAGCGTTTCAGGGAAGTGTTCGCGGCGGCGAAAGAGGCGCGGCGACCGCTGATTTTTGGCCAGTTGATCATCATGGTGGTGTACCTGCCGATCTTCGCCCTGAGCGGCGTCGAAGGGAAAATGTTCCACCCGATGGCGTTCACCGTGGTCATCGCTTTGCTCGGGGCCATGTTGCTTTCCGTGACCTTCGTCCCGGCGGCCATCGCGCTGTTCGTCACCGGCAAGGTCAAGGAAGAAGAGGGTGCGGTGATGCGCGGCGCACGTCGCGTTTATGCACCGGCGCTGGCCTGGGTCATGGCGCATCGCACAGTGGCCGTGGGCGCTGCTTTGGGTGTGATTGTGCTCAGCGGCGTGCTCACCAGCCGCATGGGCAGCGAGTTTGTGCCGAGCCTCAGCGAAGGCGATTTTGCCCTGCAAGCCTTGCGCGTGCCGGGCACCAGCTTGACGCAATCGGTGGACATGCAGCAGCGCCTGGAGACATTGATTCTGGCGAAGGTGCCGGAAGTCGAACGCGTCTTTGCCCGCACCGGTACCGCGGAAATCGCTTCCGATCCGATGCCGCCGAACATCTCCGACAGCTACGTGATGCTCAAACCGAAAGATCAATGGCCGGACCCGGGCAAGTCCCGCGAAACCCTGATGGCCGAGCTGCAAGCCGCAGCTGCGACCTTGCCGGGCAGCAACTATGAACTGTCACAGCCGATCCAGTTGCGCTTCAACGAACTGATCTCCGGTGTTCGCAGCGATGTGGCGGTGAAGGTGTTCGGTGATGACATGGACGTGCTCAACGCCACGGCGGCGAAGATCGCGGCGGCGCTGCAGAAGGTCAATGGCGCCTCTGAAGTGAAGGTCGAGCAGACCACCGGTCTGCCGGTGCTGACCATCAATATTGACCGCGACAAAGCGGCGCGTTACGGGCTCAACGTCGGCGATGTGCAGGACACCATTGCGGTGGCGGTGGGCGGGCGTCAGGCCGGCACGCTGTATGAGGGCGACCGGCGTTTCGACATGGTGGTGCGTTTGTCCGATGCCATGCGCAAGGACATCGACGGCCTGTCGGCGCTGTTGATTCCGGTGCCCGCACCTTTGAATGGAGCGGCGAATCAGATCGGCTTCATCGCGCTGCAAGACGTCGCCAGCCTCGACTTGGTGCTCGGACCTAATCAGGTCAGCCGCGAGGACGGCAAGCGTCTGGTAATCGTCAGCGCCAACGTGCGCGGGCGTGATATCGGCTCGTTTGTCAGCGAGGCCGGCGAGGTAATCGAACGTGATGTGCAGATCCCGGCGGGTTACTGGACCCGTTGGGGCGGGCAGTTCGAGCAACTGCAATCGGCGGCCAAGCGCTTGCAGATCGTGGTGCCGGTGGCGCTGCTGCTGGTGTTCGGGTTGTTGTTCATGATGTTCAACAATTTGAAGGACGGCTTGCTGGTGTTTACCGGGATTCCGTTTGCGCTGACCGGTGGGGTAATGGCGCTATGGCTGCGGGATATTCCGTTGTCGATTTCGGCGGGTGTCGGGTTTATCGCGCTGTCTGGGGTGGCGGTGCTCAACGGGCTGGTGATGATCGCGTTCATTCGCAATTTGCGTGAGGAAGGGCGCTCGCTGATGGATGCGATCAACGTCGGCGCGCTGACGCGCTTGCGGCCGGTGTTGATGACCGCGTTGGTGGCGTCGCTGGGGTTTATTCCGATGGCCCTGGCGACAGGCACCGGGGCCGAAGTGCAGCGGCCACTGGCGACGGTGGTGATTGGCGGGATTCTGTCTTCGACGATCCTCACGTTGCTGATCTTGCCGGCGCTGTACCAGATCGCCCATCGCCGGGATGAGGACCCAATCTCGATTGAGCCGTGATCCCTTGTAGGAGTGAGCCTGCTCGCGATATCGGTCTATCAGCCAGATTTACATCGGCTGACCCACCGCTATCGCGAGCAGGCTCACTCCTACAGGTTTTGTATACGCACATTACGAATCTGTAATTCCCCCGCCACCGTCACGAAAGGTGCGCCTTGTTACCTTGATCCCGTCAGCTACTTAAACGAGGAATCAACGATGAAATTCGCCCAATTCAGTACCTTCGCAGCCGCCCTGATGCTGTCGTCCCTGGCCATGGCCGAAGGCGGCGGTGACCGCACCTTCGACCGCATGATGACTGCCAATGACCGCTCCATGGAGCTGTTCGTGGCCAAGGAACAGGCCCGCGACCCGGTCGTCGTCAATGACAAGAAAGACGACAAGACCAAAGACCTGTAAGCCCGTCGCACTGGAACAAGCCCGTTGTCGTGTGCCGATGCCGGGCTTTTTTACGGAGGAGTAAACATGCAGTTGAGCAAATGGATGACCTTCGCTGCCGTCATGGCGATGTCGGTGAACGCACTGGCTGAAGGCGGTGGCGATCGCACTTTCGAGCGTGCCTTCAGCGCCAACGCCAAAGCCATGGAGCAATACGCAGCCGAGCGCGGCAAAGCGGCGCCGATGGTCAAGGAATACGAATACGGAATGAAGCTGGACGTGGTGAAAATCGTCAGCGTGGTGAAGCCGCAGCCAAGTTGCTCGGTGGTCCCGACCGCCATGACTTACGAGGATTCGCAAGGGCAGCTCAATACCCTCAAGTACAGCGTGGCGGGTGTGTGCCGTAACAGCGGTGGCTAGCCCGCCTGAGTCGTCACGGTCGACACCCCCTGTAGGAGCTGCCGAAGGCTGCGATCTTTTGATCTTGATCTTTAAAGTCAAAGTCAAAAGATCGCAGCCTTCGGCAGCTCCTACAGGGGTATTTTTGCCAAATCACGATCTGTATTTAGATTCGGAATGTTTAAAGGTTGTGTGGGAAAAGCAGAACCTTCCCACAATGTTTTCAGGTTGTCCGTCGGACGTCCGCTCTCTAGCCTGTGTGGGTCGCTGCCAAATCAGCGATCGGGATTGGAACCCCGCGGCTTAACTGACGCAAAACGCACCGTTCATGACGTATGCTTGCACACTTTCATGTGTGCACTCCGTTATGGCGGCTGTGCGCGGGAGACTTCGAGTCTGTCGGGTTTTGCTCAGTTGCCCGGGTTCCAACCTGCGTACAGCTGCCACCCTTTCGCGTGGAACCGAAAGGGCCAGCTCCACCGTCAAGCTGAGTAAAAACATGATGAAAAAGCCAACCCCCAATCCCCCCGAAGAAACAACGTTTGTAGATCCCGACCCAACATCCCCCTACGCCGCCATCGACACCCACAAACTCCACGAAGCCGCCGAGCGCGCCCTCGACTACTACCTCAACCCCACACCTTCAATCATGGCCGCCCCGTACACCACCAACGCACTGTTCCTGGTCAATCCCGACGCCGACACCGAATCCCTGCTGGCCAACGCCTGCGAATCCCTGGCCTCGGCCACGGTGATGCTCGGCAGCTCCTACAGGATTGTGTTTCGGGACGGCAAAAAAAAGCGCCCCGAAGGGCGCCAAAAATTCACCTCTGACCAAAGGAGCAAGGAGCTTCTAAAGGTGAATGGTATTGCTCGTGAAACTCAGAGAATCGCCAGCGGGTATTCGACGATCACCCGCACTTCATCCAGGTCGGACTCGAACGCCGTGGCGCGGGTGGTGGCCTGGCGCAAGCGCAGCGACAGGTCTTTCATCGAACCGCTCTGCACCACGTATTTGACCTCCACATCACGCTCCCAGCGCTTCTGGTCGGTCAGCGGGTTGCCTTCGGCATTGCGGCGCATGTACACGGCGTTGGCATTGGAATAGTCGGCGTCGGTGCCGCGCGCGTAACGGGTCATGAACGACAAGCCCGGTACGCCATAAGCGGTCATGTCGAGGTCGTAGCGCACCATCCACGAACGTTCTTTCGGCGAGTTGAAGTCGCTGTACTGGATCGAGTTGTCGAGGAAGATCGAGTCGGACTGGCGCAGGTAGTCGAAGTCATCGTTGCCGTTGTTGCGCTGGTGGGAGAGGGCGACGGAGTGCGCGCCGAGTTTCACCCCGACGCGGCCGCTCCAGATGTTGTTGACGAACTGGCCGAGCAGCTGTTTGCCTTCGTCGACCGCCTTGTAATAGTTCAAGCCACCGAACAGCGACAGGTCGTCCGACAGTGGATAGGTCCATGCGGTACCGGCGTAGTACTGATTCCAGGCATCCTTCAGGCGACTGGAGTACAGGCTGAAACTGAGGTTCTTGTTCAACGCATAATCGCCGCCGCCGTAAGCGATCCATGGCGAATTGACCGGGCCTGCGTAGAAGGTCACGAAGTTCTCGCGCATGTCGCTGGACACTGGTTGGCTCATCGCATGCAGGCGTCCGCCCTGAATCGACAGACCTTCGATGCTGGTGTTGGTCGCCGTCACGCCGCGAAAGCTTTCCGGCAGCAAACGCGAGTCGCCGGCCGCCACCATCGGGTTGGCCGGGAACACATCACCGACCTTGACCACCGTATCGAATGCCCGCACTTTCGCGGCGCCGCCGACCTTGGTGTATTCGTCCCGCGCCTGGCCGTCACGGTTGACCGGCAACACATCGAACGAACTGCGCCCACCGTTGCGCCCGTCACCGGTGTCGAGTTTCAGACCAATCATCGCAAATGCATCGACACCGACCCCAAAGGTGCCTTGGGTGAAGCCGGATTCGAACTTGCTGATGACCGCATGCGCCCAGGCTTCGGAATAGCCGTTGCCGGTAGGGCTGGACTGGCCGTTGCGGTGATCGCGATTGAAGTAGAAGTTGCGGTTGAGCACCGTCAGGCTGCTGCCTTCGACAAAACCCTCGGGCTTGTCTTCTGCAAACACCATGGACGGCCCGGAGCCGACCACCACTGCTAAAGCGGCCATCGACATTTTCGTATGGTTAACCATCAAACACTCCTTGGGTTCGGCAGAACGGGAACGTGCGTCGGCGTGGTTTTATTGTTCGACGGGCAAGGGCCCGCCGGCATTGGTCGCCGGGTGACATCGTTGCAAGCTGCGGATAACGCCAAGGTGATGAGGGAATTACAATTTCGTCATGTGCGTTTGGTTTGAGCTCAATCGGTGTGTGGGATTGTTTGTTTCCTCGCTTTTATCGGAATCCTTTACCAGATGAAGCTTGGTGGTCCGTAGTTTGACTTTGCCTTCGCGCTCATCTGCCAAGGATTTCAAGCCGTCCAGTAGTTCGGAAAAAATGTCTCGTTTCATTGTTCCTCCGTGCCTCGATTGATCTTTTCGGCAATTACTGAGGATAGAGAAGTGCCTCAATTCTGGCTGTATGACGAACCTGACCTTCTTGCAAGAGCTTTCGATAGAGCAACAAAGAGACTTCGCGATTGACGTGTCGGAACAATCCACAGCACTATCCGACCATGACTGCCCAACACCGAATGAACATGATGTGCTCCTCTATGACCGCTTCCGGCGGGCCATAAGGTCATACGTGTTTGTCATTTGACGTGTACCCAAAGCCCCGCCAGAAATGGACGGGGCTTTTTCATTGCCCGTCCGTACATGGCTCATGGAGAGAGAAATGTTCGAAATCAGAAGAGCGACCCCGGACGAAGCCCAGATTGCCTTCGATATCCGGCGACTAGCGATTCGGCACCAATGCATCGGTGCCTACAGCCAGCAGCAAATGCTCGATTGGACCAAAGGAGCGGCCGAAGACGGCTACGACACGCTCATGGCAAAGCACTTCTATCTGGTCTGCATTGAGGGTGAACCCGTGGCAACTGGAATGCTTGATCTGGAGCAGCGTGAAATCGGCGCGATCTTCATTCACCCGGATTTCATGCAGCGTGGGCTGGGCAAGCGTGTTCTGTTCTTTCTCGAAGATTTAGCGCGGGATCTGGGGCTGGCCGAGGTGTGTCTGGACGCAACGTTGAATGCTGCCGACTTTTATCGGCGCTGTGGTTACGTCGGGGAGGGGAGTGCGATTTATCAATCGCCTTCGGGTCTGCAACTGGCCTGCGTGCCGATGGTGAAGACGCTGTGATGCCATTGTGGCGAGGGAGCTTGCTCCCGCTGGGGCGCGAAGCGACCCCGCTCTTTGTTTCAAACGAATGGGACTGCTACGCAGTCCAGCGGGAGCAAGCTCCCTCGCCACAGGTTATTTGTTGCTACATAAATCCCGTAAAACAAAAAACGGCACCCGAAGGTGCCGTTTCCGTTTGTAGCCAGCCGAGCAATCAGCCCGCTAGACCCGCCTGCTGAACCAGGGTCAGCAATGGCTGCGGGTAGACGCCGAGGAAGAACGCAACCACGGCGATGGCCAGCAGCATCACGCCGCCTGCCTTCTGTTCCCAGTGCAGCTGGGCGTCGTGGCGGCGCAGGTTCGGCTCGATCAGGTACAGAGTGACCATCACGCGCAGGTAGTAGAACACGCCGATGGCGCTGCCCAGTACCAGGGAACCGACCAGCCACCATTGGTGCGACTCGACACCGGTGGCGATGATGTAGAACTTGCCGATGAAGCCCGCAGTCAGCGGGATACCAGCGAGGGACAGCATCATCACGGTCAGTACGGCGGTCAGGTACGGACGGCGCCAGAACAGGCCGCGGTACTCGTACAGCGCGTCGGCGTCACGGCCCTTGTACGGCGAGGACATCAGGGTGATCACGCCGAAGGCGCCGAGGCTGGTGATCACGTAGGTGACCAGGTAGACGCCGATGGCTTCCACCGCCAGACCCTTGCTCGCCACCAGCGCGATCAGCAGGTAGCCGAAGTGCGCGATGGACGAGTAACCGAGCAGACGCTTGAGGTTGCTCTGGGTCAGGGCCAGCAGGTTACCGAACAGGATCGAGGCGATGGCGATCACGCTCAGTACGTCGCTCAGCACGCCGCTGCTGGCAGCAGGGGAGATCTGGAACAGACGCACCATCACCGCGAACACGGCAACCTTCGAAGCGGTAGCTAGGAACGCGGCCACCGGTGCCGGAGCACCTTCGTACACGTCCGGGGTCCACAGGTGGAACGGTACCAGCGACAGCTTGAACGCCAGACCGATCAGCATCATGCCCAGGCCCAGTTGCGCCAGCGAGCTTGGCAGACCGGTTGCAGCCAGTGCCTGACCGATACCCACGAAGCTCAGCGAACCGGAGTCTGCGTACAGCAGCGCCATACCGAACAACAGGAACGCGGAACCGGCGGCCGACAGCACCATGTACTTGATGCCGGCTTCCAGCGAACGCTTGTTGAAGAAGGCGTAAGCCACCAGACCGTAGACCGGCACCGACAGCAGTTCCAGACCGATGAACAAACCGGCCAGGTGCTGCGCGCTGACCAGAACCAGGCCACCGGCGGCGGCCATCAGGATCAGCAGGTACAGTTCTTCACGGTTGCCCGGGTAACCCGAACCGCCATCACCCAAATAGGCGTGGGCGAGGGTGACACAGGCGAGGGTGGCGACCAGGATCAGCGCCATGTACAGGCAGGCGAAGGTGTCGATCTGCAGCAATGGGGTCACGGCCAGAGGCGCGACTTTCAGGGCTGGCAGGATCGACAGCAGGGCCAGGTTCAGACCGGCGACCGAGATCAGGAAGGTCTGCGAGTGGTTGCGGCGCCAGGCGATTGCCAGCATCACCACGATAATGGTGAGGCTGGTGATCAACAGTGGCGCAAGCGCAATAAAGTGTTGAATCGTGAATTCCATAGCGCTCTTACCGGGCCGAAGCGAGTTGAGTGAAGGCGGTGCCGAGCCACTGCTGCACGCCATGCATCGTGGCGGCGGAAGTGTCGAGGAACGGTTGCGGGTACACGCCGAGGTAAATCAGCAGCGCCGCAAGGCCCAGCACCATGATCAGTTCGCGACCGTCCATGCCATGCAGGATCGAATCCGATTTCGACGGACCGAAGTAGGCACGGTGGATCATGATCAGCGAGTAGACCGAACCGAACACCAGACCGGAGGTGGCAATCGCGGTGATCCATGGAGCGCTGGCGAACGTACCGATCAGGATCAGGAACTCGCCGACGAAGTTACCGGTACCCGGCAAGCCCAGCGACGCGGCGGCGAAGAACAGGCTGATTGCCGGCAGGTAAGCGATACGCGACCACAGACCGCCCATCTCACGCATGTCCCGAGTGTGCAGACGCTCGTACAACTGACCGCTGAGGATAAACAGTGCCGCCGCCGACAAACCGTGCGCCAGCATCTGGATCACTGCACCTTGCAGTGCCAGTTGGCTGCCGGAGTAGATGCCGATCAACACGAAGCCCATGTGGGACACGGAAGAGAAGGCGATCAGACGCTTGATGTCGGTTTGTGCGAACGCCAGGAACGCACCGTAGAAGATCCCGATCAGACCGAGGGTCATGGCGATCGGCGCGAACTCGGCCGAAGCGTTCGGGAACAGCGGCAGAGCGAAACGCAGCAGACCGTAGGCGGCGGTTTTCAGCAGGATACCGGCGAGGTCGACGGAACCGGCAGTCGGCGCCTGGGCGTGCGCATCCGGCAGCCAGGAGTGGAACGGTACGACAGGCAGCTTGACCGCGAAGGCGATGAAGAAGCCGAGCATCAGGATGTACTCGGTGGTCATCGACATCTTGGTCTTCAACAGATCGGCGTAGTTGAAGGTAATCACGCCAGTGTTGTTGAAGTTGACCAGCACCAGACCGAGGATCGCCACCAGCATGATCAGGCCGGAAGCCTGAGTGAAGATGAAGAACTTGGTCGCGGCGTAGATCCGGGTTTTCTTGCCGTCCGACGAACTGTGACCCCAGAGCGCGATGAGGAAGTACATCGGCACCAGCATCATTTCCCAGAAGAAGAAGAACATGAACAGGTCGAGGGCGAGGAACACGCCGACAACGCCGCCCAGGATCCACATCAGGTTCAGGTGGAAGAAGCCAACGTGACGCTGGATCTCTTTCCACGAGCAGAGTACCGAGAGGATACCCAGCAGGCCGGTCAGCAGGATCATCAACAGCGACAGACCGTCGAGGGCCAGGTGCACATTGATGCCGAAGCGCTGGATCCAGACGTGCTTGAACTCAAGCGCCCAGGTCGGATCGGCGCCAGGCGCCGGAGCAAATGAATAGTCACCGTGGGCCCACAGCCAGAGGCCGAGGGCGAGTTCCAGGGTCATGGTCAACAGCGCAATCCAGCGGGGGAGGGTAGCGCCGAAGCGCTCACCCATCCAGCACAGCAGGCCGCCGATGAAGGGGATCAGGATTAGCCAAGGCAGAATCATGACGGGCTCGTTTCCTTTCGCAAATTCGCAAGGTTCATATCAGACCGCTACCAGCACGATGGCGCCGATTACCAGCACGGCACCAGCAGCCATCGAGGCGGCATACCAACGCAGTTGACCGGTCTCGGTGCGGCTCAGGGCGGTGTGACCCCCCTTGGCCATACGCGGGATCAGACCGATGGTCTGGTCGAGCGGGTCTCTGCGCAGTACATGGCTGATCGCAAGGTACGGCTTGACGAACAGTTTGTCGTAGATCCAGTCGAAGCCCCAGGCAGCGAACCACCAGGCCGAAAGGAAACGGCCGATGCCGCTGTTGGCGATCGCGGTCACGAAGCGACGCTTGCCGAGGAACAGCACGGCCGCCAGCAGGATACCGGCCAGGGCGATAGCGCCCGAGGCGATTTCCAGACTGTGCTTGGCTTCGCCACCGGCATGCCCGACGCTTTCCGGCAGTACGCCGTGCAGCGGTGGAACGATCATGGCGCCGACGAAGGTCGACAGTACGATCAGCACCGACAGTGGCAGCCAGTGAGAGATGCCGTGACCGGCGTGGGCTTCGGTCTTGGCTTCACCGTGGAACGTGATGAAGATCAGGCGGAAGGTGTACAGCGAAGTCATGAACGCGCCGACCAGACCTGCGTAGAGCAGACCGTGGTTGCCGCTGGCGAACGCTTCCCAGAGGATTTCGTCCTTGGAGTAGAAGCCTGCGGTCACCAGTGGCAGGGCAGCCAGGGCGGCACCACCGACGATGAAGCTGGCGTAGGCCAGTGGCAGTTTCTTCCACAGACCGCCCATCTTGAAGATGTTCTGCTCGTGGTGGCAGGCAACGATCACCGCACCCGAAGCAAGGAACAGCAGGGCCTTGAAGAAGGCGTGGGTCATCAGGTGGAAAATCGCGCCATCCCATGCGCCAACGCCCAGCGCCAGGAACATGTAGCCAATCTGGCTCATGGTCGAGTAGGCGAGGATACGTTTGATGTCGGTTTGTACCAGCGCGGCGAAACCAGCCAGAACCAGGGTCACACCCCCGACGATGCCGACCAGGTGCAGGATGTCCGGCGCCAGGGTGAACAGACCGTGGGTACGGGCGATCAGGTAGACACCGGCGGTCACCATGGTCGCGGCGTGGATCAGTGCCGAAACCGGGGTCGGGCCAGCCATCGCATCCGCGAGCCAGGTTTGCAGCGGCAGTTGCGCCGATTTACCGACCGCACCACCCAGCAGCATCAGGGTCGCCAGGGTGATCCAGAAGTCGCCGACCTGGAATTTCTGCGGTGCCAGCACCAGCAGTTCCTGGATGTTCAACGTGCCCACTTGCTGGAACAGGATGAACAGGCCGATGGCCATGAACACGTCGCCGATCCGGGTCACGATGAAGGCCTTGAGTGCGGCGTTACCGTTGTTGCGGTTGCTGTAGTAGAAACCGATCAACAGGTACGAGCACAGGCCCACGCCTTCCCAGCCGAAGTACAGGAACAACAGGTTATCGCCGAGCACCAGGAACAGCATGCTGGCGATAAACAGGTTGGTGTACGAGAAGAAGCGCGAGTAACCCGCTTCGCCGCGCATGTACCAGGACGCGAACAGATGGATCAGGAAACCTACACCCACCACCACGCCGAGCATGGTGATCGACAGGCCGTCGACGTAGAGGGCGAAGTCAGGCTTGAAGCCTTCGACCGCCATCCACTTCCACAGCACCAGGGTGTAGTGACCGCCTTCGGGAGGTGCGACGTTGAATTGCCAGATGACGTAGGCGGCGACAATCGCCGACAAGCCAATGGAGCCCACGCCGACCAGCGCCGAGAGGTTTTCCGACCAGCGTCCACGGGAGAACGACAGCAGCAGGAAACCGATCAGAGGGAATACAAAAGTCAGAAAGATTAGGTTCATCCGCGCATCTCACTGGCAGCGTCGATATCGAGCGTGTGGAAGCGGCGATACAGTTGCAGCAGGATCGCCAGGCCAATACTGGCTTCGGCGGCTGCCAGGCTGATCACCAGGATGAACATGATCTGTCCATCCGGTTGCGCCCAGCGGGCGCCCGCAACGATGAAGGCCAGTGCAGAGGCGTTCATCATCACTTCCAGACTCATCAACACGAACAAAATGTTGCGGCGGACCATCAGGCCGACCAGACCAAGGCAGAACAGGATGCCGGCAACGGCCAGTCCATGCTCGAGAGGGATAGCAGGCATGTCTTACTCCTTCGCCTCGTTACGGCCCAAATGGAACGCCGTGACGGCTGCGGCGAGCAGCAGCATCGAGGCGAGTTCGACCACCAGCAGATACGGGCCGAACAGGCTGACGCCCACGGCTTTTGCATCGACGGTGGTGTGGCCGATGGCCTGACCGCTCTGGTGAGCGAACAGCACATACAGCAGTTCGGCCAGCAGCAGGGCGGCGAGAATCACCGGCCCCGCCCAGATACCGGGCTTGAGCCAGGTGCGTTCCTGCTGAACCGAGGCGGGCCCCAGGTTCAGCATCATCACCACGAACACGAACAGCACCATGATGGCGCCGGCGTAGGCGATCACTTCCAGCACGCCGGCGAACGGTGCGCCGAGTGCGAAGAAGGTCATGGCCACGGCGATCAACGAGATGATCAGGTAGAGCAGGGCGTGCACAGGGTTGGTGTTGGTGACCACACGTAGCGTGGACACAACCGCGATACCCGATGCGAAATAGAAAGCGAATTCCATCGTTCTTCCTTAAGGCAGCAAGCTCTTCACGTTGATCGGTTCGGCTTCGTTCTGCGCAGAGCCTTTCGGCTTGCCAGCGATTGCCATACCTGCAACACGATAGAAGTTGTAATCAGGGTTTTTGCCGGGGCCGGAGATCAACAGATCTTCTTTCTCGTACACCAGGTCCTGACGTTTGAACTCGGCCATCTCGAAATCCGGGGTCAGCTGGATTGCGGTGGTCGGACAGGCTTCCTCGCAGAGACCGCAGAAAATGCAGCGCGAGAAGTTGATACGGAAGAAGTCCGGGTACCAGCGACCGTCTTCGGTTTCAGCTTTCTGCAGCGAGATGCAACCTACCGGGCAAGCCACGGCGCACAGGTTGCAGGCTACGCAACGCTCTTCGCCATCGGGGTCACGGGTCAGGACGATGCGACCACGGTAGCGTGGCGGCAGGTAGACCGGCTCTTCCGGGTATTGCAGGGTGTCGCGCTTGCGAAAGCCATGGCCGAAGACCATGACCAGGCTGCGCAACTGGGTACCGGTACCCTTAACGATGTCGCCAATATATTTGAACATGGGTCAAATCCTCACTGAACCGCAACCGCAGGTGTGTTCCACAACACAACCGCAGCGGTTATCAGCAAATTGATCAGGGTCAGTGGCAGGCAGAATTTCCAGCTGAAATCCATCACCTGGTCATAACGCGGACGCGGGATGGAAGCGCGCAGCAGGATGAACAGCATGATGAAGAACGCGGTCTTCAGTGCGAACCAGACGAAGGACAGTTGCGGCAGGATGCCGAACGGACCGTGCCAGCCACCGAAGAACAGGGTGACCAGCAGCGCCGAGATCAGGATGATGCCGATGTATTCACCGACGAAGAACATGCCCCATTTCATACCGGCGTATTCAATGTGGTAACCGTCGGCCAGTTCCTGTTCCGCTTCCGGCTGGTCGAACGGGTGACGGTGAGTCACGGCGACGCCAGCGATGAAGAAAGTACAGAAGCCGAAGAACTGCGGAATGATGAACCACAGGTTCTGCGCCTGGTACTCGACGATGTCGCGCATGTTGAACGAGCCGACCTGCACCACGATGCCCATCAGGGCCAGGCCCATGAACACTTCGTAGGACACGGTCTGCGCCGAGGCACGCAAGCTGCCGAGCAGGGCGAACTTGTTGTTACTCGACCAGCCGGCGAACAGCACCGCGTAGACCGACAGACCGGCCATGGCGAAGAAGAACAGCAGGCCGATGTTCAGATCCGCCACGCCCCAGGTCGGGGTGATCGGGATGATCGCAAACGCGATCAGCAGGGCCGACATGGCGACCACCGGTGCCAGGGTGAAGATCACCTTGTCGGCAAACGGTGGGGTCCAGTCTTCCTTGAAGAACATCTTCAGCATGTCGGCGGCGATCTGGAACATGCCGAACGGGCCAACGCGGTTCGGACCGTAACGGTCCTGCCACCAGCCCAGCAGGCGACGTTCGACAAAGCTGAGCAACGCGCCTGCGACCACAACGGCCAGCAGGATCACGATGGCTTTGATGACCGTCAGGATCACATCGATCACTTCAGGGGTGAACCAGGTCATTGCGCTGCCTCCTGCAGACCGTCGACGGACACGCCGGCGAATGCCGGTGGAATGCCGGCGATGCCCGCAGGCAAGGCCACCAGACCAGCGCCCAGTTCTTCATTGATGCGCAGCGGCAGACGCAGGGTCTGGCCGGCCACGTTCAGGCTCAGCAGAGCACCGTCGTTGACGCCCAGACGATCCGCTTCGGATTTCGCCAGAGCCACGTACGGAGCTGGAATGCGTTCTTGAACCGGTGCGGCTTTCGACGAGTTCTCGTCGCTGCCGAACAGGTGGTAGAACGGCACGGCCTGCCAGGTGCCCGGCGCCGGGCTGAACGCACGCGGTGCGGCAGCGAACCAGTTCAGCGAGTCGCCGGTGCTTTCGATCAGGCGGGTGCCCGGGTCGCCAGCGCGCAGGTGACCACCGACTTCGTCCTGGAACTTGTTCCAGGCTTGCGGCGAGTTCCAGCCCGGCGACCAGGCGAATGGCACTTGCTGACGAGGTTCAGCCGAACCCGAGTAACCTTCCATGGAGAAGGCGAACGCGGTGTCTTGGTCTTGCGGGGTGCGTGGTTCGTGAACGCTGATGTCGGCGCGCATCGCGGTGCGACCGGAATAACGCAGCGGCTCACGCGCCAGTTTCAGACCCTTGATGCGGAACGCGGCAGACGGCGCGGCATCGACGATACGTGCCAGTTGCTCGGTGCTTGAAGCCACGGCAGCGGTGACGTGGTCGAGTTGCGTCCAGTCGATCGGCTGGTTCAGCAGGGTCGAGCGCAGGGCGTGCAGCCAGCGCCAGCCTTCGTGAACCAGGATGCTCGCATCCATGTATTGCGGATCGAAAACCTGGAAGAAGCGCTGGGCGCGACCTTCCTGGCTGACCAGGGTCCCGTCGCCTTCCGCGAAGCTCGCCGCAGGCAGAACCAGTTGCGCGCGGTCGGTGGTGGCGGTCTTCTGGTGGTCAGCAACGATCACTACTTTCGCAGCGTTCAGGGCCGCATCGACCTTGGCTTTCGAGGTGCGGGTGTACAGATCGTTTTCCAGCACGACGATGGCGTCGGCCTTGCCGTCGATCACGGCTTGCAGCGCGGCGTCGACCGATTCGCCACCGAGCATGGCCAGGCCGAGGCTGTTGGCTTCCGGCACGATCAGGCTGATCGAACCGTTCTTCTCGCGCAGCTTCAGAGCCTTCGCAATGTTTGCCGCAGCCTCGATCAGCGCTTTGGAGCCCAGCGAAGTACCGGCGATGATCAGCGGGCGCTTGGCCGCGAGCAGGGCGTCGGCGATGCGCTTGGCCAGTTCCAGGGCTTCTGCGTCCAGACCTTCAACGGCCGGTGCGCTGGCGTCCAGGGCGTGGGCCACGGCGAAACCGATGCGCGCCAGATCGTCTGGAGCGGCGTGTACGCATTCTTCGGCGATGTCGTCGAGCTTGGTTTCGGCCAGGCTGGCGATGAACAGCGGGTTCAGCGCGTGCTGACCGATGTTCTTCACGGCGGCGTCGAGCCAAGGCTGAACGCGCATGGCTTCGGCCATGTCTTCGGCCTTGCCCTTGACCGACTGACGCAGGGACAGCGCCATACGTGCAGCCGTCTGGGTCAGGTCTTCACCGAGGACGAAGATCGCGTCGTGGTCTTCGATGTCGCGCATGTTCGGCACTGGCAGCGGGCTGTCTTTGAGCACTTGCAGGACCAGACGGATGCGCTCCAGTTCGCAGGCTTCGATACCGGAGTAGAAGTGCTCGGCGCCCACCAGCTCACGCAGCGCGTAGTTGCTTTCGAGGCTGGCACGCGGCGAACCGATACCGACGATGTTGCGACCGCGCAGCAGATCGGCAGCCTTGTCCAGCGCCTGATCCAGTCCAAGCTTGGTGCCGTCGGCCAGCATCGGCTGACGTGGGCGATCGGTGCGGTTGACGTAGCCATAACCGAAACGGCCACGGTCGCACAGGAAGTACTGGTTCACCGAACCGTTGAAACGGTTTTCGATGCGACGCAGTTCGCCGTAACGCTCGCCCGGGGAGATGTTGCAACCGCTGGAGCAGCCATGGCAGATGCTCGGCGAGAATTGCATGTCCCATTTGCGGTTGTAGCGCTCGGAGTGAGTCTTGTCGGTGAACACACCGGTCGGGCAGACCTCTGTGAGGTTGCCGGAGAACTCGCTTTCGAGGGTGCCGTCTTCAACGCGACCGAAGTACACGTTGTCGTGGGCGCCGAATACACCGAGGTCGGTGCCGCCAGCGTAGTCCTTATAGAAACGCACGCAGCGATAGCAAGCGATGCAGCGGTTCATTTCGTGGGAAATGAACGGGCCCAGTTGCTGGTTCTGGTGGGTGCGTTTGGTGAAGCGATAACGGCGCTCGTTGTGGCCAGTCATCACGGTCATGTCTTGCAGGTGGCAGTGACCGCCTTCTTCGCACACAGGGCAGTCGTGCGGGTGGTTGGTCATCAGCCATTCGACAACACTGGCGCGGAACGCCTTGGATTCTTCATCGTCGATGGAGATCCAGGTGTTGTCGGTGGCAGGGGTCATGCAGGACATGACGATGCGACCACGGGTGTCGTTCTCGTCGGTGTACTGCTTGACCGCGCATTGGCGGCAGGCCCCGACGCTACCAAGCGCGGGGTGCCAGCAGAAATAAGGGATGTCGAGGCCCAGCGACAGACATGCCTGTAACAGGTTGTCTGCCCCGTCGACTTCGAGCGCTTTGCCGTCTACGTGGATAGTGGCCATGGTTCAAAGGTCTTCGTTGGCCCGGTGTCAGCGGGCGTGGCTAATGGAATCTTGTTATCCGTCCGAATCCAGTCAGCCCCGAAAGGCGTCATCGGACGAAAGGCGAAGGGCACGGACCCTTCGCCTTTTTAAGCGTTTACGCGCCGACTACGATCGGCCTTGCCAGAGGCGGGACGGCGGCGCTTGCAGGCGCGATACCGGCTTCGAACTCTGGACGGAAGTATTTGATGGCACTGCCCAACGGCTCCACGGCACCCGGTGCGTGAGCACAGAAGGTCTTGCCCGGGCCGAGGAAGCCGACCAGACCCAGCAGGGTCTCGATGTCGCCCGGCTGACCGCGGCCTTCTTCGATGGCCATCAGGAGCTTGACGCTCCATGGCAAGCCATCACGGCACGGGGTGCAGAAGCCGCAGGATTCGCGAGCGAAGAACTGCTCCATGTTGCGCAGCAACGACACCATGTTGACGCTGTCGTCCACCGCCATCGCCAGGCCGGTACCCATCCGGGTGCCCACTTTGGCGATGCCGCCGGCGTACATTTGTGCGTCGAGGTGTTCCGGCAACAGGAAACCGGTACCGGCGCCACCTGGCTGCCAGGCCTTGAGCTTGTAACCGTCGCGCATGCCGCCGGCGTAGTCTTCGAACAGCTCGCGACCGGTGACGCCGAATGGCAGTTCCCACAGGCCCGGGTTCTTGACCTTGCCGGAGAAGCCCATGAGCTTGGTGCCCATGTCTTCGCTGCCTTCGTGAGCCAACGATTTGTACCAGTCAACGCCGTCGGCAATGATCGCCGGCACGTTGCACAGGGTTTCGACGTTGTTCACGCAGGTCGGCTTGCCCCATACGCCGACGGCGGCAGGGAAGGGCGGCTTGGAGCGCGGGTTGGCGCGGCGGCCTTCGAGGGAGTTGATCAGTGCGGTTTCTTCACCGCAGATGTAACGCCCGGCGCCGGTGTGGACGAACAGTTCGAAATCGAAGCCGCTGCCCAGAATGTTTTTACCCAAAAGGCCCGCAGCCTTGGCTTCTTCCACGGCACGGTTCAGGTGCTTGGCGGCGGTGGTGTACTCGCCACGCAGGAAGATGTAGCCACGGTAGGTTTTCAGTGCGCGGGCACTGATCAGCATGCCTTCGATCAGCAGATGGGGCAGTTGCTCCATCAGCATGCGGTCTTTCCAGGTGTTCGGCTCCATTTCATCCGCGTTGCAAAGCAGGTAGCGGATGTTGATGGATTCGTCTTTAGGCATCAGGCCCCACTTCACGCCAGTGGGGAAGCCTGCACCGCCGCGACCTTTCAAGCCGGCGTCTTTCACGGTCTGGACGATGTCGTCCTGAGCCATGTCGGCGAAGGCTTTGCGCGCAGCGGCGTAACCGTTCTTGGCCTGGTATTCGTCGAGCCACACGGCTTCGCCGTCGTCACGCAGACGCCAGGTCAGCGGGTGAGTCTCGGCCGAACGCTTGATGCGGTTGGCGGGACTGAAAGATGTCAGGGTCATACGTAGCCCTCGAGCAGTTTGGCCACGCCAGCAGGCTGCACGTCGCCAAAGGTGTCGTCGTCGATCATCAGCGCCGGTGCCTTGTCGCAGTTGCCGAGGCAGCAGACAGGCAGCAGGGTGAAACGACCGTCGGCGGTGGTCTGACCCAGGCCGATGCCCAGATTGTTCTGGATTTCGCTGACCACCGACTCGTGGCCGCCGATGTAGCAGACCATGCTGTCGCAGACGCGAATGATGTGACGGCCAACCGGCTGACGGAAGATCTGGCTATAGAACGTCGCCACGCCTTCTACGTCGCTGGCCGGGATGCCGAGGATCTCGCCGATCGCGTACAGGGCGCCATCCGGCACCCAGCCGCGTTCTTTCTGAACGATCTTCAGGGCTTCGATCGACGCCGCGCGCGGGTCTTCGTAGTGATGCAGCTCGTGCTCGATGGCCGAGCGCTCGGTTTCACTCAAGGTGAAACGGTCTGTCTGGATAAGCGTGCTGTTCATGCTTAGCGGTCCACGTCGGCCATAACGAAGTCGATACTACCCAGGTACGCAATCAAGTCCGCGACCATGCTGCCTTTGATCACCGAAGGGATCTGTTGCAGATGCGGGAAGCTCGGAGTACGGATCCGGGTACGGTAGCTCATGGTGCCGCCGTCGCTCGTCAGGTAATAACTGTTGATGCCCTTGGTCGCTTCGATCATCTGGAAGGATTCGTTGGCCGGCATGACCGGGCCCCACGAAACCTGCAGGAAGTGCGTGATCAGGGTTTCGATGTGCTGCAGCGTGCGCTCTTTCGGCGGCGGCGTGGTCAGCGGGTGATCCGCCTTGTACGGGCCTTCCGGCATGTTGCGCATGCATTGATCGATGATCTTGATGCTCTGGCGCATCTCTTCGACGCGGACCATGCAGCGATCGTAGGCATCGCCGTTGGCGGCCAGCGGTACTTCGAACTCGAAGTTCTCGTAGCCGGAGTATGGGCGCGCTTTACGCAGGTCGAAGTCGCAACCGGTGGAACGCAGGCCGGCACCGGTGACGCCCCATTCCAGGGCCTCTTTGGTGTTGTACTGGGCAACGCCGATGGTCCGACCCTTGAGGATGCTGTTCTGCAGGGCAGCCTTGGTGTATTCGTCGAGGCGCTTTGGCAGCCATTCGACGAAGTCTTTCACCAGTTTGTCCCAGCCGCGTGGCAGGTCGTGGGCGACGCCACCGATGCGGTACCAGGCCGGGTGCAGACGGAAACCGGTAATGGCTTCGATCACCGTGTACGCCTTCTGGCGGTCGGTGAAAGTGAAGAACACCGGGGTCATCGCACCAACGTCCTGGATGTAGGTCCCCAGGAACAACAGGTGGCTGGTGATCCGGAAGAACTCGGCCATCATGATGCGGATGACGTCGACCTTCTCGGGCACCTTGATGCCGGCCAGCTTCTCGACCGAGAGCACGTACGGCAGGTTGTTCATCACACCGCCGAGGTAGTCGATACGGTCGGTGTACGGAATGAAGCTGTGCCAGGACTGACGCTCGGCCATCTTCTCGGCACCACGGTGGTGGTAACCGATGTCCGGTACGCAGTCGACGATCTCTTCACCGTCCAGCTGCAGGATGATGCGGAAGGCACCGTGCGCGGAAGGGTGGTTCGGGCCCAGGTTGAGGAACATGTAGTCCTCGTTGGCACCGGAACGCTTCATGCCCCAGTCTTCAGGACGGAAGCGCGCGGCTTCTTCCTCAAGCTGTTGCTTGGCGAGGTTGAGGCTGAACGGATCGAATTCGGTGGCGCGCGCCGGGAAGTCCTTGCGCAGCGGGTGACCTTCCCAGGTCGGCGGCATCATGATGCGCGACAGGTGCGGGTGGCCTTTGAAGTCGATGCCGTACATGTCCCAGACTTCACGCTCGTACCAGTTGGCGTTCGGCCAGATGCTGGTGACGGTCGGCAAGCTCAGGTCGCTTTCGGACAAGGCGACTTTGATCATCACGTCACTATTACGCTCAAGCGACATGAGGTGATAGAACACGGTGAAGTCGGCGCCCGATGGCAGCCCTTGACGCTTGGTGCGCAGACGCTCGTCCACGCCGTGCAGGTCATAGAGCATGACGTACGGCTTGGGCAGGTTGCGCAGGAAAGTCAGGACTTCGACGAGTTTGGCGCGCGCCACCCACAGCACCGGCATGCCGGTGCGGGTCGACTGAGCGGTGAACGCTTCGGCGCCAAAACGGTTGTTCAATTCGACGACCACATCCTGGTCGTCTGCCTTATAAGGCGGGATGTACAGAGCGCTGCCTGTAGTCATGGTTATTTTTTCGCTTTCGGTCAACGTAAAGAATGAAGCCAGCTTCTCGTTTCTTTTGTAAGAACAGATCTGGATCAGACTTCGTCAGGGCTGCGCAGGTTGGTCACTGCGATTCGCTGTTCGCGGCGCTGTTCCTTCTGCGAAGGCATGTCGGCGCGATAAACGCCTTGATCACCAACGACCCAGGACAGTGGGCGACGCTCCTGGCCAATCGATTCCTGCAACAGCATCAAGCCTTGCAGAAATGCTTCTGGACGGGGCGGGCAGCCAGGTACGTAGACGTCCACGGGCAGGAACTTGTCCACCCCTTGAACCACGGAGTAGATGTCGTACATGCCACCGGAGTTGGCGCACGAACCCATGGAGATCACCCACTTCGGCTCGAGCATTTGCTCGTAGAGACGCTGAATGATCGGCGCCATCTTGATGAAGCAGGTACCGGCGATAACCATGAAGTCGGCCTGACGCGGTGATGCCCGGATAACTTCGGCGCCAAAGCGCGCGATGTCGTGGGGCGCCGTGAAGGCGGTGGTCATTTCCACATAGCAGCACGAAAGGCCGAAGTTGTACGGCCACAGGGAGTTTTTACGCCCCCAGTTGACCGCACCACTCAGCACGTCTTCGAGCTTGCCCATGAAAATGTTTTTGTGGACTTGATCCTCTAACGGATCGGAAACGGTTTCCCGTTCGCCAATCGGATACTGCTCGTTAGGAGCATCGGGGTCGATTCTGGTGAGATTGTATTGCATTGCCAAAGCCTCATTGTTTCAGCTTCGCCTGCCGCTTGCGACGAGCTTCCGGAGCCCAGTCAAGGGCGCCCACTCGGAACAGGTAGACAAGACCTGCCAACAGAATTGCTATGAAAACGAGAGCTTCGACGAATCCGGTCCAGCCGCTTTCGCGGACGGACACAGACCATGCAAAGAGAAAGAGGGCTTCGATATCGAAGATCACGAACAGCATCGCGACCAGATAGAATTTGGCTGAGAGCCGCAAGCGGGCGCCACCGGTAGGTAGCATGCCGGACTCGAACGGTTCGTTTTTGCTGCGGCCCCAGGCTTTTGACCCGAGGAGGCTGGAGACGCCGAGCATGAAGGCACACAGGCCGACTACACCCAGAAGGAAAATGGCAAAGCCCCAGTTGTGGGCCATGAGTCCTGTCGCTTCGGGCATGCTGGTAATCCTTAACAGAGAGCAAAGGTCTCTGAGCTTGATAAAGAAATAAGGCAGTGACGATATGTCGCAGCAATCAATCGCGCTGATTTTATGGCTAAACACCCTGCAAGTAAAATTCCTATAGCGAAATTATTTATTGGAATAAGGACATAGCGCACCTCCAATGCCCTGCAGCCCATGCATTGCGGGCATTAGCCGGGTTTCTGCCAATTATGTTTTGTAAGAAATGTAACGAACATAGTTGCCGCTAAATGATAATTGATATCGTTTGGAGTGGTTTTGTAACTGTTTAGCGGCGCAGTAACCGGAAAGTTGTCTTATATGCCTGTTACTGCAAGTAGCGGTGGCGCTCGTTTTACCCGATTTTTGTGACGCGGGTACTGGTCTGGATCAATGTTTTGTCCGAGCGCCGCCGGTCATTGCAGGAGTGAGCCTGCTCGCGATGGCGGTGTGCCTGCCAAGACATAAGGTGACGGACACACCGCTATCGCGAGCAGGCTCACTCCCACAAGGTTTCGTGGCGCTTGGGAGGTCTTGAGCCCAACACATGCCCCATGTAGGAGCTGCCGAAGGCTGCGATCTTTTGATTTTGCTTTTAAAAGACAAGATCAAAAGATCGCAGCCTTCGGCAGCTCCTACATGGGGGAGGGCGTGTTTTCGGGGCGCAAAAAAACGCCCCGAACCAGTCGGGGCGTCAGTCTTGCGGCTTTGCGGTTAGCTTTCTATACGATCCGCAAAGGCCGTTTGCTCAGCGAAGCCGAATCAGTGGAACTGTTCTTCTTCGGTCGAACCGGTCAGTGCGGTGACCGAGGACGAGCCACCCTGGATCACGGTGGTCATGTCGTCGAAGTAGCCGGTGCCCACTTCCTGCTGGTGAGCCACGAAGGTGTAACCCTTGGCGGCGTCAGCGAATTCCTGCTCCTGCAACTTCACGTAGGCAGTCATGTCGTTGCGGGCGTAGTCGTGCGCCAGGTTGAACATGCTGTGCCACATGTTGTGAATGCCGGCCAGGGTGATGAACTGGTGCTTGTAGCCCATGGCGGACAGTTCGCGCTGGAACTTGGCGATGGTCGCGTCGTCCAGGTTTTTCTTCCAGTTGAAGGAAGGCGAGCAGTTGTACGACAGCAGTTGGTCCGGGTATTCCTTCTTGATCGCTTCAGCGAAGCGACGGGCTTCTTCCAGATCCGGCTTGGCGGTTTCGCACCAGATCAGGTCGGCGTACGGCGCGTAGGCCAGGCCACGAGCGATCGCCTGATCCAGGCCTGCACGCACCTTGTAGAAGCCTTCCTGGGTACGTTCGCCAGTCACGAACGGCTGGTCGTACGGGTCGCAATCCGAGGTCAGCAGGTCAGCAGCGTTAGCGTCGGTACGGGCCAGAATGATGGTCGGGGTACCGGCAACGTCGGCAGCCAGACGTGCAGCCACCAGCTTCTGCACGGCTTCCTGAGTCGGAACCAGTACTTTACCGCCCATGTGACCGCATTTTTTCACGGAAGCCAGTTGGTCTTCGAAGTGAACGCCGGCGGCGCCTGCTTCGATCATGCTCTTCATCAGCTCGTAGGCGTTCAGTACGCCGCCGAAACCGGCTTCGGCGTCAGCCACGATTGGCGCGAAGTAGTCGATGTAACCTTCGTCGCCCGGGTTCTTGCCGGCTTTCCACTGGATCTGGTCAGCACGACGGAACGAGTTGTTGATGCGCTTGACCACGGTTGGCACGGAGTCCACCGGGTACAGCGACTGGTCCGGGTACATGGATTCTGCGGAGTTGTTGTCCGCAGCCACTTGCCAGCCCGACAGGTAGATCGCCTGGATACCGGCCTTGACCTGCTGAACAGCCTGGCCGCCGGTCAGGGCGCCCATGCAGTTGACGAAATCTTTCTCAGGGCGGAAGGATGGCTTGGCACCCTGGGTCACCAGGTTCCACAGCTTCTCGGCGCCCATTTTCGCAAGGGTGTGCTCAGGTTGAACCGAGCCACGCAGACGGACGACGTCAGCAGCGGAGTAAGTGCGAGTCACGCCTTTCCAGCGCGGGTTTTCAGCCCAGTCTTTTTCAAGGGCTGCAATTTGCTGTTCGCGTGTCAGTGCCATGGAGATAAACCTCGTCGCGTCTTTATGAAAAGTAGTTCTGCGGTGGAAAATTCCTGCGCTCGCTGACCAGAAGCTTAGGTGGTCAAGTCGGATTCGGCGGGGTAGGCGACGGGATGAACGATGGGCTCGAGGGGAAGTGAGCAGGTAGTGGCGGACTGCGGGGCGCATTCGGGCGTCGTGGGCCTTTATACGAACTACAGCGTGAAGCCGGGTTACCTAATTACGCTTCCGTCCCTCGGGACAACTTCGTTCCAGTCGGCAACCTCGTCAAACACACCTTGTGGGCGGTACAGACACGAAGCGGTTCGCGGGGTAGGTGCGAACGTCGCTTCGAAGGCCCTTGCCAGGGCCTCTGATTAGCGGGAGCGAGGCCATCATGCCTTCGCTTTTTTGCCTCGTCAAACGTTTTGTAGTGCTTTTTTACAGGCACTACATCTTTCGTCTAATACGACTAATCAGTCAGTTTTCGGTGCTTTAGTCCAGGGCGTCGACTTTTACCTTCAAGGTCATGTCATCCCGGCCTTGAGTCGAGTAGCTGCGGGTCAGGCCCTGTTTGTCGGCCTGAGTCTGGCGATTCACGCCGGCGAGGGTGATCCATTCGCCCAGGCGTCCGCTGACGGTTGTGTCGGTGCTTTGCACGTTCACTACATCAGGACGTTCCTGGCTCATGCGGTCACGGTTGGTGCTGATCGACAGGTGAACGATGTCGCCGGTGACGCTGGCCGTGACATAGAAGCCCTGGGTGACGTTGCGGTATTGCGTCTGGCTGCTGTAATCGCCGTACGAGTTGGTCTGGCTGCTGGTGATCGGCACGCTCTGGCCGACCTGGATCAGTGCCGGCATGCCGTCGGTGGCCTGCACTTGCTGCACGCCGCCGTCACGGCTGGCGGTGCTGCGGCTGATGATGCGGGTCTGGTTCGGCTGCGTGCCGTTGACCGAGTAGCCTTCATCGCCGCGACCGTTGTTTTCATTGGTATCGACAGTGATCAGCAGGCGTTTGGGGGCAGTGTCCAGTTGAGTGATCAGCGCCTTGAGTTCCTGGATCTTGTCCGGCTCGGCCTTGATGATCAGTTGGTTGCCGTAGGCGCTGACCTGACCGTCCTTGCCGAGGAAGTCCTGCGCCATCGGCAGCATGTCGGCGCTGGTGCGGTAATTGAGAGGCACGATTTCTGTGGCTGCCATCACCGATAGGCTGCAACCGAGCAGCAGGGTGGTGAGCAGGGTGCGTAGGGACATGTCCGTTATCTCCGCTTTCGAAAGGCTTGATATTGCCAGTTTGTCGGCCTGCGGTGGTGCAAGTTGAATCGTAGACAGCAAAACGCCCCGGCATCCGAAAATGACGGGGCGTTTTGAGGGTGTTCACATACCGCTTTTTGTGGCGAGGGAGCTTGCTCCCGCAGGGCTGCGCAGCAGACCTCTAATGTTTAGGGTCGCTTCGCGCCCCAGCGGGAGCAAGCTCCCTCGCCACAGAATCTCCAGAGATCAGAGGATCTCTGCTGATCAGGCCGAATGACGAACCATATCGACATGCGGAATCCCGGCTTCGAGGAATTCCTCGCTGACCAGGCTGAAACCCAGGCGCTCATAAAACGCCGTGGCCTGCACCTGCGCGCTGAGCATCTGCTGCTGCAGGCCGCGCGCTTCGGCTTCGGCGATGACCGCTTGCATCAGCGCATCGCCAACCTTCATCCCGCGCCAGTCCTTCAGGACTGAAACCCGGCCAATGTGCCCGTCGGGCAACAGGCGGGCGGTACCGATCGGAAAGTCGCCTTCGAACGCCAGAAAATGCACGGCGGTCGCGTCATCGGCGTCCCATTCCAGTTCAGGTGGTACCGATTGTTCGGCGATGAACACCGTTTCACGAATGCGCCGGATCTCGGCGTTGTCCTTTTGCCAGTCTGCGACACGTACGCGAATCTTATTCATCGGCGAATCCCAGGCTGCCCTGTTTGACCAGCTCGCACAGCAGGCCGCGACCGTCTTCGTCGTCCAGCCATTCGCCGAGGTTGTCGGCGTGCAGCGCGTCGGCGGCGCAGATCAGCTTCAGCAGCTCGCGCAGCTTGCCCGGCAGGTAACGGCTCTGGCCACTGGCGAACAGCAGCAGGTCGTCATCGACTTCCGACCAGGCCAGACGCGCGCTCGGGTTGCGGATCAGTACGGCGCCATCCTGCAGGGCGGCGAGGAAGTCGTCTTCTTCGACGTCTTCAGGGCCGACCACCAGTTCCGGGTAGCGCGGCTCGGTCATGTACTGGCCGAACCAGGTCAGCAGCAGGCGTTCATCGCTCATATGTTCGGCGAGCAGGCTTTTCAGGCGGTCCAGCGCATCGTGCTGAATCTGGTGCGGATCGGCCGCTGGCTGCGCGTCGGCGTCGGTGTAGCGCTCTTCGTCCGACAGGAACTGGCTGAGGAAGTCAGTGAAGTGGGTCAGCACTTCAGAGGCGCTCGGGGCGCGGAAGCCGACCGAGTAGGTCATGCAGTTGTCAACGGCGATCCCGCAGTGAGCCAGGCGCGGCGGCAGGTAAAGCATGTCGCCCGGTTCCAGGACCCACTCTTCGGTCTGTTCGAATTCGGCGAGGATGCGCAGGTCCGCGTGCTGCAGCAGCGGGCTGTCGGTGTCGCACATCTGGCCGATTTTCCAGTTGCGCTTGCCGTGGCCTTGCAGCAGGAACACGTCGTAGTTGTCGAAGTGCGGACCGACGCTGCCACCTGGCGCTGCGAAGCTGATCATTACGTCATCGACGCGCCAGCTCGGCAGGAAGCGGAAGTTTTCCAGCAGCTCGCTGACTTCCGGCACGAATTGATCAACGGCCTGAACGAGCAAGGTCCACTCTTTTTCCGGCAATTTGCTGAATTCGTCTTCGGCGAACGGGCCGCGACGCAGCTCCCACGGACGCTCGCCGTGCTCGATCACCAGGCGCGACTCGACCTCTTCTTCCAGAGCCAGGCCCGCCAGTTCGTCGGCGTCGATCGGGCTTTCGAAGTCAGGAATGGCCTGACGGATCAGCAGCGGCTTTTTCTGCCAGTAATCGCGCATGAATTCGCGCGCTGTGAGACCGCCCAGGAGTTGAAGAGGAGTGTCAGGATTCATGTGTAACCTATTGAAAAAAAGCATTTTTCAGACGGGAATAAAAACGCCCGGCGCGGCCGGGCGTCTCAAACGGGTCAAGCGGTGAATCAGATGCGTTTGGCTTGCGCTACAGCGTTGCCGATGTAGTTGGCCGGGGTCAGCTGTTTCAGCTCGGCTTTCGCTTCGGCCGGCATGTCCAGGCCGTCGATGAAAGTCTGCAGCGCTTCGGGGCTGATGCCCTTGCCGCGGGTCAGTTCTTTCAGTTTTTCGTACGGGTTTTCGATGTTGTAGCGGCGCATCACGGTCTGGATCGGCTCGGCCAATACTTCCCAGCATGCGTCGAGGTCAGCAGCAATCTTCTGCTCGTTGAGCTCCAGCTTGCTGATGCCTTTGAGGCTGGCTTCGTACGCGATCACGCTGTGGGCGAAGCCGACACCGAGGTTACGCAGCACGGTGGAGTCGGTCAGGTCGCGCTGCCAGCGGGAGATCGGCAGTTTGCTCGCCAGGTGCTGGAACAGTGCGTTGGCGATGCCCAGGTTGCCTTCGGAGTTTTCGAAGTCGATCGGGTTGACCTTGTGCGGCATGGTCGACGAACCGATTTCGCCAGCGATGGTGCGCTGCTTGAAGTAACCCAGGGAGATGTAGCCCCAGATGTCACGGTCGAAGTCGATCAGGATGGTGTTGAAGCGTGCAATCGCGTCGAACAGCTCGGCGATGTAGTCGTGCGGCTCGATCTGCGTGGTGTACGGGTTGAAGCCCAGGCCCAGCTCGTCTTCGATGAAGGCGCGGGCGTTGGCTTCCCAGTCGATCTGCGGGTAGGCCGACAGGTGGGCGTTGTAGTTGCCTACCGCGCCGTTGATCTTGCCCAGCAGCGGCACGGCAGCGACCTGCGCGATCTGACGCTCGAGGCGGTAAACCACGTTGGCCAGCTCTTTGCCCAGAGTGGTCGGCGAAGCCGGCTGACCGTGGGTGCGCGACAGCATCGGCACGTCGGCGAAACGGATGGCCAGTTCGCGGATGGCGTTGGCGGTCTGGCGCATCAGCGGCAGCATCACGTCGTCACGGCCTTCGCGCAGCATCAGGGCGTGGGACAGGTTGTTGATGTCTTCACTGGTGCAGGCAAAGTGGATGAACTCGCTGACCTTGGCCAGCTCCGGCAACTTGGCCGCCTGCTCCTTGAGCAGGTATTCGATCGCCTTGACGTCGTGGTTGGTGGTGCGCTCGATCTCTTTGACGCGCTCGGCGTGCTCCAGCGAGAAGTTTTCAGCCAGTTCATTGAGAACGGCGTTGGCCTCGGCGGAGAAGGCTGGCACTTCCGGGATACCGGCGTGGGCGGCCAGGCGCTGGAGCCAGCGCACTTCAACCAGGACGCGGGCACGGATCAGGCCGTACTCGCTGAAAATCGGGCGCAGGGCCTGGGTTTTGCCGGCGTAGCGGCCGTCAACAGGGGAAACCGCAGTGAGCGAAGAGAGCTGCATGGGGTGTTCTCGGACAGTCGGGCAACGAAATGGGGCGCGTATCATACATGAAAAAATCCGCCGGTCCGTTGCCAACTGACCGGCGTATTACGCGTTACAGACTACAAAACTTTTATTGCGCGACGATTTACTCGCTGCGCATCAATGGATACAGCTCTTTGAGCAGCTTGCGCCGGCTGATCACCAACTGCCAGCGGTGCCCGCCGAGCTGTCGCCACAGGCGTGCCGAGCGGATGCCGGCCAGCAGCAGCGCACGGATCTTCGAGGCGTTGCTCGGTTGCTGCAGGTTGCGCATGTCGCCATGCACCTGAATGCGTTGGCGCAGGGTGCTCAGGGTGTCCTGATACAGCGCGCCGCAGGCGGCGATCACGTTTTCGTGGGCCGGGCCGAAGTGTTCGACCTGCGACTGGATCTGCGGCAGGCGCTTGCCAATGGTGTCGAGCATGTCGCCACGCTTGGCCAGTTGCCGTTCAAGGCCGAGCATCGACAGCGCGTAGCGTAAAGGCTCGCGTTGCAAGGTGCTCGGGTCGCGCTCCAGTGCGCCGATCAAGGCACGATAGCCCTCGCGCAGGTTGATATCGTCGCCGCCATACACGTCCAGTGTGTCTTTCGGGTCGCGTACCAGCAGGCTGCCGAGCATGCAGCTCAGGCCGGCTTCGCTGGTCTGGCCGGTCTTGGCGATCCGGTCGACCAGCACGGCGGCGAGAAACACGCCGCCCAGCGCCGTCAGTTGCTCCTGAGTCGGGCTCATGCCTGGCCGCTCCACGGCTCGGCGACTTCAATCACGCCGCCACCGAGGCAGATTTCACCGTCGTAGAACACCACGGACTGGCCCGGGGTCACCGCGCGTTGCGGTTCGTCGAACACGGCGCGGTAGCCGGTGGTGGTTTTTTCCAGGGTGCAGGCCTGATCGCTCTGGCGATAACGCACTTTGGCGGTCAGGCGCAGCGGCTGGCTCAGGTCGATCGGGTTGACCCAGTAGATTTCCGAAGCGAGCAGGGCGCTGGAGAACAGCCATGGATGGTTGTTGCCCTGGCCGACGATCAGTTCGTTGTTGTCCAGATCCTTGCGCAGCACGTACCACGGCTCATCACCGGCGTCCTTCAGGCCGCCAATGCCCAGGCCCTGACGCTGACCGATGGTGTGGTACATCAAACCGTGGTGACGGCCGATGACTTCGCCTTCAGTGGTCTTGATCTCGCCCGGTTGCGCCGGCAGGTATTGCTTGAGGAAGTCGCTGAAGCGGCGCTCGCCGATGAAGCAGATCCCGGTGGAATCCTTTTTCTTGGCGGTCGCCAGCTCATATTTCTCGGCAATCGCGCGTACTTCAGGCTTCTCCAGCTCGCCGACCGGGAACAGGGTCTTGGCGATCTGTTCGCCGCCAACGGCGTGCAGGAAGTAGCTCTGGTCCTTGTTCGGATCAAGGCCCTTGAGCAGTTCGGTGCGGCCATCGATGTCGCGGCGGCGCACGTAGTGGCCGGTGGCGATCAGGTCGGCACCGAGCATCATGGCGTAGTCGAGGAACGCCTTGAACTTGATCTCGCGGTTACACAGGATGTCCGGGTTCGGCGTGCGACCGGCCTTGTATTCAGCCAGGAAGTGCTCGAACACGTTATCCCAGTACTCGGCGGCGAAGTTGGCGGTGTGCAGCTTGATGCCGATCTTGTCGCACACAGCCTGGGCATCCGCCAGGTCGTCCATGGCGGTGCAGTATTCCGTTCCGTCGTCTTCTTCCCAGTTCTTCATGAACAGGCCTTCCACCTCATAACCCTGCTCGATCAGCAGGAGAGCGGAAACGGAAGAGTCCACGCCGCCGGACATGCCGACAATGACGCGCTTCTTGGATGTGTCAGAAGGGGCTGGATCACGCATAGGGATTCAATGAGTGTCTTGAAAAAGGACGCGATTCTATCAGGCTCACGGCCTCAAGGCTAAAGAGAAGGGCGGATCAGTTCGAGACTGAAGTGGTGGCCGGCCAGATAATCGTCGATGCAGCGGATGATCAGCTCGCTGCGCCAGTGCTCGCGCTGGGCGATTAATTCGCTGCGGGTCAACCACTTGGCGCCGACGATGCCGTCGTCCAGTTGATAGTCCGGGTGGTGTTTCACCGCTTTGGCGCTGAAACACACACGCTGGTACGTCACGCCGTTGCTCGGCGCGGTGTACAGGTAAATGCCGATCACGCCGGTGGGCTCGACGTCCCAGCCGGTTTCCTCAAGGGTTTCGCGCACGGCGGCTTCGGTCAGGGTTTCGTCCGGGTCGAGATGGCCGGCGGGCTGGTTGAGCACGTTACGCCCGGCCTTGTGCTCTTCGACCATCAGGAAGCGGCCGTTGTCTTCGACGATGGTGGCGACGGTGATGTGGGGGAGCCATTCCATGAGTTGTCCTCAAATATTGAATTGAAACCCGATCCCTTGTAGGAGTGAGGCTGCTCGCGATAGCGGTATACCATTCAACAACTATGGTGCCTGAAATTACGCTATCGCGAGCAGGCTCACTCCTACAGGGGATTTGTGTTGTATTCAGAAACACAAACCCCGGCACAGGGCCGGGGTTTGTGATGTTCCCTTTACAACCTTAAACCAGCGCAGCAACCGCCGCGTTGAAGGTCGCGCTTGGGCGCATGGCCTTGCTGATCAGCTCGGCGTCGGCGTGGTAGTAACCACCGATGTCCACTGGCTTGCCCTGAACGGCGTTGAGCTCGGCAACGATGGTCGCCTCGTTCTCGGTCAGAGTCTTGGCCAGGGGCGCGAACTGCGCTTGCAGTGCAGCGTCTTCGGTCTGGGCAGCCAGGGCCTGAGCCCAGTACATCGCCAGGTAGAAGTGGCTGCCGCGGTTGTCGATGTTGCCGACTTTGCGCGATGGCGACTTGTTGTTGTCCAGGAACTGGCCGGTGGCCTGGTCCAGGGTCTTGGACAGAACCAGCGCTTTCGGGTTGTTGTAGTTCACACCCAGGTGCTCGAGGGAGGCTGCCAGCGCGAGGAACTCGCCCAGCGAATCCCAGCGCAGGAAGTTCTCTTCAACCAGTTGCTGCACGTGCTTCGGAGCCGAACCGCCGGCGCCGGTTTCGAACAGGCCACCGCCGTTCATCAGCGGCACGATCGACAGCATCTTGGCGCTGGTGCCCAGTTCCATGATCGGGAACAGGTCGGTCAGGTAGTCGCGCAGTACGTTGCCGGTCACCGAGATGGTGTCGAGGCCGGAGCGAGTGCGCTGCAGGGTGTACTTCATGGCATCGACCGGCGCCATGATCTGGATGTCCAGGCCGCTGGTGTCGTGATCCTTCAGGTAAGCCTGAACCTTCTCGATCACTACGCCGTCGTGGGCACGCATCGGGTCCAGCCAGAAGATTGCCGGGGTGCTGCTGGCGCGAGCACGGTTGACGGCCAGTTTGACCCAGTCCTGGATCGGCGCGTCTTTGGTCTGGCACATGCGGAAGATATCGCCAGCTTCAACAGCTTGTTCCATCAGCAGGTTGCCCTTGCTGTCGGTGACGCGAACCACGCCGTCAGCCTTGGTCTGGAACGTCTTGTCGTGCGAGCCGTACTCTTCGGCTTTCTTCGCCATCAGGCCGACGTTTGGCACGCTGCCCATGGTGGTCGGATCGAACGCGCCATTGGCTTTGCAGTCTTCGATCACGGCCTGGTAGATGGTTGCGTAGCAACGATCCGGGATCACAGCCTTGGTGTCGTGCAGCTGGCCGTCGGTGCCCCACATCTTGCCGGAGTCACGGATCATCGCTGGCATCGAGGCGTCGACGATGACGTCGCTCGGCACGTGCAGGTTGGTGATGCCCTTGTCGGAGTTGACCATCGCCAGCGATGGACGCGCGGCGTAGACCGCTGCCATGTCAGCTTCGATCTGCGCTTGCTGCTCGGCCGGCAGGGCCTTGATGCGAGCGTACAGATCGCCGATGCCGTTGTTCAGGTTGAAGCCGATCTCGGCCAGCACGTCAGCGTGCTTGGTCAGGGCGTCTTTATAGAACTCGGCAACGATCTGGCCGAACATGATCGGGTCGGAGACCTTCATCATGGTCGCTTTCAGGTGTACCGACAGCAGCACGCCTTGCGCTTTGGCGCTTTCGATTTCAGCAGCGATGAACGCACGCAGGGCGTTTTTGCTCAACACGGCGCAGTCGAGGATCTCGCCAGCCTGAACGCTGGTTTTTTCTTTCAGGACGGTAGCGGTACCGTCTTTGGCGATCAGCTCGATTTTCACAACGTCAGCGGCGTCGATCAGGGCAGCTTTTTCGCTGCCGTAGAAATCGCCGGTGCTCATGTGAGCAACGTGGGACTTGGAGTCTTTGGCCCAGGCGCCCATTTTGTGCGGGTGCTTGCGCGCATAGTTCTTGACCGACAGCGGAGCGCGGCGGTCGGAGTTGCCTTCACGCAGAACCGGGTTCACGGCGCTGCCCTTGATCTTGTCGTAACGCGCCTTGGCTTCTTTTTCGGCGTCGGTGGTCACGGTTTCCGGATAGTCCGGCAGGTTGTAACCCTGGGCTTGCAGTTCTTTGATTGCCGCTTGCAGCTGAGGCACCGAAGCGCTGATGTTCGGCAGCTTGATGATGTTGGCTTCAGGCGTAACGGCCAGGTCGCCCAGTTCGGCGAGGTGGTCGGCTACGGCTTTGTCGCCCAGTTGCTCGGGGAAGCTGGCCAGGATGCGTGCTGCAAGAGAGATATCGCGGGTTTCCACGGCGATATCGGCCGAGGCGGTGTAAGCCTCGATGATCGGCAGCAGGGAATAGGTGGCGAGGGCTGGAGCTTCGTCGGTGAAGGTATAGATGATCTTCGAGCGGGTGGGCATATTCGGATTAACTCTCTCTTCTTTGCTAAAGCGTGCGCAGAAACTCGAGGGGCGCCGGGTAAGCGCGTTCGTTCAAAGTCATCCATGAACCGAATGTCGAGATTCTTCGCGGTGATGTTGGGTGCATCAGTAGAGCGTCAAGCAGTCGGACTGCGGTAACAACCCGACCAATCAGGCGGAAAGTCTCGTGCTAGAGAGGCCAGCCGTCGTGACCCTTTGGTCAGCGGGCGGCATTATACATAGGTAGCTGGCAATCTGCCGATGGTTCATATGCAACCCGCCTCGTCCATTGGTCTAAAGGTCGCAGGGCGGAGTGGGGCGTAGAGTCGCCGGGAATGCTTGAGTTTGGCGCTTTTCCCTTTGCTTTCAGGCTTGTACGAAGCCAGATATGCCTGCGCCGTGAACAGAGGGTTTGCGTGTTGATTTAACTGGGTTACGCTCGAACCAAGCCAGATGTTCAATCCAAACAATGGAGTTCAGCATGGGTTACAAGAAGATTCAGGTTCCAGCCGTCGGCGACAAAATCACCGTCAATGCAGACCATTCTCTCAATGTTCCTGATAACCCGATCATCCCCTTCATCGAAGGTGACGGCATTGGTGTCGACATCAGCCCGGTGATGATCAAGGTTGTCGATGCTGCTGTTCAGAAGGCCTACGGCGGCAAGCGCAAGATTTCCTGGATGGAAGTCTATGCCGGCGAAAAAGCCACTCAGGTTTACGACCAGGACACCTGGCTGCCCCAGGAAACCCTGGACGCGGTCAAGGATTACGTGGTTTCCATCAAAGGCCCACTGACCACGCCGGTCGGTGGCGGTATCCGTTCGCTGAACGTGGCCCTGCGCCAGCAACTCGACCTGTACGTCTGCCTGCGCCCGGTGCGCTGGTTCGAAGGCGTACCGAGCCCGGTGAAAAAGCCCGGCGACGTCGACATGACCATTTTCCGCGAGAACTCCGAGGACATCTACGCCGGTATCGAGTGGAAGGCCGGTTCCCCGGAAGCCACCAAGATCATCAAATTCCTTAAAGAAGAAATGGGCGTCACCAAGATCCGTTTCGACGAAAACTGCGGTATCGGCGTCAAGCCGGTGTCCCTCGAAGGCACCAAGCGTCTGGCGCGCAAGGCCCTGCAATATGTGGTCGACAACGATCGCGACTCGCTGACCATCGTGCACAAAGGCAACATCATGAAGTTCACCGAAGGTGCCTTCAAGGAATGGGCCTATGAAGTGGCGGCCGAAGAATTCGGCGCGACCCTGCTCGACGGCGGTCCGTGGATGCAGTTCAAAAATCCGAAAACCGGCAAGAACGTCATCGTCAAAGATGCCATCGCCGACGCCATGCTTCAGCAGATCCTGCTGCGCCCGGCGGAATACGATGTGATCGCGACCCTCAACCTCAACGGCGACTACCTCTCCGACGCCCTGGCGGCGGAAGTGGGCGGTATCGGTATTGCGCCGGGTGCCAACCTGTCCGACACCGTGGCGATGTTCGAAGCCACCCATGGCACCGCGCCGAAGTACGCCGGCAAGGACCAGGTCAACCCGGGTTCGCTGATTCTCTCGGCCGAGATGATGCTGCGCCACATGGGCTGGACCGAAGCGGCGGATCTGATCATCAAGGGCACCAACGGCGCCATTGGTGCGAAAACCGTGACCTACGACTTCGAGCGTCTGATGGACGGCGCCAAGCTGGTCTCGTCTTCAGGCTTCGGTGATGCGCTGATTTCGCACATGTAAGCGATACAGGTACAAAAAAACCGCCTTCGGGCGGTTTTTTCATGGCGGGAAAACTGTTCAGGTCAGCTCGACACCTTTTCGGCACGAGAGGCATGCGCAGCCGTCTCGCTGGCAACCGTCGCGCCTTTGATTTTCACGGCATGCAGGCCTTTGGGCCCCTGGACGATCTCGAAGCTGACGAGTTGTCCGGCCTTGAGGGTTTTATACCCGTCCATCTCAATGGCGGAGTAGTGTGCAAAGAAATCGATTTCTTTGCCATCCTCGTCTCGTCCTTCGCGGGCATCGGTGTTGATGAAGCCGAATCCCTTGGCATTGTTGAACCACTTGACCTTGCCGACAGCCATGCTCAAATCCCTCTGCAACAGACTCCATCGCTGGAGTATCATCCAGGACATCCGCAATCGAATTCGTTTAAATGAATTGACTCCGCGGATCTTTTTTACCCACTGTGGGCTCTATTGGTTGTAACACCGTTTTCCCGATAGTCAAGGTGACCGGGCAGTCGGAGTTGAAAAGGTGCACAGCCGCCCCCACCACTGTATTTGCACAACTGACGAACCTTTCTTTCCATGCATGCAATCAGCCAGATTCGACTAACATTCAATCAGGATCGCCCGCTTCTCCAAAAGGATCTTCCACAGGAGCACGACGACGATTCGGCAGGCGTTGCTGTTCAGGAAGCAAAGCCTGCGTTACAGGCGCCGCCGATGTACAAGGTGGTTTTGTTCAACGATGACTACACACCGATGGATTTCGTCGTCGAAGTGCTCGAGGTGTTTTTTAACCTGAATCGCGAGCTGGCGACCAAGGTCATGCTGGCCGTCCACACAGAAGGACGGGCAGTATGTGGAGTGTTTACCCGCGACATCGCCGAGACAAAGGCCATGCAGGTCAACCAGTACGCCAGGGAAAGCCAGCATCCGCTACTCTGTGAAATCGAGAAGGACGGTTAATCGCCGACCACTTGGGTATGAGGTGAAGCTATGTTAAACCGCGAGCTCGAAGTCACCCTCAATCTTGCCTTCAAGGAGGCTCGTTCGAAGCGTCATGAATTCATGACCGTCGAACACCTGCTGCTGGCCCTATTGGACAATGAGGCTGCCGCCACCGTATTGCGTGCCTGCGGCGCAAACCTCGACAAACTCAAGCACGACCTGCAGGAGTTCATCGACTCCACCACGCCATTGATCCCCGTCCATGACGAAGATCGTGAAACCCAGCCAACTCTGGGCTTCCAGCGTGTACTGCAGCGTGCTGTTTTTCACGTACAGAGCTCGGGCAAACGCGAAGTGACTGGCGCCAACGTGCTGGTTGCAATCTTCAGTGAGCAAGAGAGTCAGGCCGTGTTTCTGCTGAAACAGCAGAGCGTTGCGCGTATTGATGTCGTCAATTACATCGCCCATGGCATTTCCAAAGTGCCGGGGCATGGCGATCACTCTGAAGGTGAACAAGATATGCAGGACGACGAGGGCGGTGAGTCTTCTTCCTCAGGCAATCCTCTGGATGCTTATGCCAGTAACCTGAACGAACTTGCGCGCCAGGGGCGTATCGATCCGCTGGTCGGCCGCGAAATGGAAGTCGAGCGTGTCGCGCAGATTCTCGCGCGTCGGCGCAAGAACAATCCGCTGTTGGTGGGCGAGGCGGGCGTGGGTAAAACCGCGATTGCCGAAGGCTTGGCCAAGCGCATTGTCGACAACCAGGTGCCGGACCTGCTGGCCAACAGCGTCGTCTACTCGCTCGATCTCGGTGCTCTGCTCGCGGGCACCAAGTATCGCGGCGATTTCGAGAAGCGCTTCAAGGCGCTGCTCAATGAACTGAAAAAACGTCCGCAGGCGATCCTGTTCATCGACGAGATCCACACCATTATCGGTGCGGGGGCTGCGTCCGGTGGAGTGATGGATGCCTCGAACCTGCTCAAGCCATTGCTCTCGTCTGGCGACATTCGCTGCATCGGCTCGACCACGTTCCAGGAATTTCGCGGCATCTTCGAGAAGGACCGTGCCCTGGCGCGGCGCTTCCAGAAAGTCGATGTCGTCGAGCCGTCGGTGGAAGATACCATCGGCATCCTGCGCGGCCTGAAAGGGCGTTTCGAGCAGCACCACAACATCGAATACAGCGATGAGTCGTTGCGCGCTGCCGCTGAACTGGCATCGCGCTACATCAATGACCGGCACATGCCGGACAAGGCCATCGACGTGATCGACGAAGCGGGCGCCTACCAGCGTCTGCAACCAGTCGAAAAACGTGTGAAACGCATTGAGGTGCCGCAGGTTGAAGACATCGTGGCGAAGATCGCGCGGATTCCGCCGAAACACGTCACCAGTTCCGACAAGGAACTGCTGCGCAACCTGGAGCGTGACCTGAAGCTGACGGTGTTTGGTCAGGACGCCGCGATCGATTCGCTGTCGACCGCGATCAAGCTGTCCCGTGCCGGCCTCAAGTCGCCTGACAAGCCTGTCGGTTCGTTCCTGTTCGCAGGTCCTACCGGTGTCGGTAAAACCGAGGCCGCGCGGCAGCTGGCCAAGGCGTTGGGGATCGAACTGGTGCGCTTCGACATGTCCGAATACATGGAGCGTCACACCGTATCGCGTCTGATCGGTGCACCTCCAGGCTATGTCGGGTTCGATCAGGGCGGTCTGTTGACCGAAGCGATCACCAAGCAGCCGCACTGCGTATTGCTGCTCGATGAAATCGAGAAGGCGCATCCGGAAGTCTTCAACCTGCTGCTGCAGGTGATGGACCACGGTACGCTCACCGACAACAACGGGCGCAAGGCGGACTTCCGCAACGTGATCATCATCATGACCACCAACGCCGGTGCCGAGACTGCAGCGCGTGCTTCGATCGGTTTCACTCATCAGGATCACTCGTCCGATGCGATGGAAGTGATCAAGAAGAGCTTTACGCCTGAATTCCGTAACCGTCTGGACACCATTATCCAGTTTGGTCGCCTCAGTCATGAGGTCATCAAAAGTGTGGTGGACAAGTTCCTCACCGAACTGCAGGCGCAGCTGGAAGACAAGCGTGTGTTGCTGGAGGTTACCGATGCGGCGCGCAGCTGGCTGGCGGCCGGTGGTTACGATTCGGCCATGGGCGCACGTCCGATGGCGCGCCTGATCCAGGACAAGATCAAGCGTCCGTTGGCGGAGGAGATTCTGTTTGGCGAGCTGGCCGAGCATGGCGGTGTGGTTCACATCGACATCAAGGATGGTGAGTTGACGTTTGACTTCGAAACTACCGCAGAAATGGCCTGACGGCCTTGGATCAAGAGGGCGCCTTCGGGCGCCTTTTTGTTGTCTGGTGTTTTTGTGTGTATATCCGTTGCTGCGGTGATGGCTTATTACGGTTTCGCCCTTACGGCGACTCACTTTTTTTCAAACGCCAAAAAAAGTAAGCAAAAAACGCTTGCTCCTACGTGCGGCCCGCTCGCTGGGGCTCGGGGTACCTTCGCTGCGGGATCGATCCGGGCGCAGCGTCTACGGTTTGCTTCGCTGCACCTCCTCTCGCTGTGTTTGGCTGCGCCAAACGGTCGCTGCGCTCCCACGCCCGGATCAATCCCTCCACTCAGCCTGCCGACGTCGCCCATGGATCAAGAGCTGCAGCCGAGCTAACGCTCATCCTGTTGAGTGGTGAGAGGCGGGTGCGGTCTGCTGTTGATTTCTGTGGAGCTGTCTTTTCAGCGATGGCGGCCTGACAGCCGACCAACCTCTAATTGAATACACCCAATCCCATGTAGGAGCTGCCGAAGGCTGCGATCTTTTGATCTGGCTCTGGCTTTTGATGTGGCTTTTGATCTCCAGCCCCTTCGGCAGGCCGAGCGAAGGTGTTCATCCGGGGGTTGGGCGCGCAGCGCCATGCGGCGAAGCCGCATACATCGAGAGGAGGTGCAGCGAAGCAAACCGTAGGCGATGCCCCCGGATGGACACCGTAGCGAGGGAGCACTGAGCCTCAGCGAAGTGCCGTACGCCGGGGCCAAGCCTTTTGGGTTACCTTTTCGGCGTTTGGAAAAGGTGACTCGCTGTAAGAGCGAAACCGCCAGCGGCAACACCCGCAGCAACGGATATGCCCCCAATCCCCAATCCCCAACCCCAAAGCGCAGACACAAAAACGCCCGGCATAAACCGGGCGTTCTGTATTGACTTGATTAGCGAGCGCGGTAAGTGATGCGCCCTTTGCTCAAGTCATAGGGCGTCAGCTCGACGCGCACTTTGTCACCGGTAAGAATACGAATGTAGTTCTTGCGCATCTTGCCGGAAATATGCGCGGTTACGACGTGCCCATTTTCCAACTCCACACGAAACATGGTGTTGGGCAGGGTGTCGACGACAGTGCCTTCCATTTCGAAGCTGTCTTCTTTCGACATGCAGTAAAGCCCTCGGTATCCAATGAATGGCCCGGTGCAACTGCGCCAGGCAAAAGCGGCGTGCATTGTGCCCGAAAAAGGGGGTTTAAGCCAAGGGGTTTAGGGCTTGCGATTAGTTCAGGATCACCCAGCGCTGATTAATCAGCAATTCGATGGGGCGATATTGGGTTTTGTAGTTCATCTTTTTGCAGTTCTTGATCCAATAACCGAGATACACCGCCTCCAGCCCCAACCGCTGACTTTCGGCGATTTGCCACAGGATCGCGAAACGACCCAGGCTGCGACGCTCTTCGTCGGGTTCGTAAAAGGTGTAGACCGCCGACAGGCCGTTGGGCAGCAGATCGGTCACCGCGACGGCGAGTAACCGTCCGTCGAGACGAAATTCATAGAAGCGCGAGAAGGGCAGGTCGCGCACCAGAAAGGTCGAGAACTGATCGCGGCTCGGTGGGTACATGTCGCCGTCGGCATGCCGCTGTTCGATATAGCGCTGGTACAGATCGAAATATTCTTCGCTGAAGTGCGGTTTTATCGGGCGTACCTGCAGATCGGCATTGCGTTTGAAAATGCGTTTCTGCTGGCGGTTGGGGTTGAACTGCGCCACCGGGATGCGCGCAGGCACGCACGCATTGCAATTCTGGCAATGGGGCCGATACAGATGATCGCCGCTGCGACGAAAGCCCATTTCCGACAGATCTGCGTAGACGTGCACATCCATGGGCTGGCTCGGGTCGAGAAACAGCGTCGTCGCCTGCTCCTCGGGCAGATAACTGCAGGAATGCGGCTGAGTGGCATAGAACTTCAAGCGCGCCAACTCGGTCATGATCAACCCTCGGGATAAGCTGGTGAATTAAGTGTAAGCCACGCGCGCAAAAGTCGCTCAGCAAACCCAGGTGGCGCGACTGGGTTGATCCAGGTGGCGGGCCAGATAGCCGGCGAATTCGTGGCGGGGGATCGCCCGGGCGCCGAGGCTGTGCAGATGATCGGTCGGCATCTGGCAGTCAATCAGGACGAATCCTGCGTCTTTCAGGTGTCGCACGAGAGTGGCAAAGCCGTATTTGGAGGCGTTGTCGGCGCGGCTGAACATCGATTCGCCGAAAAACAGCTGTCCCATCGCCAGGCCATACAGGCCGCCGACCAGTTGGCTCTGATCCCAGACCTCGACCGAGTGGGCGAAGCCGCGTCGGTGCAGTTCCAGATAGGCGTCCTGCATGGCTTCGGTGATCCAGGTGCCGTCGGCGTAATCCCGCGGTGCAGCGCAGGCGCGAATCACCGCGTCGAAATCCTGATCGAAGGTCACCTGATAGCGTTCCTTGCGCAGCAGTTTGCCAAGGCTGCGCGAGACATGCAGTTCGTCGGGAAACAACACGGTACGAGGATCCGGTGACCACCAGAGAATCGGTTGGCCCTCGGAAAACCACGGAAAGCAGCCGTGGCGATATGCCTGAATCAGCCGATCGGCCGACAGATCGCCACCGGCGGCGAGCAATCCGTTGGGGTCGCGCATGGCCTTTTCCAGCGGCGGAAAAGTCAGGGAGTTACGTTGTAACCAAGTCAGCATGGCATTCAGGCTTGCAGAAGGGGAGGGCGGTGCGGGCTGTATGGCCCGCGATAAAGTGTGCCGTTAAATGACAGGAATGTCGTCCAGATACTTCTCCGCGTCCAGTGCCGCCATGCAACCGGCCCCGGCCGAGGTCACGGCCTGGCGGTAAACGTGGTCGGCCACATCGCCGGCAGCGAAGACGCCGGGGATCTCGGTGGACGTGGCGTCGCCGTCACTGCCGCCCTTGACCCGCAAATAGCCGTCGCGCATCGACAGCTGGCCCTGGAACAGATCGGTGTTGGGTTTGTGACCAATCGCGATGAACACGCCGGCCAGCGCCAGATCACGGGTTTCGCCGGTACGACTGTCCCGCAGACGGGCGCCAGTCACGCCGCTGGCGTCGCCCAGTACTTCGTCCAGATTCTGGTTCCAGTGCAGGCGAACGTTGCCATTGGCGGCTTTTTCGAACAGTTTGTCCTGGAGGATTTTCTCCGAGCGCAACTTGTCGCGCCGGTGGATCAGATGCACTTCTTTGGCGATGTTCGACAGATACAGCGCTTCCTCGACAGCGGTGTTGCCGCCGCCGACCACCGCGACCACCTGATTACGGTAGAAAAAACCGTCACAGGTCGCGCAGGCTGAAACGCCTTTGCCGGCGAAGGCTTCTTCAGAGGGCAGGCCCAGATACTGCGCCGAGGCGCCAGTAGCGATGATCAGCGCGTCGCAGCTGTAAGTGCCGCTGTCGCCGATGAGTTCGAACGGGCGCTGCTGCAACTTGGCGGTGTGGATGTGGTCGTAAACGATCTCTGTGGCAAAGCGTTCGGCGTGTTTCTGCATGCGCTCCATCAACACCGGACCGGTCAGACCTTCGACGTCCCCGGGCCAGTTGTCGACTTCGACGGTGGTGGTGAGCTGGCCACCGGCCTGCAGCCCGGTAATGACCACCGGTTTGAGGTTGGCGCGCGCGGCGTACACGGCGGCGCTGTAACCAGCAGGGCCGGAGCCGAGAATGATCAGGCGTGAATGCTTCGCTGCGTTCATCAAATACACCTCATAAGCCTTTGTCACAAAAGACAATGCATGCTCAAATTGAACCGCAGGATTTGTGCGGTTGGCTATGCTCAGCTATGGGGTTTGAAGCATGGCATCAGCCGCACAAACCCGTACAATGCCGGGCTGTTACAGGATATTTGCCGAGCGCTGTGTTTATGGCTGTGTTTATAAAAGCTGCGGCACAGTGTTAAAAGTAGTCTCAGTTGCGCCGGTTCACTTTTTTACCTGCCTGGATTGGGCAGTTTTTTATCGTCATTCAATAGATGGACGCGCCCCGGGCGCAGGAAAAGAAGCGTTTTGAAGAAATCCACCGAAGCACCAAAAACAGTCGTTCCGCTCTGGCGCCAGCAATTGCACTACCGGCTCAAGGAAGGTGCATTGATCGCCATCGGTGCCTTGTGCCTGTTCCTGATGATGGCCTTGCTGACCTACGGCAAGGACGATCCGGGCTGGAGCCACAACAGCAAGATCGACGACGTGCAGAACTTCGGCGGCCCGGCCGGTTCCTACAGCGCCGATATCCTGTTCATGGTGCTGGGTTACTTCGCATACATTTTCCCGCTGCTGCTGGCGATCAAGGCGTATCAGATCTTCCGCCAACGCCACGAACCATGGCAGTGGAGCGGCTGGCTGTTCTCCTGGCGTCTGATCGGCCTGGTGTTCCTGGTGCTGTCCGGCGCGGCGCTGGCGCATATCCATTTCCACGCTGCCACCGGTCTGCCGGCCGGCGCGGGCGGGGCGCTGGGCGAAAGCCTTGGTGATCTGGCGCGCAATGCCCTGAATATCCAGGGCAGCACGCTGCTGTTCATTGCCCTGTTCCTGTTCGGCCTGACGGTGTTCACCGACCTGTCGTGGTTCAAGGTGATGGATGTCACCGGCAAAATCACCCTCGACCTGTTCGAGCTGTTCCAGGGCGCGATCAACCGCTGGTGGTCGGCCCGTACCGAGCGCAAGCAACTGGTCGCGCAACTGCGTGAAGTCGATGACCGCGTCCATGACGTGGTGGCCCCGACCGTCACCGACAAGCGTGAACAGGCCAAGGTCAAGGAACGTCTGATCGAGCGCGAGCAGGCCCTGAGCAAGCACATGTCCGATCGCGAGAAGCAGGTGCCGCCGGTGATCGCCCCGGCGCCGGCCAAGGCGCCCGAGCCAAGCAAGCGTGTGCAGAAAGAGAAGCAGGTGCCGTTGTTCGTCGACAGCGCCGTGGAAGGCACCTTGCCGCCGATCTCGATCCTTGATCCTGCGGAAAAGAAACAACTCAATTATTCGCCTGAATCCCTGGCGGCGGTCGGCCACTTGCTGGAGATCAAGCTCAAGGAATTCGGCGTCGAGGTCACTGTGGACTCGATCCACCCGGGCCCGGTGATTACCCGTTACGAAATTCAGCCTGCCGCCGGCGTCAAAGTCAGCCGCATCGCCAACCTGGCGAAAGACCTTGCACGTTCGCTGGCCGTGACCAGTGTGCGCGTGGTCGAGGTGATTCCGGGCAAGACCACGGTTGGTATCGAGATCCCCAACGAAGACCGGCAGATCGTGCGGTTCTCCGAAGTGCTGTCGACCCCCGAGTACGATAACTTCAAGTCGCCGGTCACCCTGGCCCTGGGCCACGACATCGGCGGCAAACCGGTCATCACCGACCTGGCGAAGATGCCGCACCTGCTGGTGGCCGGTACCACCGGTTCCGGTAAGTCGGTGGGGGTGAACGCGATGATCCTGTCGATCCTGTTCAAGTCCGGCCCGGAAGACGCCAAGCTGATCATGATCGACCCGAAAATGTTGGAGCTGTCGATCTACGAAGGCATTCCGCACCTGCTGTGCCCGGTCGTGACCGACATGAAGGACGCCGCCAACGCTTTGCGTTGGAGCGTTGCCGAGATGGAACGCCGCTACAAGCTGATGGCGAAGATGGGCGTGCGTAACCTTTCAGGCTTCAACGCCAAGGTCAAGGAAGCCCAGGACGCCGGCGAGCCGTTGAGCGATCCGCTGTACAAGCGCGAAAGCATTCACGACGAAGCGCCGCTGCTGCAGAAGCTGCCGACCATCGTCGTGGTCGTGGACGAATTCGCCGACATGATGATGATCGTCGGCAAGAAGGTCGAAGAACTGATTGCCCGTATCGCGCAAAAGGCGCGTGCCGCCGGTATCCACTTGATCCTCGCGACCCAGCGGCCGTCGGTGGACGTGATCACCGGTCTGATCAAGGCCAACATTCCGACCCGTATGGCGTTCCAGGTGTCGAGCAAGATCGACTCGCGGACCATCATCGACCAGGGCGGCGCCGAGCAACTGCTGGGCCACGGTGACATGCTCTACATGCCGCCGGGCACCAGCCTGCCGATCCGGGTTCACGGTGCGTTCGTTTCCGACGATGAAGTACACCGTGTGGTGGAAGCGTGGAAACTGCGTGGCGCACCGGAATACAACGACGACATCCTCAACGGTGTCGAAGAGGCGGGCAGCGGTTTTGAAGGCAGCAGCGGTGGCGGCGACGGTGATGATCCGGAGACCGACGCGCTGTATGACGAAGCCGTGCAGTTCGTTCTGGAAAGCCGCCGGGCGTCGATTTCTGCAGTACAGCGCAAGCTGAAGATCGGTTACAACCGTGCTGCGCGCATGATCGAAGCCATGGAAATGGCCGGGGTCGTCACCTCAATGAACACCAACGGCTCACGTGAAGTCCTGGCTCCGGGCCCGGTTCGCGACTGATTGCAAACGCAAGAGGCGGGACAATGATGTGCCGCCGCTCTCCCAACGAGTATTCAAGAGGACTCCCATGCGTCTTATCCGCATGCTGTTGCCAGTACTGGCGCTGACCACGCTCACGGCCCACGCCGACGACAAGGACGTGGCGCGTCTGACCCAACTGCTGGAAACATCGAAAACCCTGACCGCGAACTTTTCCCAACTGACCCTCGATGGCGGCGGCACCCAGTTGCAGGAAACCACCGGTGAGATGACCCTGCAGCGTCCGGGTCTGTTCTACTGGCACACCAATGCGCCGAATGAGCAGACCATGGTTTCCGACGGCAAGAAGGTCACCCTGTGGGACCCGGATCTGGAGCAGGCGACCATCAAGAAACTCGATGAACGTCTGACCCAGACCCCGGCGCTGCTGCTGTCCGGTGACGTGTCGAAGATCAGTCAGAGCTTCGACATCACCGCGAAAGAGGCGGGCGGCGTGATCGACTTCACCCTCAAGCCGAAGACCAAGGACACCCTGTTCGACAACCTGCGTCTGTCGTTCCGCAATGGTCTGGTCAATGATATGCAACTGATCGACAGCGTCGGCCAGCGCACCAACATCCTGTTCACCGGGGTCAAGGCCAACGAAGCGGTACCGGCGTCGAAGTTCAAGTTCGATATCCCGAAGGGCGCTGACGTCATCCAGGAATAAATCCCGGCTCCCGGGTTGGGCTCTTGTGGCTTGGAGCTTTTGTGGCGAGGGAGCTTGCTCCCGCTGGGGCGCGAAGCGGCCCTGCTCTTGAATCAAAAGCGGCGACTGCTCCGCAGTCCAGCGGGAGCAAGCTCCCTCGCCACAGGGTTTCCAACAGGTTTCAGACAATCAGAGGTTTCAACGCTACGTGATGGATCTGTTTCGCAGTGCACCGATTGCCCAGCCACTGGCCGCGCGTTTGCGCGCGACCAATCTGGATGAGTATGTCGGTCAGGAGCACGTACTCGCTCGCGGCAAGCCTCTGCGTGAGGCGCTGGAGCAGGGTGCCCTGCATTCGATGATCTTCTGGGGACCGCCGGGTGTGGGCAAGACCACCCTGGCGCGGTTGCTCGCGGAAGTCTCTGATGCGCACTTCGAAACGGTCTCGGCGGTGCTCGCCGGGGTCAAGGAGATCCGTCAGGCGGTTGAAATCGCCAAGCAGCAGGCCGGCCAGTACGGCAAGCGCACGATTCTGTTCGTCGATGAAGTGCACCGCTTCAACAAGTCGCAGCAGGATGCGTTCCTGCCGTACGTTGAGGACGGCACGCTGATTTTCATCGGCGCCACCACCGAAAACCCCTCGTTCGAACTCAACAACGCCTTGTTGTCGCGGGCCCGCGTGTATGTGCTGAAAAGCCTCGACGAGGCGGCGCTGCGCAAACTGGTGCACCGCGCACTCACGGAAGAGCGCGGGCTGGGCAAGCGTAACCTGACGCTGAATGACGAAGGCTTTCAGATGCTGCTGTCGGCCGCCGATGGCGATGGCCGGCGTCTGCTCAATCTGCTGGAAAACGCCTCGGACCTGGCTGAAGACAACAGTGAAATCGGCACCGAACTGCTGCAAAGTCTGCTCGGCGATACCCGTCGGCGCTTCGACAAGGGCGGCGAAGCGTTCTATGACCAGATCTCGGCGCTGCACAAATCGGTGCGCGGCTCCAATCCCGACGGCGCGCTGTACTGGTTCGCGCGGATGATCGACGGTGGTTGCGACCCCCTTTACCTGGCCCGGCGCGTGGTGCGCATGGCCAGCGAAGACATTGGCAACGCTGACCCGCGAGCCCTGAGCCTGTGCCTCGCCGCGTGGGAAGTGCAGGAGCGCCTTGGCAGCCCTGAGGGCGAGTTGGCGGTGGCCCAGGCCATCACGTATCTGGCCTGTGCACCGAAAAGCAATGCGGTGTACATGGGCTTCAAGACCGCACTGCGCGCCGCCGCTGAAAACGGCTCGCTGGAAGTGCCGCTGCACCTGCGCAACGCGCCGACCAAGCTGATGAAGCAATTGGGTTACGGCGACGAATACCGTTACGCCCATGACGAGCCGGACGCCTATGCCGCCGGCGAAGATTATTTTCCGGAAGAGCTTGAGCCGATCCCGTTCTACCAGCCGGTGCCCCGAGGCCTGGAATTGAAGATCGGCGAAAAGCTCAATCACCTCGCTCAACTCGACCGTTTAAGCCCAAGACAGCGGAGAAAATAGTGCTTCCATTGATTGTTGCAGTCTCCGCCGGCGGGATTGCCGGTACGCTGTTGCGCTTCGCCACGGCCAATTGGGTCAGTGCCAATTGGCCGCGGCACTTCTATACCGCGACGCTGGCCGTTAATATCGTGGGCTGTCTGTTGATTGGCGTGTTGTACGGCCTGTTTTTGATACGCCCGGAGGTGCCGATCGAGGTGCGTGCCGGGTTGATCGTCGGCTTCCTCGGAGGGCTGACGACTTTTTCATCCTTTTCACTGGATACGGTGCGCCTGCTGGAAAGCGGGCAAGTGCCGCTGGCCCTGGGCTATGCGGCACTCAGCGTATTCGGCGGGCTGCTCGCGACGTGGGCTGGCCTGTCTTTGACCAAACTTTGATAACGAGAAACCGACATGCTCGATTCCAAACTGTTACGTAGCAACCTTCAGGACGTAGCGGACCGCCTGGCTTCCCGTGGCTTTGCCCTGGATACCGCGCGCATCGAAGCGCTGGAAGAACAGCGCAAGACCGTCCAGACCTGCACCGAAGCACTGCAGGCTGAGCGTAACGCGCGTTCCAAATCCATCGGTCAGGCCAAGCAGCGCGGCGAAGACATCGCGCCGCTGATGGCGGACGTCGAACGCATGGCGGGCGAGCTGAGTGCCGGTAAAGTCGAACTGGACGCGATCCAGACCGAGCTGGACTCGATCCTGCTGGGTATCCCTAACCTGCCACACGAATCCGTTCCGGTCGGTAAAGACGAAGACGACAACGTTGAAGTGCGCCGCTGGGGCACGCCGACCGCGTTCGACTTCGAGGTCAAAGACCACGTCGCGCTGGGCGAGAAGTTCGGCTGGCTGGATTTTGAAACTGCCGCCAAGCTGTCCGGCGCACGTTTTGCATTGCTGCGCGGTCCGATCGCCCGTCTGCACCGCGCGCTGGCGCAGTTCATGATCAACCTGCACGTCAACGAGCACGGCTACGAAGAGGCCTACACGCCTTATCTGGTTCAGGCTCCGGCGCTGCAAGGCACCGGTCAACTGCCGAAGTTCGAAGAAGACCTGTTCAAGATCGCTCGCGAAGGTGAAGCCGATCTGTACCTGATTCCGACCGCCGAAGTGTCGCTGACCAACATCGTGGCCGGTGAAATCGTCGACTCGAAACTGCTGCCGATCAAGTTCGTTGCCCACACCCCGTGCTTCCGCAGTGAAGCCGGCGCGTCGGGTCGCGACACTCGCGGCATGATCCGTCAGCACCAGTTCGACAAAGTCGAGATGGTCCAGATCGTTGAGCCATCGACCTCGATGGACGCGCTGGAAAGCCTGACCGCCAATGCCGAGAAAGTCCTGCAACTGCTGGGTCTGCCTTACCGCACCCTGGCGCTGTGCACCGGCGACATGGGCTTCAGCGCCGTGAAGACCTACGACCTGGAAGTGTGGATTCCGAGCCAGGACAAGTACCGCGAAATCTCGTCGTGCTCCAACTGCGGCGATTTCCAGGCCCGCCGTATGCAGGCGCGTTTCCGCAACCCGGAAACCGGCAAGCCTGAGCTGGTGCACACCCTCAACGGTTCGGGTCTGGCCGTCGGTCGCACCCTGGTTGCTGTGCTGGAAAACTACCAGCAGGCCGACGGTTCGATCCGCGTGCCGGACGTGCTGAAGCCGTACATGGGTGGCCTTGAGGTCATCGGCTAAATGAAATATCTGCCGCTGTTTCACAACCTGCGCGGCAGTCGTGTGTTGGTTGTCGGTGGGGGGGAGATTGCCTTGCGCAAATCCCGCCTGCTGGCCGATGCCGGTGCGCTACTGCGGGTGGTCGCACCTGAGATCGAAAGCCAACTGCGTGAACTGGTCACCGCCAGCGGTGGCCAGTGCCTGCTGCGCGGTTACGTGGAAGCGGACCTGGACGGTTGCGGGTTGATTATCGCCGCCACCGACGATGAAGCGCTGAATGCGCAAGTCTCCAGCGATGCGCATCGGCGCTGCGTGCCGGTCAACGTGGTGGATGCGCCGCAGTTATGCAGCGTGATTTTCCCGGCGATTGTCGATCGTTCGCCGCTGATCATTGCGGTGTCCAGCGGCGGCGATGCGCCGGTGCTGGCGCGGCTGATTCGCGCCAAGATCGAAACCTGGATTCCTTCGACTTATGGTCACCTGGCCGGACTGGCTGCGCGTTTCCGCAATCAGGTGAAAAACCTGTTTCCAGATGTGCAGCAACGTCGCGGTTTCTGGGAAGACGTGTTTCAAGGTCCGATTGCCGACCGGCAACTGGCCGGGCAGGGCGCCGAAGCCGAACGTCTGTTGCAAGCCAAGATCGATGGTGAGGCCACGGTAACCACCGGTGAGGTGTATCTGGTGGGCGCCGGGCCGGGTGATCCGGACCTGCTGACCTTCCGCGCCTTGCGCCTGATGCAGCAAGCCGACGTGGTGCTGTACGACCGCTTGGTCGCCCCGGCGATTCTTGAACTGTGCCGTCGCGATGCCGAGCGTGTCTACGTCGGCAAGCGTCGCGCCGATCACGCGGTGCCGCAGGATCAGATCAACCAGCAATTGGTCGATCTGGCCAAGGCCGGCAAGCGCGTGGTGCGGTTGAAGGGTGGCGATCCGTTCATCTTCGGTCGCGGCGGTGAAGAGATCGAAGAACTGGCGGCCCATGGCATCCCGTTTCAGGTGGTGCCGGGAATCACGGCGGCCAGCGGTTGCGCGGCGTATGCCGGGATTCCGCTGACCCATCGTGATTACGCGCAGTCGGTGCGGTTCGTCACTGGCCACCTGAAGGACGGTTCCACCGATCTGCCTTGGGCTGACCTCGTCGCCCCGGCGCAGACGCTGGTGTTCTACATGGGCCTGGTGGGTTTGCCGGTGATTTGCGAGCAGTTGATCAAGCACGGTCGCTCGGCGGATACCCCGGCGGCGTTGATCCAGCAGGGCACCACGGTCAATCAGCGGGTCTTCACCGGCACGTTGGCCGACCTGCCGCGCCTGGTGGCGGAGCATGAAGTGCATGCGCCGACCCTGGTGATCGTCGGTGAAGTGGTGCAGCTGCGCGAGAAACTGGCGTGGTTCGAGGGCGCTCAGACGCAAGTCTGAGTCAAAGCAAAAAGATCGCAGCCTTCGGCAGCTCCTACATGAGAATGCGTTTCCTGTAGGGGCTGCCGAAGGTTGCGATCTTTTGCTTTTGTTGTTAGCCCTTAAACCAAACCCCTTTCCCATCCAGCCGTGCCCGATCATGCGCCACGCTGAAATCCTGCGCCGGCCCCTTCGGCACAACGCCGGTCGGGTTGATCGTCTTGTGACTGCCGTAGTAATGATTTTTGATGTGCTGAAAATCCACCGTCTCGGCAATCCCCGGCCACTGGTACAGCTCACGCAGCCAGTTCGACAGGTTCGGGTAATCGGCAATCCGACGCAAATTACACTTGAAGTGCCCGTGATACACCGCGTCGAAGCGAATCATCGTGGTGAATAAACGCACGTCGGCTTCGGTCAGGTATTCACCGCTCAGGTAACGATTGGCGCCCAGCAGCCGCTCCAGATGATCGAGTTCGGCAAACACCTCGTCGAACGCTTCTTCATAAGCCGTTTGCGAGGTGGCGAAGCCTGCGCGATACACGCCGTTGTTCACCGCCGGGTAGATCCGCTCGTTCAGCGCATCGATCTCGCCATGCAAGGGCGCTGGGTAGAAGTCCAGATCGTTGCCGGTCAGGCCATCGAAGGCGCTGTTGAACATGCGGATGATCTCCGCCGATTCATTGCTGACGATGCGCTTGAGTTTCTTGTCCCACAGCACCGGCACGGTGACGCGGCCAGTGTAGTCCGGGGTGTCGGCGGTATAGCGTTGGTGCATGAAGTCGAAGTGATCGAGCTTGTCGCCGGTCGAACCGAGCGCCGTGTCGAAGGTCCAGCCGTTTTCCAGCATCAGCCAGCTGACCACGGACACGTCGATCAGGCTTTCCAGGCCTTTGAGCTTGCGCAGGATCAGCGTGCGGTGGGCCCAAGGGCAGGCGAGCGATACATAAAGGTGATAGCGCCCGGCTTCGGCGGCAAAACCGCCTTCACCGCTCGGCCCGGGCTGGCCGTCAGCGGTGACCCAGTGACGGCGCTGTGCCTGTTCGCGCTGGAACGCACCGTCCTTGCTGCTTTCGTACCACTTGTCCTGCCAGTGGCCATCGACGAGTAAACCCATGATCAAGACTCCTGAATCCAATAAGCATTGGAGCCGAGTCTATTCCGATGAGTTCGAACAAAAAGCGCAAAGATCGGGCGTCTATGATCGGTTAAATCGATTTGTCCCGCGCCGCCCAGTACTGCTCGGCGGTTGCGAACGCTTGCTCGCGACTTTGACCGAGGCCGCGCAGGGCCAACGCCATGGTCGAGATCAGGGCCATTTGCGGGTAGCTGTCGACCACATCGCCGCGCCACACCGCTTTGAGATGTTCAACGTCCAGTGTGGCCGGTTTGACGTGGCGCTGGCTCGACAGTTGCGGCCATTCCTCGTCCCAGCTCTGGCCGCCAGTGGTGCCGTACAGGTGGCTGTCGGCATCCGGGTTGATCTCGATTTCGCCGCCGTCGCCCTTGACCACGATCGCCGTGTCGCCGAGCAGGCCGCTGGCGTCGCGGTGCACCGCTTGGTAACCCGGGTGGAAGATACTTTGCAGGCCACACCGGGCGCCCAGCGGATTGAGAATCCGCGCGAGTGAATGGATCGGCGAGCGCAGGCCCATGGTGTTGCGCAGGTCGATCATCTTCTGCAATTGCGGCGCCCAGTCCATCAGCGGCATGAACGCCAGGCCACCGTTGTCCAGCGCGCTGCCGACCTGCTGCCAGGTGCGGCACAGCGGGATGTGCAGCTCGCCGAGCAGTTGTTCGGTGTACAAGCGTCCGGCGGTGTGTGCGCCGCCGCCGTGCATGAAAATCCGTACGCCGTTTTGCGCCAGGCACTTGGCTGCCAGCAGGTACCACGGCAAATGGCGTTTCTTGCCGGCATAGGTCGGCCAGTCCAGATCGACGGTCAATGCCGGCGCCTGCAAGCGCTCGCGCAAGGCTTCGGTGAAACCGGCCATTTCCTCGGCGCTTTCTTCCTTGTGCCGCAGCAGCATCAGGAACGCGCCGAGCTGGGTGTCTTCGACTTTGTCGTCGAGCACCATGCCCATCGCCTCCCGGGCTTCCTCACGGGTCAGGTCGCGGGCGCCGCGCTTGCCCTTGCCAAGGATCCGCACGAATTGAGCGAACGGGTGTTCGGCGGGCGTTTCGAGGGTCAGCGCTGGAAAGTCGGTCATAAGCAATTCGTCGGTTTGGGCAGGCCCGCCAGTTTCGCGGCGAGTTTGGCAGGGGTGCCTTTGAACAGTCGGTTCAGGTGCAGGCTGTTGCCTTTGTCCGGGCCGAGTTTCAGTGCGGTGTATTTGATCAACGGACGGGTGGCCGGCGACAGCTGGAATTCAGCGTAGAAGCTGCGCAGCAGTTCGAGGACTTCCCAGTGTTCGGCGCTCAACTCGATGTCTTCAGCGGCGGCGAGGGCGCCGGCGACGTCGTGGGACCAGTCGTCGAGGTCGACCAGAAAGCCGTCCTTGTCCAGGGCGATGGCGCGGGCGCCGACGGTCAGGGAATTCATAGCCAGCTGTTGACCTTGTCGTGGTGGATCGACAATTCGACGAAGGCCGGGTAATCGATGGCTTCGGCCCAGTCCGGCAACTGCACGGCGCGTGCCTGTGCATCTTCGGCCAATACGAACAGTTTCAACTGACGGCTGTGCAGCGCGATGAACGGCGGGGTGCCGGGTTGCAGGGCATAGACGGCGTCGCCGGATAACAGCAAGGCGTCGGCAGCGCCGATCACGCGCAGGCAACTGGTCAGGCGCTCGTCGCCGAACGGGGAATGAGACAACACATGCAAAGTCGACATCAGAGGGTGATCACCTGGTCGTAACGGTCAATAAGGGCAGTGATTTGTTCGGCGCCGAGCGGCTGCGCTTCCTCCAGCGACCGATTGCTCAGGCCGCGTACGCTGGCGCTGTCGGCGCAGTAGAACAGCTCTTCAACGCCGAACATCGGCAGTGCCTGCAGATTGGCGCTCAGGTCTTTCTGTTGCAGGGCCTTGGCGTTTTGCCCAGCGGCCAGTTGCAGCACGCCGTCATCGAGAAACAGCAGGCCGATCGGCAGATCGAAGGCGCCGCCGGCCAGCACGATGTCCAGCGCTTCGCGCGCGCCCGGGCCGGACCACGGCGATTGACGGCTGATGATCAACAGGGATTTGGCCATGTCACGCGCCTCCGAAACAGATCAGTCGATCGGCGTCCTGCACGGCATCGTGCAATTGGCCGAGGCCGGACAACTCCCACGGCGCGCTGACCGAGACCGCATCACGCTGGTAGCGCTTGGCTTCTTCGCCGTTCAATGCGCCACGGCGCAACGCAGCGGCGATGCACACCACGCCGTCCAGTTGCTGCTCGGTGATGAACGTGCGCCATTGTTTGGGCAGATCCAGTTCGTCCTGCGGGGTGACGACCGCGTCGGAGGCGTTGTAGACGCCGTCCTGATAGAAAAACAGCCGGACAATCTCATGCCCACCGGCCAGCGCCGCCTGGGCAAACAGCAGGGCACGGCGCGAGGAGGGCGCATGGGCGGCGGAAAACAGCGCAATGGCGAACTTCATGACGAACTCGATCAGCAAAACTGCGGTCATGATAAAGCTTTATCGGTGTAGCGGCGAAACCCAAGTTGCCTGAGTGCATGCCCCTGTAGGCGCTGTCGAGTGAAACGAGGCTGCGATCTTTTGATTCTGATCTTTGAAATCAACATCAAAAGATCGCAGCGTGCCGCAGCTCCTACAGTATGAAAGGCGTTTTCAGCGGGGCATATAGCCCAGTTGCCAACGGCGCGGAATGGTCAGGGAGAGCACGCCCAGCGCCGCGGCCAGCAGACCGCTGACGAACAATGCCCGCAGTCCCAGGTGATGTTCCAGCACCGCGCCCAGAATCGCGCCGATGAACATGCCGGTCCACGGCACCAGTTGCACTCGCCAGCCGTTACGGCGTTCGCCGAGCATCCAGCGGCCCAGTCCACGGCCGAACCGCGACAGCGCCCCGGTCACGTAGGTCAGGCCCACGGGCAGACCGTTCACTTCCTCGACTGCCGCGTTGAGCATGCCCATGGCGATGATCGCCGCCAGCAGCGCCGGCAGTTGCGTGTCAGACGGCCAGGCGGCCGCCGCGCAGAGCAGGGTGGCGATGCACAGCAACAAGGGCAGCGTGCGCCGCCCGCTGATGCGCCCGATCACAATCCCCAGGGCATTGCCGAGCACAAACGTGACGACCAGGATCACCAGGCGCAACGTCAGTCCCAGATCGCCGACACTGATCGCCACCGCCAGCCGCGTGGTGTTGCCGCTCATGAACGAGACGAAGTCGCCGCTGGCCATGAAGCCGATGGCGTCGGTCATGCCCGCCAGTACCGACAGGGCGGCCACCAGCGCCAGACCGATGCGGCCGCGCCATTTCTGCCGATGCAAATGACCGGAGGTGGCGCGGTGAGTCGAAGTGGAAGGCAACATCGGCGACGATATCCTTGAGCAGTGGTTATGATTCCAGCCCGTACAGGTCACAGTAATCCGGCCAGCTCATGTGCGCCATTTCTGCGACCTCGCGATGCACCTCCATTTGCTGCTCCAGATAATCCTCAGGCGTTGCAGCCGTCAACAGTAAAGTCAGTTCCCAGGCGAACAGTCCCTGATCTTCAGCCTCGGCTTCGAACGCCTCGTGCAGGCGTTCTTCACGATACTGCGCCGCGGTTTCGCCCTTGACCTGAGCCAGCAGCGGGTTGAGGTGATCAAGGGTGTCGCGCAGTTCGGGACGCGCGTCGAGGAACAGTTTCAGGGCTTGTTCATGTCGCTGGTCGGTGGGCGCCATGTGCGATCCTTTGTGAGGCTGGTGACCTTAGGGTGCCGCAGCAGCCCGTGCGTGTCGCGCTATAAATGCAGTAAAGCAGAACGTTTTTGCCTGTTGCGGTGATACAGTCCGCTTTTTTCTGAATGAGCGAATGCAATGCGAATTCTGATGGTAGCGCTGGCTGCGACGGTGCTGGCCGGTTGCGCGGGTTCGGTGATGGACGATTCTCGCACCAGAGCCCCGTACAAAGTCCTGACCTCGGACAAACCCGAGAAGGTTGTGGCCCAGTGCGTGCAGTTCGGCTGGCAGGACGAAGCGGTGTTTGGCGTGGATGCCGGGGCGTATCTGCAACCGGGCAAGAAGGGCGGGTCGACGGTGTACACGCGTTCGGCGGAATCGTTTGTCGACGTGACTAGTGATGCTTCGGGCACCGTGCTCAATTATTACGCGCAGAAGGATGATTTTGTAGCCAAGCGGCGGTTGGCGGCGTTGGCAACCTGCCTTTGATCATGTATTGAGACGACTGCCGTCATCGCGAGCAGGCTCACTCCGGTACTGGACTTGTGTTTGCCACCATTCCTGTAGGAGTGAGCCTGCTCGCGATGGGGCCCGTGAATTCAGCCGTTCAAACGCTTCTGGAAATAATGCCGGCGATGCCCCGGCGGATAATCGACAATCTCGCCAAACTGGCTGAAACCCAGCTTCTTGTAGAATTCCGGCGCCTGAAAATCGAAGGTGTCCAGCCAGATGCCCAGGCAACTCTTCTCGTTAGCCAGCTCTTCGGCCATGGCCATCAGTCTTGAGCCAATGCCTCGGCCACGAGCTTTCTCCGGCACTGAAAGCAACTCGATATACATCCACTGGAATATCACCCGGCCATACAAGCCGCCGAGAATCGCGTCGTGCTCATCCCGCACCATGAGCGCGAAAGGTTCCGATGTGGAGCCACCGGTCTTGGCATCGTTATAGGCAATCAATGGCTCGAGAATGGCCTTGCGTTGTTCTTCCGTGGGGTTCTTCGACAACTCGATTCGCAACGTCATGCGCAACTTCCTTGTGAGGTGAACCGCCAGCCTATCCTGCCCGGGGGGCGTCTTCCAAGTCCTGCCTCATCCCTTTGGAACCGCCGTTGTCGTGCCGGGGTCTAGCGTTTACAGCGTCATTCCGAACGCGGTTGATGAGGACCCCCCATGAATATTTTCGAAGCCCTTCGCGAAAGCCACGACCGCCAGCGTAATTACGCCAAAGCCCTGGTCGAAACCAGCGGCGATACCCCGGAGCGGGTTGAAGCCTACAAGCAGCTTAAAGCCGAACTGCAGGCCCACGAAACCGCCGAAGAACGCCACTTCTATATTCCGCTGATGGAGTTCGACAACGGCGTCGACCTCAGCCGCCACGCGATCTCCGAGCATCACGAGATGGACGAGATGATGGAAGAGCTGGACGAAACCGAGATGTCCAGCCCGGCGTGGCTGGCAACGGCGAAGAAGCTCGCGGACAAGGTCCATCACCATCTCAAGGAAGAAGAGCAGAAGTTCTTCCAGATGGCCGGCAAGTTGCTCGATGACAAGCAAAAGGAACAGCTCGCCGGCCAATACGAAAAGGAGTACCAGGCACAACTGCCGTGAGCGCTGAATGGCGGTTTTTGCAGTGTCGGCGTGTAGGCCTTTAGCCATACGTCAGGTGGGTTTTGTCGCAATAAACTGTATATACATCCAGTATTTTCGATGTTTACTGCCGCCGAAGGTGGAGGCCTGCGACAAAACCGCCGATGGACAAAAAAACCACCTCCGTTAGCTTGAAGGCCTCTCCTCGGGAAGGAGAGTTCTTAAATCAACGGAGTGAACAACATGAATCAACCACAAGCTCAAACCCAACTGCGACACGGTCGCGTCACCTCTCCAGCCAGCCGTGGCTCGGTCGCTATCGACCTGGGCCTGCTGGCCGGCTGGCAAGTCAACGAAATGGAAGGCGGCAAGAACTTCCCGGCGCTGGTGGCCGGGCCGTTCCCGGCGCCGTATGGCTCCGACAGTGACAGCGTCACGCCGCCTGCTGACGGCTACGTTCTCAGTGGCGGCAAGACGGATGCCCGCGATTGTGTGAACTTCACCAGCACCGAGATGAGCAAAAAACTCAATCGTCCATTCGAGTGGCCGCTGCTCAATGTCACGCCGGGCCAGACCCTCAAGGTCAACTGGGTGTACACCGCGCCGCACACCACCCGTGGTTATCGCTGGCTGATCACCAAGGATGGCTGGGATCCGCAGCAACGCATCAGCCGTGCGCAACTGGAAGCACAGCCGTTCTTCGAGGATTTCTACACCCAGGTGCCGTACTACAGCCATGCGGGTGAGATGAAGGCCAAGGTCGATCACGAAGTGAAACTGCCGGCCAACAAGAAGGGTCATCACGTGATCGTGCTGATGTGGATCGTCGCCAACACCGGCAACGCTTTCTATCAGGCGTTCGACGTCGACTTCAAATAACGGCGCAACGCCAAACCCACAGGTTCTGAAGGATTAGAACATGTCAAAAATCGACTTCACACTCGTGCAAAACCAGGCGGCCGACGCGGCCTCGCTGATGCCAAGCATCGCCGGCAAGAAGATCCTCATGGGCTTCTGGCACAACTGGCCGGCGGGCCCGAATGACGGTTACCGTCAGGGCCGGTTCGCCGAAATCGCGCTGGAGGCGGTGCCCAAAGAGTACAACGTGGTCGCGGTGGCGTTCATGAAGGGCAGCGGGATTCCGACCTTCAAGCCGTTCAACGTCTCCGACGCCGAGTTCCGTCGCCAGGTCGGCGTGCTCAACAGCCAGGGGCGGGCGGTGCTGCTGTCTCTGGGTGGCGCCGATGCGCACATCGAGTTGCGGGCCGGACAGGAACAACCACTGGCCAATGAAATCATCCGTCTGGTGGAAATTTACGGCTTCGATGGACTGGACATCGATCTTGAACAGAGCGCGATTGATTTCGCTGCCAACAAGACCGTGCTGCCAGCCGCGCTGAAACTGGTCAAGGATCACTACGCAGGCCAGGGCAAGCACTTCATCATCAGCATGGCCCCGGAGTTTCCGTACTTGACCACCAACGGCAAATACGTCGGTTACCTGCAGGCACTCGAAGGCTATTACGACTTCATCGCCCCGCAGTTCTATAACCAGGGCGGCGATGGGGTCTGGGTGCCGGAAGCCAATAACGGCAATGGTGCGTGGATCGCGCAAAACAACGACGCGCTGAAAGAAGACTTCCTCTATTACCTGACCGAAAGTCTGGTGACTGGCACCCGGGGCTTCACCAGAATCCCGGCGGACAAATTCGTCATTGGCCTGCCAGCTAACGTTGACGCCGCAGCCACCGGTTATGTGATCGACAGCACCGCAGTGGGCAACGTGCTCAAGCGTCTGGCGATCAAGGGGTTGCCGATCAAGGGGTTGATGACCTGGTCGGTGAACTGGGACAACGGTGTCAGCAAGGACCGTGTGCCGTACAACCGGGAGTTCAGTCGGCGTTATGGGCCGCTGATTCACGGCGTACTTACAGCGGCGCAGGAAACGGATGAGGCGTTGTCGCGTCTCGCCCGTTAGACGCAAATAAAAAAGCTCGGTAGCGCTGCCGGGCTTTTTTTGTGGGCGCGATTATTCGAATATGGGCGTTTTCCGATGACACAAGGTTCAGGCGTCATGATCAAAACTGCCCAGCGGGTCAACATTGTCGACGCTCAGGTGTTGTCCCACGACTGGTACCTGCTGAAGAAAATCACCTTTGACTACCTGCGCAACAACGGCGACTGGCAGCGTCAGACGCGCGAGGTCTACGACCGTGGCAATGGTGCCGCGATCCTGCTGTTCAACCGTGAGAAACGCACGGTGGTGCTGACTCGCCAATTCCGTTTGCCGGTGTTCGTCAACGGCCATGACGGCTTGTTGATCGAAGTGGCGGCGGGGCTGCTCGAAGGCGCGGCACCGGAGCAGCGGATCCGCGACGAGGCCGAAGAGGAAACCGGCTACCGCGTGCACGACGTGAAGAAAGTATTCGAGGCCTACATGAGCCCCGGCTCGGTAACCGAGAAGCTGCACTTCTTCATTGCCGAGTACGACGCGAAGTCGAAGGTCAGTGAGGGTGGAGGCCTGGAAGAGGAAACCGAGGAACTGGAAGTGCTGGAGTGGGGTTTTGATGAAGCCTTGGCGGCGTTTCATCGCGGCGAGATCTGCGACGCCAAGACCATCATGCTGTTGCAGTATGCGGCGATGAATAACCTGTTCGCCCGATAAAGCAACGATCGCAGCCTGCGGCAGCTCCTACATTGAAACATTCCCCCTGTAGGAGCTGCCGCAGGCTGCGATCTTTAGATCTTTTAAAACAACTCTCCCGTTTTGCCGACCGCCGACCAGCCACCCCCCTCCAGCGTCAGCAACCGCTCCTTGGCCTCGAGCCCTCCGGCAAACCCGGTCAGTTTTCCCGAGGCGCCAATCACCCGATGACACGGCGCCACAATCGAAATCGGGTTGCGCCCGTTCGCAGCGCCCACCGCACGCACCGCGGTCGGATTGCCAATCTGTTCGGCGATCTGGCTGTAGGTGCGGGTCTCGCCAAAGGGGATGGTCAGCAGCGCCGCCCAGACCTTCTTCTGAAAATCGGTGCCGACAAAATCCAGCTCCAGGTCGAAGCGATCCCGGCGGCCAGCAAAATATTCTTGCAACTGTCGCGCGGCTTTCTGCAAGAACGGATTGTCTGGCGCTTCAGTCATCGGCCCGAGGCGCACCCGGCCCGGTTTATCGTTTTCCCAGAGGATGGCCGCCAGTCGTGCGCCGTTCGCCACCAGCTTCAATTCGCCGACCGGTGAAGGCAGGGTAATGAACGTGTAAGGCATGGGGCAGAACTCCGGATCGGCACGGCGAGAGCGCCCAGCATACTGCCTGATCCGGGAGGCGCAAATCACAATAGCGACCATACTGCTTGTTGCTTTTGAAGCGTTCCCCTCTGTTTTGCACAGCCCCTCAAAACAAAAAAAAGAGATCGACTCATGAAGTACGAACCTTTGACCAAAACGCTGATTGCGACGTCACTGGCACTGAGCTGCCTCATGGCCCACGCCGCCTCGGTGGCACCGGTTGCCGCCGAAAACGGCATGGTGGTCACCGCCCAACACCTGGCTTCCCACGTCGGCGTCGATGTGTTGAAAAATGGCGGCAACGCGGTGGATGCCGCGGTTGCCGTGGGGTATGCGCTGGCGGTGGTGTACCCCGCGGCGGGCAACCTCGGTGGTGGCGGTTTCATGACCATTCAACTGGCGGACGGGCGCAAGACGTTCCTCGATTTCCGCGAAAAGGCCCCGCTGGCGGCCACCGCCAACATGTACCTGGACAAGGACGGCAACGTCGTCCCGGACCTCAGCACCCGTGGTCATCTCGCCGTGGCCGTGCCGGGCACCGTGTCGGGTATGGAGCTGGCGCTGAGCAAGTACGGTACCAAGCCGCGCAAGGACATGATCGCGCCAGCGATCAAACTGGCTGAAGACGGTTTCGAACTGGAGCAGGGCGACGTCGATCTGCTGGATTACGCCACCGATGTGTTCAAGAAAGACATGCGCGATTCCGGGTCGATCTTCCTGCACAACGGCGAGCCGATGCAGGTCGGGCAGAAACTGGTGCAGAAGGATCTGGCGAAAACCCTGCGCACCATTTCCGAAAAAGGCGCCGACGGTTTTTATAAAGGCTGGGTGGCCGACGCCATCGTCACCTCCAGCCAGGCCAACAAGGGCATCATCACCCAGGCCGACCTCGACAAATACAAGACCCGCGAACTGGCCCCGGTGGAGTGCGATTACCGTGGCTACCACGTGGTCTCGGCGCCACCACCGAGTTCCGGTGGCGTGGTGATCTGTCAGATCATGAACATCCTCGAAGGTTATCCGATGAAGGATCTGGGCTTCCATTCCGCCCAGGGCATGCACTACCAGATCGAAGCGATGCGCCACGCCTATGTCGACCGCAACAGCTATCTGGGCGACCCGGATTTCGTCAAGAATCCGATCGAACACCTGCTGGACAAGAACTACGCGACCAAACTGCGCAACGCGATCCAGCCGCAGAAGGCCGGCATCTCCGCCGAGCTGAAACCCGGCGTCGCGCCGCATGAAGGCAACAACACCACGCACTATTCGATCGTCGACAAGTGGGGCAACGCGGTGTCGGTGACCTACACCCTCAACGACTGGTTCGGTGCCGGCGTGATGGCGAGCAAGACCGGGGTGATCCTCAACGACGAGATGGACGACTTCACCTCCAAGGTCGGCGTGCCGAACATGTACGGTCTGGTGCAGGGCGAGGCCAACGCCATCGCTCCAGGCAAAGCGCCGCTGTCATCGATGAGCCCGACCATCGTCACCAAGGACGGTAAAGTGGTGATGGTGGTCGGCACGCCAGGTGGCAGCCGGATCATCACCGCCACCTTGCTGACCATGCTCAACGTCATCGACTACGGCATGGGCCTGCAGGAAGCGGTCGACGCGCCGCGCTTCCACCAGCAATGGATGCCGGAAGAAACCAACCTCGAAGACTTCGCCGCCAGCCCCGATACGAAGAAGATCCTCGAGAGCTGGGGCCACAAGTTTGCCGGGCCGCAGGACGCCAACCACATCGCGGCGATCCTGGTCGGCGCGCCGTCGCTGGGCGGTAAGCCGGTAGGCAAAAACCGCTTCTACGGTGCCAACGATCCACGGCGCAATACCGGGTTGTCACTGGGCTACTGAGAGGCGTAAAAAAGGGGGCGGGCTCAGCTCCGCCCCTGTCTCAAGGATCGATCAAGGAAGGCCCATCATGTCTAGCGCATTACTGATCATCGACGTCCAACAGGCTCTCTGCTCGGGCCAATACCAGTGCTTCGACATCCATCGTGTCATCGACTCCATCAACCAACTCAGCACGCGCGCGCGCAAGGCCGGCGTACCGGTAGTGCTGATTCAGCATGAAGAAAAGGACAGCCCGCTGGCCCATGGTGCCGAAGGCTGGCAACTGGCCGAAGGCCTGCTGACTGAAGCAAAAGATCTGCGTGTACGCAAAACCACCCCGGATTCGTTCTACCAGACCGACCTGAGCAAACTGCTGCCCAGCGAAGACTTCGAGCGCCTGATCATCTGCGGTCTGCAAACCGACTACTGCGTCAACGCCACCGTACGCAAGGCTCATGAACTGGGTTACGACGTGGTGCTCGCTGCTGACGCCCATTCCACCGTCGACAACGGCAACATCAGCGCCGAAGACATCATCGCCGAACATAACAAGGACCTGGCGCACCTGACTGGCGCTACAGCCCGGGTTGACGTCGAACCCGCCGCCGAGATCATTTTCTAAAGCCAGCGGAATACCCCTGCAGGCGCGAGCCTGCTCGCGAAGGCGGTCTGTCTGTAACCCAAGTGTTGGCTGACACGACGTCTTCGCGAGCAAGCTCGCTCCCACAGTGGCTCGATGCATCCAGCCTGGCCTCTGTAGGAGCGAGCCTGCTCGCGAAGGCGGCAGCACAGACAACACTTCACTGGCATAATGCCGCCGCCCCGAAGAATGGAATCTGTCGATGTTGTCTTTCAAACTCCGCCACGCTGTTCTGCTGGCGTCCCTGATGTTTATGCCAGCTGTACACGCCAGCAGTTTCGATTGCGCCAGCGCTGCCAGTCCGGCGGAAAAAACCATTTGCTCTGATCCCTATATCTCGAACCTTGATGAAAAACTGGGCTCGCAGTGGCGTGCTACGTTGCCAAAAGTTGTGGATTCGAAAGCCTTGAAGGTCGATCAACGAGGCTGGCTAAAGCAACGCAATCAATGTGCTGCGGATGTTGCTTGTCTACGCCGGCAATACCTGATGCGCCTCAAGGCACTTGAGTTCATGACCAGCCCCTTCAATTGGGACGCGACCTGGCAGCTCATTCCGTGGGGCGTTTCATCGGCGGTTGAGGTTAAAACCAGGCGCATCGACGCCACTCATATCGCTTTTGATATTTCAGGAGTGGCTGGCGCCAACTCCGGCGACATGGAGGGTGTCGCCACCATCGAGGGCAGCGAAGCACACTACGCCCAAGACAACTGTTCGTTGAAATTCAGCGCATTCAACGGACTGTTGGACATTGCACAAGAGGGTGCAGACCCTACTTGCGGTGGGGGTATGGGGATTTATTACGGTGGGCGCTACGTGGCGTCGGAACAGCCACTGTCGATTGATTACGACCTGCTCAGTCTGGGGGTGGCGCGGACCGAGCAGGAAAACCAACTGTTGCACGCTCTGCTCAAAGACGATTATCAGACGTTATTGCAAAACAGTGGAGCGATGGTGACCGGCGAGGCTTCCCGTGATGTGCCGGAGGCTCAGGTCGATGAGTTCTGGTTACGCGGGCTGGCCAACACCAATGCGGGCGTTCTGATGCGAGCGCCGGACGCGCGGGTATGGCTCGTATTGTTGGTGTTCGATGAGCAGCGCAAATTGCGTGCCCGCTATTACACCAACGTACCGAAATGGAAAAAGCGTGTGCCCGAAGCATTACTTGCCTGGCACAAGCGAATAGCGGACGGCGAGACTTTGCCGCTGGACTTCATGCCCTGACTCTTTGCGGCGAATTACTCGGCGAGGCATCGACGGGGCTGCGCCAGCAACCGCTCGATCTGCGCCAGCTCCCAGGTACTCAGCAGGTTGACCGGATTGGTGCCGTAACGTTGCCATGTCTCCAGGTTACCTTCGCGGCCATCCGGGGCTCGGGCGCGTTCACAGTGGTGCAGGCGTCCGCCCTCGAAGTCCAGCCGCAACCGCCAGCCTTCGACCTCGACCGAAACCAGGCCTGTATCGCCCGGTTCCTCGACAGGTCGCAGGGACAGCACGCCCAGCGCCGCATCGCGCAGGCACTGGCAAACTTCACGGGCGGTGAGCACGCAGGACATTTTCAACTCAAGTGACAGAACACAGCGTGCCAGCATAGAGCGCAGGCGCCGTGCTGTCAGCGACACTGGCCCGATTCCTAACTATTCCGTAACATCCGCAACCCTCTTTTCCTCCCGCGAACACCCTCGGCCATGCTCTCAGGCCGTTTAGTCAGGTAAGCCATGAAACCACAACGTCTGCGCGCCGATGTCCTGGCCGGACTCACCACCTCGTTTGCCCTGTTGCCCGAATGCATTGCGTTTGCGCTGGTGGCCCACCTCAATCCGCTGATGGGCCTGTACGGCGCCTTCATCATTTGCACGTTGACCGCGTTGTTCGGCGGTCGGCCGGGGATGGTCTCCGGGGCGGCGGGTTCGATGGCGGTGGTGATCGTCGCGCTGGTGGTGCAGCACGGCGTGCAGTACCTGCTGGCGACGGTGTTGCTGGGCGGCTTGATCATGATGGCGTTCGGCTTGTTGCGCCTGGGCAAACTGGTGCGCATGGTGCCGCATCCGGTGATGCTCGGCTTCGTCAACGGCCTGGCGATCATCATTGCACTGGCGCAACTGGAGCACTTCAAGAGCGGCGAACACTGGCTCAGCGGCACGCCGTTGTACCTGATGACCGGGCTGGTGTTGCTGACCATGGCCATCGTCTACATCCTGCCGCGCCTGACCCGCGCGGTGCCGCCGGCCCTGGTAGCGATCCTCGGCGTGGGGCTGCTGGTCTACCTGTTCGGCCTGCCGACCCGCACCCTTGGCGACATGGCGCACATCGCTGGCGGTCTACCGAGCTTCGCGCTGCCGGACATCCCGTGGAATCTGGAAACCCTGCGCATCATCGCCCCCTACGCGATTCTGATGGCGCTGGTCGGTCTGCTGGAAACCCTGCTGACCCTCAACCTCACCGACGAAATCACTGAAACCCGTGGCTACCCGGATCGCGAATGCGTAGCGCTGGGCGCGGCGAACATGGTCTCCGGTGCGTTCGGGGGCATGGGCGGTTGCGCGATGATCGGCCAGACCGTGATCAACCTCAGCTCTGGCGGGCGTGGGCGCTGGTCCGGGGTGGTGGCGGGCGTGCTGATTCTGTTGTTCATCCTGTTCCTGTCACCGCTGATCGAGCGGATTCCGCTGGCGGCGCTGGTGGGCGTGATGTTCGTGGTCTCGCAGCAGACCTTCGCCTGGGCCTCGTTGCGGGTATTGAACAAAGTGCCGCTCAACGATGTGCTGGTGATCATCGCGGTGACCACCATCACCGTGTTCACCGATCTGGCCACCGCCGTACTGTGCGGGATCATCATCGCCGCGCTGAACTTCGCCTGGCAGCAGGCTCGCGAGTTGTACGCCGATGAGCATCTGGAAGCCGACGGCAGCAAACTCTACCGCCTGCACGGCACGCTGTTTTTCGCCTCGACCACGCCGTTCCTCAACCAGTTCGACCCGGCCAATGACCCGACCAAGGTGACGCTGGATTGCCGGCATCTGAGCTTTGTCGATTACTCGGCGATTGCCGCGTTGAAGACTTTGCGCGAGCGTTACGAGAAAGCAGGGAAGGAGTTGCAGGTGTTTCATCTGTCCGAGCGCTGCAAGAAGCTGCTGAAACGCGCCGGCGTGGAACATCACTGATCAATAGTGGGAGCGAGTCCGCTCGCGAAGGCGTTCTGTCATTCAACCCTGAAGTTGACTGAACCAACACTTTCGCGAGCGGGCTCGCTCCACATTCTTTCTGGTTTCAGGCAGCAGGCGGGAAGTCGATATCGGTCAGCGCCGCGTTGTTCAGGTAGTTGGTCAGCGTCTGCACCGCCACCAGAGCAATCACTTCAATGAGCTTGCTGTCATCAATGCCGGCAGCACGGGCGGCGGCGATCTGCTCATCGCTCAGGTGGCCGCGGTTTTGCGTCAACTGCTGGGCGAGGGCGGCGTAGGCGTTGAGTTCACCTTGACGCGCCGCGCCGATGTCCTGCGCCGAGAGTCCCGCCTTGCTGGCAAACAGGCTGTGCGCCGCCAGGCAATAATCGCAGCCGTTGACCTGTGACGTGGCGAGATACACCGCTTCTTTTTCCTTGGTGCTCAGCGACGTCTTGCCCAGGATCGTCGAGGCCTGCACGTAGGTTTCCAGGGCCACCGGAGCTTTGGCCAGGGTGGTGAAGAGATTGGGCAGGAAGCCGATTTTCCTCTTGACCCCTTCGAGAATCGGGCGGGTGGCATCAGTGGCGTGTTCAAGGTGGGTAGCGTGAATGCGGCTCATGGTGATTCTCCAGAAGTCCGGTGCGAAGTGCGCCGGGGATGGAGGCCATGTTATTGAGCGCGACTGGTGCTTTGGCGGCAAATCGTCGAGGATATGCGACAGATCGTCCAAATCTGTTGAGGGAGTCTTCCATGGATCGCCTCTCCACGTTGCTCAGCCATTTCGGCGTGAACGCCGGTACCTTTCACAGCGGCACGTTTTGCGGCGTCGGTATGCACGAGGACGAACCGGTTGGGCATGTGCATCTGTTGCAGGCCGGCGAGTTGCTGCTCAAACCGGGCACTGAACGCGAGATCCGCGTCAATGAACCCTCACTGATTTTCTTCCCCAGACCCTTCACACACCGTATGGCAGCCGACGAGGCCATGGGCGCGCAACTGGTCTGCGCCACGCTGACGTTTGACGGTGGTTCGGGCAATGCCCTGGCGGCCGCGTTGCCGGATTATCTGGTGCTCAAACTCACGGATGTGCCGGAGTTGGGCAACACCCTGGAGTGGCTGTTCAGAGAGGCCTTTGACGGTCATTGCGGACGCGTGGCGGTGATGGATCGTCTGTTCGAACTGCTGGTGATCCTGCTGTTGCGGCACCTGATCAGCAGCCGTGTTCAGCAACCGGGCATGATGGCCGGGCTGGCCGACCCGCGCTTGTCCCGCGCCTTGACCCTGATGCATGAGCAACCGGCCAAACCCTGGCGCGTGGCGGATCTGGCGACTGCCGCCAACCAGTCTCGCGCGGGATTCGCCGAGCAGTTTCGCCGCGTTGTCGGGCAGTCGCCGGCCGATTATCTGGTGAGCTGGCGCATCAGTCTGGCGCAGAAGCGTCTGCGTGAGGGCCGGCCGATCGCGCTGATCGCTGAAGAGGTCGGTTATGAAAGTCCTTCGGCACTGGCCCGGGCTTTTCGTCGCAAGACCGGACTCAGCCCTCGGGAATGGAAGGGCGGTGTCTAAACGTCAGCGGGCGAATTTCTTTGCGCCGGCCACACAGAGAATCACCCCCAGCGTCACCGCCAGCATGCCGACACTGACCTGTTCGTGCAGCAACGTCGCGGCCAGCGCCAGGCCGAAAAACGGTTGCAGCAATTGCAGCTGTCCGACGGCGGCAATCCCGCCCTGAGCCAGGCCGCGGTACCAGAACACGAAGCCGATCAGCATGCTGAACAACGACACGTAGCCCAGGCATATCCAGGCCGAAACGCTGATGGTGCGCAATGACGCGGGCGCCAGCCAGAGACTGGTCAGCGCCATCAGCGGCAAGGACAGTACCAGCGCCCAGCAGATCACCTGCCAGCCACCGAGGGTGCGCGACAGTTTCGCGCCTTCGGCATACCCCAGGCCGCAGGCCAGAATTGCCCCCAGCATCAGCAAGTCACCGGTAGGCGAGGCGGTCAGCCCCTGGGACAGGGCGAAGCCAACCACCAGCGCGCTGCCCAGCATCGAGAAGATCCAGAATACCGGGCGCGGTCTTTCGCCGCCGCGCAAGACAGCGAAGATCGCCGTGGCCAGCGGCAGTAATCCTACAAACACAATCGAATGCGCTGACGTCACGTGTTGCAGTGCCAACGCCGTCAGCAACGGAAAGCCCAGCACCACGCCCAGTGCGACGATCACCAGCGACAGCCACTGATTGCGCGCCGGACGTCGTTCGCGAAACAGCCACAACAGGCACACCGCACACAGCCCGGCGATGGCTGCGCGCAACACCGTGAGAAACACCGGATCGAACTCCAGCACCGCCAGCCGCGTGGCCGGCAGTGAGCCGCTGAAGATCACCACGCCGATAAAGCCATTGATCCAGCCGCTGGTTTTTTCCAGAGCCGGGTTCACCCGGTTCGAAGTCTGTTCCATACAAGGTCGCGCTCAAAAGGTGGGGTTGCTTTCGAGCAATCCTGGGGCCGAGAATCAGGACAATCAAATAATTGTCATGGATACATCCGGCATGCCGCGCTCCCGCTACAAGACCCTCGTTGACACCTATGCCGCGGACATTCGCTCGGGGCGCCTGGCGCCCGGAACGCGCCTGCCAACCCACCGTGAACTGGCAGCCCGGGAAGGATTGGCGCTGGTCACCGCGTCGCGGGTGTACGCCGAGCTCGAGGCGATGGGGCTGGTCAGCGGTGAAACCGGGCGCGGGACGTTTGTGCGCGAAACCTCATTGTCGCCGGGGCAGGGCATCGATCAGAAAGACGTCGCGGTGGGCATGATCGACCTCAATTTCAATTACCCGTCGCTGCCCGGTCAGGCCGATCTGTTACGCAGCGCATTGCGCCAACTGGCGCTGTCGGGGGATCTGGAAGCCTTGCTGCGTTATCAACCCCACGCCGGGCGCCAGCATGAGCGCGCCTCGATTGCGCGGCATTTGCACGACCGCGGAGTGCAGGTGGAAGCCGGGCAAATACTGATCGTCAATGGTGCCCAGCAAGGGTTGGCGGTGACGCTGATGGCCTTGCTCAAACCCGGCGATGTGATTGCGGCGGATGCGCTGACCTATTCCGGCTTCAAGGTGCTGGCCGAAGCCCTGCATCTGGAAGTGGTGGCTATCCCGCTTGGTGATCACGGGCCGGATCTTGTGGCGCTGGACAAACTTTGCCGCAGCCGTTCGGTGCGTGCCGTGTACAGCATGCCGACGCTGCACAATCCGTTGGGTTGGGTGACGCCGATTGAACAGCGCGAGCAATTGGTCGCACTCGCCCGGCGGCATGATCTGACGATCATCGAAGACGCGGCCTACGCCTTTCTGGTGGAAAACCCACCACGTACGCTGGTCGACCTGGCGCCGGAGCGCACGGTGTATGTGTCGGGACTCTCGAAGAACATCGCCACTGGCCTGCGCGTTGGTTTCATTGCGGCGCCACTGCACACGGTGCCAGCGTTGGAGCGAATCATCCGCGCCACCACCTGGAACACCCCCGGCGTGATGACCGCGATGGCTTGCGGTTGGCTCGACGATGGCACCGTCACCCAGCTGGAACAACAAAAACGCCACGACGCCAGGGCCCGCCAAGCGCTGGCCGCCGAGTTGCTGCAGGGGCTGACCTGCATCGGCCATCCGTCCTCATATTTCCTGTGGTTGCCGTTGCCGGAAGACGTGCGCGCGGATCAGATTGTGGTCGAGTTGATGCATGAGCAGATTTCGGTCACCACCGCCGAACCGTTTGCGGTGTCGGCGCATGTGCCGCATGCCATCCGGCTGGCGTTGGGGTCAGTGCAAATGGAGGTGTTGCGGCAGGCGTTGATCACCGTCAGGAAGGTTATCGGCGCTTACCTGTAAAAGACACCTCCTGTGAAAACACGCCTGCGGCGAGGGCGCTTGCCCCCTCTGCGGTGAGCTCGCTGCGCAGGCCAGCGGGGGCAAGCGCTCTCGCCACAAAATGTTAGCCTTGGCTCAACTGCACCACACCGTTCTGGATCGCCCGATGAATAACACCGTTTCATTTCTTCTTGCCCTGACCGCCACCGCCATGCTGTTCAGCTCAACCACCCGCGCCGCCGGCGACCCCGCCGCCGGCGAAAAAATCTTCCCGCGCCTGTGCGGCGGTTGCCACCAGGTAGGCCCGGACGCGCGCCCGGGGTTCGGCCCGCCACTCAACGGCATCATCGGCCGGGCGGCAGGGACCTCGGCCAATTATGTGTATTCCGATGCGATGAAAAACTCTGGCGTGACCTGGGATCGCTCCACGCTGACCGCGTATCTGAAAGACCCCAAAGGCGTGGTGCCGGGCACGCGGATGATTTTCTGGGGGCTGAGCGATGAGGAGAAGATTGATAATTTGCTGGCGTATCTGCAGCAGTATTCCCATTAAAGTTTTGGCTCGGCCTGGACGACGGACCACGGCATGAAACGTGTCGAACCGATACTAATGAGCCACCACCTCCGGTAGAGTGTGCGCCGCCCGAGAGATGGATCCCGGGCTACTACCCATGGAGTTTGTAGTGAAATATCTGAGCAAAGTAGTCGCCGCCGCACTGTTCGGTGTGGTTCTGGCAGGTTGCACCGGCACCCCGATGAACACCAAACAATATGACAGCAGCCAATACACCGTGCTTGGCCACAGCGAAGCGACCGCCACCGGCCTGATGCTGTTCGGCGTGATCCCGATCCGGCAGAACAGCCGCTTCGTGCGTGCCCAGACCGCGGCCATCAACGCCAAGGGCGGCGATGCCATGATCAACACTCAAGTTCAGGAAAACTGGTTCTGGGCATGGGTTCTGAGCGGCTACACCACCAAGATTTCCGGTGATGTGATCAAGCTGAAAACCGCTCAGTAAGCAGTGGTTGAACGCAAAAGCCCGGCTGATCAGGCCGGGCTTTTTTATTGGACTGCACTGGGGGAGTCGATTCAGGCGACGCGACGCTCGATCAGACGATCCGCACCACCTTCGGCCACTCGGCGTTCCATCAGACGATCAGAGCCACCTTCAGCAACGCGGCGTTCCATCAGACGATCCGAACCGCCTTCAGCCACTCGGCGTTCCATCAGACGATCAGAGCCACCTTCAGCCACACGGCGCTCCAGCAAACGATCCGAGCCACCTTCGGCCACACGGCGCTCCAGCAAACGATCAGAACCACCTTCAGCCAAACGGCTTTCAATCAACTTGTCCGAGCCGCCTTCAGCGACCAGGGTGTGAGCGGGTGTTGCTGCAAAAGCGTTAACTGCAAGAACCGAGAAAGCGATGCCGAGGATGGTTTGGCGTTTCATGATCGTGTGCTCCGGGGTGTAGTGGGTTTGTCTGGAGCCGATGTTACGCCGCGGATTTTTTATGAGAACTTCATTGGCGTGATGGTGACTATCGACGCCAGCAATGTGTGCCGCAACCCTTGGTTCAGGCGCCTGCAGCCCGAATACACAGCTCTCCGGTGGCACGGGTCAGGGCCAGATCGTGCAGGGCATCGTGGGTCAGACCCTGGCGCGCCTTGGCCAGCCAGGCCGGACAGTCGGGGTCGCGCCGATAGGGCACGAAGTCGGCGTACTGCTGCAGCAGGCGGCTTTGCAACTCGTCCAGCTGCGGGCGAATCTGTTTCGCCAGATCCGGTCGCGGCGTGTCCGGTGCACGACCTGCCGCCTGCCATTGCGCCAGCAGTCCGTACTGCACCAGTTTGTTGGCCTCCATTTGCGCGGCGATCAACTGGGCCACGTCTTCGGGATCGAGCTTGCGCTCGCTGGCCAGCGTCCGGGCATTGGCGATGACTTGCGCCTCGCGCGGGCTGTCCTGAATCGGCTTGCCGCTGTCCCATTTGGTCAGGGCCACGAGGTCGCCGATGTTCAGGCGTTCGTTCAGGGTGGTCAGCAAAGGACGCAACGTTTCGGCGGGCGCAGGAGCCTCGGCGGCGTGAGCCATGTGGCTGAAAAGAACCAGCAGGGAACAAGTCAGAGTATTTCGCAAAGGGGTCATGGGCAGGCGCGATCCACGGATAAGAGTGTCGCCATTTAAGCCTTGAGTGGACTCGATGTCGACCGACTTTAACCCGGCTATCTAGCGTAATATCCCTCGCATCTCCCACCCCGAGACGGATCCTCAATGCAAACCCCCACCGCCACCAAACCGCTGTGGCAAACCTACCTGCTGTTCCTCGCGCCGATGGTGCTGTCCAACTTTCTGCAATCGATGTCCGGCACGGTCAACAGCATCTACATCGGGCAGATGCTCGGTACGCAGGCGTTGGCGGCGGTGTCGGGGATGTTTCCGGTGATCTTTTTCTTTATCGCGCTGGTGATCGGGTTGGGGGCGGGCGCGGGGGTGTTGATCGGTCAGGCGTGGGGGGCGCGCGAGGCGCACATGGTCAAGGCGATTGCCGGAGCGACCTTGCTGTTGGGCGTGTTGATCGGCCTGGCGGCGGCGGTGCTCGGCAGCGTGTTTGCGCGCCAGGCGTTGCAGGGCTTGGGGACGCCGGCGGATGTGCTGGACGATGCGGTGGCGTATGCGCATGTGATGATGTGGATTCTGCCGTCGATGCTGGTGTTTGTGTTGTTCACGCAATTGCTGCGCGGGGTCAGCGACACCGTGTCGCCACTGTTGGCGTTGATGGTGTCGACGTGCGTCGGGCTGGCGCTGACGCCGGCGTTGATTCGCGGCTGGTTCGGTTTGCCGCAGTTGGGGATTCAGAGTGCGGCGTTCGCCGGGCTGGCGGGCAACCTGTCGGCGATGGCGTGGCTGGCGTGGCGGCTGATTCGCAAGCAGCATCCGCTGGCGCCGGATCGCGAGTTCTTCGCCGCGCTGCGGCTGGACGGTGCGATTCTCGGCAAGGTGCTGCGCATCGGCCTGCCGACCGGGGTGCAGATGATCGTGTTGTCACTCTCGGAACTGGTGATTCTGGCGCTGGTCAACCGGCACGGCTCGCAGGCCACGGCGGCGTATGGCGCGGTGACGCAGATCGTCAACTACGTGCAGTTCCCGGCGCTGTCGATTGCGATCACCGCGTCGATCCTTGGCGCCCAGGCCATCGGTGCCGGGCGCCTGGAACGCCTGGCGCCGATCCTGCGCACCGGGCTGTTGATCAACGTCTGCCTCACCGGCGGTTTGATTGTGCTCGGTTATCTGTTGTCGCACTGGCTGCTGGGCCTGTTCCTGACCGAAGATTCGACCCGGGCGATGGCGGAGCACTTGTTGCACATCATGCTCTGGAGTCTGTTGGTGTTCGGCTTCCAGGCAATCATCGGCGGCATCATGCGCGCCAGCGGCACGGTGCTGGTGCCGGTGGCGATCGCGATTATCTGTGTGGTTGGCGTGCAACTGCCGGCGGCTTACTGGCTGGATGGGCAGTACGGTTTGCAAGGCGTGTGGATGGCGTTTCCGGTGGCGTATCTGGGCATGCTGGTGCTGCAGACCCTGTATTACAAACTGGTCTGGCAGCATCAGAAGATCGAGCGTCTGGTCTGAAGAGGGCGAAGCAGGGCGGCCTGATGCACGTCGACGGTAAAATGACATGGCGTAACCGCGGGTTGTTTGCTTAAGTCAGTCGAGGCCTCGAAGGTTTGCCCTGTCCGGAGGATCCCATGCGTGCCCGATTCACCGCTGCGGCACTGTTTGCCTGCCTGTGCGTCATGAGTGCCGCGCAGGCCGCTGAATACACCCGCGTCAACACCACTGCCAGCCAGATCAGTTTCACCTACAACCAGATGGGCGCGCTGATGTACGGCACCTTCGGCAAGTTCGACGCGACGTTGCAGTTCGACAGCGACAACCTCGCCGGCGCCCACACCACGTTGCACATCGACCTCAACAGCATCGATGCCGGCAGCACCGACGCCAACACCGAGCTGGTGAAACCGGCGTGGTTCGACACCCAGCGCTTTCCCGTGGCGGTGTTCGAGTCCAGCCGGTTTACCCGGGTGATCGACAATCACTATCTGATCGCCGGCCAGCTCACCCTTAAAGGCATCACCCGCGAGGTGCAGGTGCCGGTCGAGCTGAAACCGGGCAGCGCGATCGGCATTTTCGACGGCGAACTGGTGCTCAAGCGTGATCAGTTCGGACTCGGTGCGGGGGAGTGGGCGGACACCGTGGTGTCGAATGACATCGCGATCAAGTTCAAGGTGGTGGCGCCACAGCAGTGACGCCAGTCGGGTGGGTCAGTAGGGGTGGGTCAGTAGGCCCGCCAGTGTCCCGGCACCCAGCGCCATTCATGGCCGCCCCAGCGGTAATGCCCGGCGACCCAGTGATAGCCCGGCGCAGGCATGACCGGTACGACTTCCACCGGTGGCGGTGGCCGATGCGGCCGGACCGGCTCGACGATGCAGCCGGACAGGGTGATGGCCACCAGCGAGGCGGCGAGCAAGGTTTTAATGCTTCTGGACATGGGCTGTTCCTGATAGATGAGGTGTACAGGTTGAAGGGAATTCAGCGCACCCAGTGCCCTTCAACCCAGAACCAGTTCGGCCCGCGCGCCTGCCAGTGCCCCGGCCGCCAATGCGCACCGTAGCGCACCGGTTGCCAGTGGCCGGGCAGCCACACGTAACCGCGTCCTTCCCAGCGCCAGTGGCCCTGATCCCAGGCATAACCGGAACGCGGCCCGGGCATCACTTCCATGCGCATTGGCGGTGGAGCTTGCTGAATGATCACCACCTGCTGGGCGAACACCGGCGCACTGGCCAGCGCCGCCAGCGCCATCGGCACCAGCAACAGGCTTTTGCGCCATTTGAACAGTGAACGCAAAACGTTCATGACAACTCCTCAAGGTCTGCGTGCAAAAGACAGCGCAGTTGAAGAATTGGACGCCAAATCGGCAAAAGATCCGGTCTGCGGAGGATGAAATTTTCTTCAGGGATGACCAGGTGTCTGGCGGGCTCGCCGAGCGCTAGGGCGCTTTCAGTTCACGGGTCAGTTCGGCCAGGAATGTGCGGACATCCGCTTCGTTGAGTTCGGCATTGATGCGTGTGCAATCACTTTCCGAAATCGGTGCGTGTGTCAGCCTGATCATCAGAGAAATGAGTCGGTAGTCTTGCTTGTTACCCAGTCCGGCATGGTTCTTGATGATCGAGGCGAGATCGTCGACTTTGCTCCGCTCTGCGGCGTGTTGCGCATCTTTGAGCGTGTCGAACAGGGCATGGATGTAAACATCGAACGTTCGGTAATTCTCGCCGGCATAGACGTCATCAGGGCTCTGGAATAACGCGAAGAGATGCCCATAGGCTTCGGGGTAGGCATGAGGCGCTTCAAGCGGTCCGTAGACATGTGCATAGCTATCGCCCAGCGCATGGATCAGGAAGCCGGTTTTCCAGTCCGACGTTGTGCCGGTCGCATACGAGGCAGCCACCAGTCTTTGCAGGCTGGATCGTCTGGCAGCGACGGCCTGGCTGTCGCCGCCATGCAACGAATGCAGCGAATTGACGATCTGGTGCCGCCAGGTTCGGTCGTAGAAGGTATTTTTGATCGAGACCGGAATCGCGTTGTAAGTGTTTATCGCGTCCGGCGCCTGAGAAAAACAAGTCAGTCTGTCGGCTCTGCTGCGTTCGACACCGGCCAGTTCGGCGATATAAGAAACGGTGTAGAAGTGTCCGCCCATTTGATAAAGCGGGATCAGATGAGCAGGAACCGCGAAGTGCTTCCGCAGAATCTCTGCTGTTGGGACATCCATGTGTGGCGCATTAAACGTAGGGCTGTCGGCAGCGGGGCAGATAGGCGCGACAAGGAACAGCAAGGCTGCCAACGAAAATCGAGGTCGTGTTTTCACTTCATGCTCCGAGCATCCTGATTGGCGCCACCCTGTGATAGCGGGAGCGGCCGTATCCCTCTCATCATGTTTGTAGTTCGCAATCTGCAAACACGCCAACGCGATACGGCATCAAAGGACGCACAGAGCATCAATAAAACCGGTCTTGCTCTTTCATGGCCTGAATCTGCCAGAACGTGCGGCCGGAGATCAGCAGGCACAGCAGCCCGAGCAGGAAGCCGCCGGTCATGATGTAGAAACCGGGACGATAGGTGTGAAGCTCGCTGGCCAGGGTGCTCTTGTCCGGTAGCCAGCGCGATACCAGCAGCGGCACCGGGCCGCCGATGTCGTATTGGGTGTGCTCGGCGTAACGCTCGTCCTGGTACTGGCCTTGGTGAATCTGGCCTTGAGTGTCGCTGTAGCGATAATGAATGATCATGCCGTTGTCGTTCATCATGATTTCTTCCAGCTCCGTGACGATGCCGCTGGTTTCTACGCCGTTGAAACTCAGTGCGCCATACAGAATGCCCTGCTGTCGCGCCATGCCGGCCAGCAGCAACACGACGCAGCAGGCGACGGTCATCATGACGATACGGTTGTAGAGGTGATCTCTTGCAGCTTCGCGGGGATAGAACATGACCTGATCCTTGGTAATGGCAGACGCCGGACGCCGCTGCATCGGCGCTGGAACCGGGAACTTTAGGCCCCGGTCGGGCCGGGCACGGTATGATGTCGCGGTTCGCCGGCAGCCCGACCGTCGGCAACATGTCTTTACCGCCGGAGTTCACCCGCCATGCCACGCATCACCCACTACAAATCCCCATGCCCTGAAAGCGTCAACAGCCAGATTCTGCAACTGGTGGTCGATTACCTGACCGACATCAGCGCGGTCGGACTCGGCCCGAGCAACCTGCTGTACAACGTCTATCAGTACGCGGTCGGCTATGAGGTGCATCTGTATCTGGAAGCGCTGAACGGCGAGAAGGGCACTGAGGTGGAATTGCTGGTTGCGACGGCCGAGGATGATCCGGAGCGAGTCATCGGTTTCCTCTTGTACCTGCCGGTGCAGGGCGATTGGGAGGCGTGCAGCGTCGCCTACATGGCCGTGCGTGAGGGGTATCGGCGACAAGGCGTGGCGCGGGCGATGATTGACGAGATGGTCACACGTTATCCGCATGCCGAACTGACCTGCAGTGTCGGCAAGGTGCCGTACTTCGAGGCGCTGGGCTTTGAGGTGATCGGCGCGCGCGAGACTCAGGTGCTGATGAGCACCCGGCATTACCGCAGCAACGGCTTGCGCGGCTTTATCGACACCACGCCGATCTACCGCTCGCTGGAGGTGCAGCAGATTCATACCTACCTGCTGCAGAAAAACGGCAAGCGCGCGATGCTCGATGCCGAGAAACAGCGTGACCGGCATCTGGATCAGACCACCCGTCACGTCGAGGCATTTGTCCGCCAGCGCCTGACGCTGCACTGATCGTTCGTCTGCCGCCAAAGCCCTTGTTGCGAGTTCCGCAGCAAGGGCTTTTTTGTGGCTATGAATTCAAGCCAGTTTCACGTTCATGGTGATCTGTGCCGTGAACACGTGTTTGCCTTCGGTATCGTGAATATCCACGGTGACGATCTTGTCGCCCTCGGTTTGCCAATCCACACCTTCGCCGCTGGCAACGGCCGTCACGTCGCTCTTGGCCTTGGCCAGGTATTGCACGGTCATGCCTTTGGGAATCCAGCGTGCGCCGGTCGGGATCGACACGTCGGTCATCATCCCGCCTGCGAGTTCAGCGGCATTGCACAGAGCAATTGCATGCACCGTGCCGAGGTGGTTGGTGATTTCGCGACAGAACGGCACTTGCACCGTTGCGGTATTGGCGCGCAGTTCGGATACCAGCGGGTTTATGGTGCTGAAGTACGGCGCAACCTGGCACGCCATCTGGCTGAATGCCTGGGGACCGGCGCTGTTGAACATGCTGAGAAACTGACTCATGGCGAAGCCTCATCGGGTGGTTTGCAGAATGATGTTCCGTTACAGAATAATATTCTGTAACGGAACGGTATTCTGTCTGCGGGAAATCTGTCAACCTGTGTCTGCTTTGATCAAGGGCACGAGGTGCCTTTTCCCATCCCATTTCAGCCTGTGAGCAGCATGGACACCGCCGATCTACTGGAACGCAGCTACCCCGGCCGCCGCGCCGAACTCAAGCGCGATATCTTTCGCAAGGCCCTGAGCCTGTTCAACGAACAGGGGATCGAAGCCACCACCATCGACATGATCCGCGCCGAGTGCGACACCAGCGTCGGCGCGATCTATCACCATTTCGGTAACAAGGAAGGGCTGGTGGCGGCATTGTTTTTCACCGCCCTGGAAGATCAGGCGCGCTTGCGTGACGCCTATCTGGACGCGGCGCAGACCACCGAGGAGGGCGTGCAGGCGCTGGTGTTCAGTTATGTTGACTGGGTCGAGCGTCAGCCGGAGTGGGCGCGGTTTCAGTACCACGCCCGGTTTGCCGTGACCAAGGGGCCGTTCAAGGACGAGCTGGCCGAGCGCAACAAGACACGCAATCTGCGTTTGCGCGACTGGCTGGCGGACTCCGGACGGGTTGCCGAACTCAAGGCATTGCCCGCCGAACTGCTGCCGTCGCTGATCATCGGCCAGGCCGACAGTTATTGCCGGGCGTGGTTGGCCGGGCGCGTGAAGGGGAGCCCGATGGCCTATCGCGAGTTGCTGGCGCAGGCGGCATGGCGCTCAATCCGTGGCGATGACGGCCCGGACAGCTGATTCGTGCAGACAAAAAAAGAGCCTCAAAGCTCTTTGATGGGGAGGAAGTAGAGCCCGTGAGGCTCAAGGTGCGCGTGAAACAAGGCGTGGGCTTGATTGGGGTTCAGAACACCCGCGCCTACGCAACGCTGGAAAAGCCAAGTCGCTGCGTAACTCCATCCTAGGAGTGCGTCGGGGTGGGCTCAAGTACCGTCAGTCGCACGGGCGGCGGCGCGTTCGACCATTGCAACGATGGTTGCGAACAACTCGTCGCTGGCCTCTGCAGCGCTGATTTCGCCATTGGCGGCGGCATGCGACAGCGCTTCGGCCGAGCCGAGCATGGCGCGCAATCCGGCCTGGGTGATCTGCCCGCCGTTGGCATAGGGCGCCAGATCACTGCGGCATTTTTCGAGGAAGATCGCCTCATAGTCACGCTTGATCCTCTCCAGCTCCGGGCTGCTTGCCAGCGCGGCAATCACCCCCGGAATCTCGTTGCCCTGCAGTAACACGCAATCGACATACGCCGAGGCAATCACCCGTGCAGTACCGGTCAATGTCGCCTCGGCATTGCCGATGGCCGCGTCCATCACCGCCGTCTGGCGAGTATCGAAATCCCGGTACAGCGCTGCGAGCAGGCCCGAGCGGGTGACGAAGTGGTCATAGACTACCGGTTTGGTCACGCCAGCCTGTTCTGCGAGATAGCCGAGGGTCAGGGCATCGGTGCCTTCGGCGCGGATGATCTGCCAGGCGACGTCGAGCAACTGACGGTTGCGGTCTTCGCGCGACAGGCGACGGCGCGGTTGGGCAGGGGAATCGGCTTCGGTCATTTCAGTGGTTGACATCGTTAATATACCAAACGTAACTTACTGTTCGTAACTTACCAAGAGTATATAGCCCTTGGTCAGGCAAACTTACAGGAGAATTCCCATGCATGCATTGATAGTTGTGGCGCATCACGAGCCTCGTTCGCTGACGCACAGCGTGGCGGCGCAGATTGCCGAGGGGCTGACCCGGGCTGATCCCGCCAATACCTGGGAAATCGCTGATTTGTACGCGGAAGGTTTCCAGCCGGTTTTCGCCGCGGCAGATTTCGCCGTGCATCACCGGGAAGCGCTACCGCCCGCCGATGTGCAGGCCGAGCACGCGCGGATCGACCGGGCCGACGCGCTGGTGCTGGTGTTTCCGGTGTACTGGTGGTCGATGCCGGCGCTGCTCAAGGGCTGGATCGACCGGGTATTCAGCAATGGCTGGGCATTTGATTTCGCTGGCGATCTCAAGCATGTGAAGAAACTGCAGCGCATGCGCGTGCATCTGGTTGGCCTAGCCGGTGCTGAAGAACGCGCCTACGAGCGCCACGGTTATGGCCCGGCGATGAAGGCGCAGATCGAGCACGGGATTTTCGATTACAGCGGGGCGACGGTGGTGAGTTCGACGCTGATGGTGGAATCGGAGATGCGTGATCCGCAGGAGCATTTGCAGACGGCGTATCACCTCGGCAGCCAGATGTTCAGCTGAAACATTGCAGGAGCTGCGGCGCGCTGCGATCTTTTGATTTTTAGAAGCAAGATCAAAAGATCGCAGCGTGCCGCAGCTCCTACAGGGTTTTGTGGTGTCAGCGGGCGCCGGGCCTGCCGGCCTTGGCGAGGGCCGCGAGCAAGGTGTCCTTGTCCAGTCCCGGTACCGAGTGGCCGTTGCCTGCGGTGCTGTCGCTGGCGAGCAGGGCGTTGATGATCGCTTCTTCTACCGCTTCGGTGGCAGCGAGGAACAGTTCGCTGATGTGGTCGTTGTTGACCATGCGCAAACCGTCGCAGGTGGGCGCCCCTTTGCCTTCGTATGCGGCCGGCGGGACGTGATCGTTACCGGTGGCGAAGGCGATGAAGATGTCACCGCTGTGGTCTTCGTTGCCGCCGCCGCTGCGCGCCAGGCCGAGGCTGGCCCGTTGCGCCAGACGCGTGCACTGGTGCGGCAGCAACGGCGCGTCGGTGGCCAGGCAGACCACGATCGAGCCCATCCCCGGGTGCGGCAGCGCCGCACGCAGGAACGGCGAATCCACCTGTTCCATGTAACGCCCCACCGGATAACCGTCGACCCGCAACTCGCTGCGAATCCCGTGGTTGGCCTGAACAATCGCGCCCACCGTCCAGCCCCCCTGTGCGCTGTTCAACCGGCGCGAAGCGCTGCCGATCCCGCCCTTGAACTCATGGCAGATCATGCCGCTGCCACCGCCTACTGCACCTTCTTCGACAGCACCGTCATGCGCGCAACCCAGCGCCTCGGCGACATGCTCGGGCTTGACGTGAAAACCATTGATGTCGTTGAGCAGACCATCGAACGTCTCCAGCACCACCGGCATGTTCCAGTAGAGGCGCCCGTCGTCCGGTTGCTGCTGACGATCCAGAGCGATCAACGCATCGCGCACCACGCCGAGGCTGTGGGTGTTGGTGAAGGCGATCGGACTGGTCAGCAGCCCGGCCTCGCGAATCCATTCAAGGCCAGTGGCATCGCCATTGCCATTGAGCACATGCACCCCGGCGAAACACGGTTGCTGGTTGGTCGAGCCGCGACGCGGTTCGATCACGGTGACGCCGGTGCAGATGTCGCGCCCGCCCGCGCTGCGCCCGCGCACATTACTGTGGCCGACGCGCACGCCGGGGACGTCGGTGATGGCGTTGAGCGGACCGGGTTGCAGCTGGCCGATGCGGATATTGAGGTCACGGGCACGGGGTTTCATCGATTGTCTCTCTATAAGGATCTGAAGGGTTCACGCCCTCTGTAGGAGTGAGCCTGCTCGCGATAGCGTCTCTGGATTCAACATCGCGATGACTGACTTACCGCATCGCGAGCAGGCACACTCCTACAGGGGAGTGTGCTGGGTTTACTGGCCGTTCTTGACCTTGCTCCACACCCGTGTGCGCACCCGTTCGGCGGCTTTGGGCAGCGGTTCAAGGGTGTACAACGTGGCCATCGCCGCAGCCGACGGATACACCGCCGGGTTGTCGCGCGTGGCCTCGGCCACCAGCGGCGTCGCGGCGCGATTGCCGTTTGGATACGACAGGTGATCACTGACCGGGGCGATCACTTCCGGGCGCAGCAGATAGTCGATGAACGCCAGACCCTGGGCGCGGTTCGGCGCGTCCTTGAGCAGCACCAGCGTGTCGAACCACACCGGCGCGCCTTCCTTGGGCAGGCTGTAGGCGATCTTCACGCCGTTGTGGGCCTGCTCGGCATTGGTCTTGGCTTCGAGCATCGCGCCGGACCAGCCCACGGCCACGCAGATGTTGCCGTTGGACAGGTCACTGATGAATTTCGACGAGTTGAAGTAGGCAATGTGCGGGCGCAGTTTGAGCAGCAGCGCTTCGGCTTTCTGGTAGTCCTCGGGGTGGGTGCTGTTGGGCGGCAGCCCGAGGTAGTGCAGGGCCACCGGGAGCATTTCCGACGGCGAATCGAGCATCGCCACCCCGCACTGGCCGAGCTTGGCGAGGTTCTCTTCCTTGAACACCAGGTCCCACGAATCCACCGGCGCCTTGTCGCCCAGCGCGGCGCGAACCTTGTCAACGTTGTAGCCGATGCCGTTGGTGCCCCACAGGTACGGTACGGCGTATTGATTAGCGGGATCGTTGTTGGCCAGTTTGGTCAGCAGGTCGTTGTCCAGATTCTTCCAGCCCGGCAGTTGATCGCGCGGCAGCGGGGCGAGGGCGCCGGCCTTGATCAGCGTCGGCAGGCTGTAGTTGCTCGCCACCACCACGTCGTAACCGCTGCGGCTGGTCATCAGTTTGCCTTCGAGCACTTCGGCACTGTCGAAGGTGTCGTAAACCGGTTGAATGCCGCTGTCGCGCTTGAAGTCAGCCAGGGTAGTGGGGCCGATGTAGTCGTACCAGTTGTAGACGTGCACGCTCGGCGCGTCGGCGGCACTGGCGGCGGATACGACGCCGAAACAGGCGAGCAGGCCCAGGTTGATATAGCCACGGTGACAACGCATGATGCGGCACTCCTGGCCTGCAGCAGGCCGGTGATGAACGGGAGTGCTCAGCCTATCGGCCCGGTCACGTCCGACCCATTCCCATCATGGGTTACTCAAAAGGGGTAGTGCGTGGACGCGTTGTTGCAGGAATTGCCGGTGCATCAAAGTCTGGCGCGGGTATTCGCGGCGGTCGGGCAGGACGGGTTCTGGCGGGCGCTGGTGGACACGCTGCGTCTGCTGGTGCCGCTGGACAACGCGCTGGTGGCGCTGATGCAGGCGGGGCAGGCGCCGCAATTGCTGATCGATTTCGACAGCAAGGGCCGGGCCGATGAGCAGGAAGAACTGGCCGGCTACAGCGCCGGCATGTACTTGCTCGACCCGTTTTATCAAACCGCCTCGACCGGCATCGCCGATGGCTTGCACAGCCTGGCCTCGGTAGCGCCGGACCAGTTTCTGCACAGCGAGTACTACCAGAGCTATTTTCGCTCGGTGGTTGGCGAGGACGAGTTGCAGTTCATGATCAACATCGAGGGCGGCGTACTGGGCCTGTCACTCGGGCGCTCGACGGCTTTCGATCTGGCCGAGCAGGGCCGCTTGCTGTGTGTGCGCGACTGGGTGCTGGCGGCGATGCGTCGCCATGTGCAGCTGTTGCCGCCGCAGGGCGCGGGCGCTGAACCGGTCGTGGGCGATCTGGCAACGCTGCTCGACCGCTTCGACGCCCGCCTGACTGCGCGTGAAGTCGACACTGCGCGGCTGATTCTGCAGGGCTTTTCCAGCAAGGCCATCGCCCAGCAGATGGGTATTTCGCCGGAGACGGTGAAGGTCCATCGGCGCAATCTTTATCACAAGCTCAATGTGAACGGGCATGGCGAGTTGTTTGCGCTGGTGCTGCGCCCATCCAACACCTGAACCACCAAAATCCCCTGTAGGCGTGAGCCTGCTCGCGATAGCGCCGGTTCATCCTGCACAGGGGGCGCTGACACACTGCTATCGCGAGCAGGCTCACTCCTACAGGGAGGGGCGTGTGTCAGATCAATCGAGGCGTTTGAAGACCAGGGCTTTCAGGCCGCTCTGCGGATCAACATCCGGAAACTCCGGCGGATTCTCCAGCCGCTGTTCAAAGCGCAAACTCGGTGCCTCTTGGGTCACGCCATCAATCAGGAAGTCCGGGCCAAACGACGGATCATTCATGCACGCCAGCACCGTGCCTTGCGCTGTCAGCAGCTCCGGCAAGCGGCGCAGCACGCGCTGGTAATCCTTGGTCAGCAGAAAGCTGCCTTTCTGGAACGACGGCGGGTCGATGATCACCAGGTCGTACGGGCCGCTGTTGATCACCTTGCCCCAGGACTTGAACAGGTCGTGGCCGAGAAAACTCACCTTGCTCAGGTCATGCCCGTTCAACCGGTGATTGTCGCGGCCACGGCTCAGGGCTGCGCGGGACATGTCGAGGTTGACCACATGGCTGGCGCCGCCTTCGATGGCCGCCACGGAAAACCCGCAGGTGTAGGCGAACAGGTTCAGCACCCGTTTGCCGGCAGCCTGCTCGCGCACCCAGTTGCGCCCGTAACGCATGTCGAGAAACAGCCCGGCGTTCTGCTTGCGGCCCAGATCGACGCGGTACTGCAAACCGCCCTCAACGATGCTCATCTCGTCAATCTCGTTGCCCAGCAGCCATTGCGCAGTGCTTTGCGGCAGGTAACGGTGTTGCACCAGCAAGGTGTGCGCCCCGGACTGTTGCCATTCGGCCGAGGTGCTGATGTCGAGCAGCAAGTGCTTGAGCGCGTCGAGCTGTTCCGGCGCCGGCTCCTTGAACAGCGAGACCAGCACCACGCCTTGCAGCCAGTCCACCGTCAGTTGTTCCAGTCCCGGCCAGCACCGCCCACGGCCATGGAACAGGCGACGGGTTTCGCTCGGTGCCGCGGCGAGTGCAGGCAGCAGATGGGCGCGGAGGGTGGCGAGGGCTTCTGGGTTCATCAGTCACGGTCGGCAAGCAAAAGGGCCGGCATTTTAACCACAAAATCTACCCGGTGAACGCCTGTCGCCAAGGGCCATTGACGACTGTTAAGAAAAGACCTGTATCAAAAATGAATTTATGCAGGGCGCGCTGCTCATACCAGATAAGCAGCGGATTCGAGCCGCTACATTGTTAATGCAATTCAGGGAGTGCCAGTTCATGAGTCCAACATCGACGGCGAGCGCGCACCTTCCTGGCGGGTTGATTCTGGTGGTTGAGGACGATCCGTTGATTCTGGAGTTTCTTTGCGAAATTCTTCAGGAGGAAGGGTTCAAGGTCGAGCCGCAGACCAGTGCTGATGCGGCGTCGCTGTATTTGGAAAAAAACGCGCCGGAAGTCGCGCTGCTGCTCACCGACATCACTATGCCGGGCATCCTCAATGGGGCCGATCTGGCCAACCTGGTCGGCGAGCGCTGGCCGGACAAACCGGTGATGGTCATGTCCGGTTATGAAACCCCGGAGACCTCCGGGGTCAAGCGCCCGGTGGCGTTCATCAAGAAGCCCTGGGCCATCGGCCAGTTGCTCGACTGCGTCGACAGCGCGTTCAAGTCCAAGGCCCCGCGCCTGCATTGAAGTACCGGGTCGAATCGCCGGGCAAAAATGCTACATTGCCCGGCCAACCCGCCCAGTCTTGTCAAAGGATGCGACCTTTTGTCTGCTCACGATAACGTCTTCGACCGCGCGTTCGGCGCGTTCCTGTTCGACATGGACGGCACCGTCCTCAACTCCATCGCCGCTGCCGAGCGGGTCTGGGCCGCGTGGGCTGAACGCCACGGCGTCGATGTCGAGACGTTCCTGCCGACCATTCACGGCGCCCGTGCCATCGACACCATCCGGCGCCTGAACCTGCCGGGGGTGGACGCCGAGGCGCAAGCGGCGTTCATCGCGCAGGCGGAGATCGAAGACGTGGAAGGGATCGTGCAGATTCCCGGGGCTGCGGTGTTTCTCGACAACCTGCCTGCCGAACGCTGGGCGATGGTGACGTCAGCGCCGCGGGATCTGGCGTTGCGGCGCATGGCAGCAGCGGGGATTGCCGAGCCTGCAGTGATGATCACGGCCGAAGATGTGACGGCGGGTAAACCGGATCCGGCCGGTTATCGTCTGGCGGCGAAACGCCTTGGGCTTGAACCTCGTGACTGCCTGATTTTCGAGGATGCCGCTGTCGGCATCCAGGCCGCTGAAGCGGCGGGCGCAGCGTTGATGATCATCACCACGACGCACCAGCATCCCCTCGAAACCACCCACGCAACCATCGACAGTTACGAAGCGCTCAGCGTCACCGTCAACAGCAACGGCCAGTTGCACCTGCAACCCAAATAAACCTGTAGGAGCTGCCGCAGGCTGCGATTTTTTGACTTTGATTGTGAAAAACAAGATCAAAAGATCGCAGCCTGCGGCAGCTCCTACAGGGGAATCAATAGATGCCGGGCAGGAGTCGCCAGCTGCGCGCGCAATAAGCATCGTACTCAGCGCCAAACTGCCCGCGCAGCAGCGCCTCTTCCGAATGGATGCGGGCGATCAGCGGGATCAGAGTCAACGCCGCCAGAATCAACCCGACGCTGGAACGAAACGCCAGCGCCCAACCCATCGCGTTGACCACCAGCCCCAGATAGCTCGGATTGCGCAGGCGCGTGTAAATGCCGTCAGTGACCAGGCGATGCCCCGGTTGAATCGCCACCAACCCGCTGAACCGCCGGCCCAGCACAAACACCGGCCACAGCCGCAGCGCGCCGCCGACGATAAACAGCAACGCGCCGAGCCAGCGCACGCCTTCACCGCCGAAGGTCCAGAAGTCGATGCGGTCGCAATAGGCCGGCAGAAAACCGCTGACCAGCCCGATCACCCCGAATGCCGGAATCACCCAGCGATTGGCCCGGTCCTCGCGCTCGCCGGAACTCATGTTCACGTCGGTGAACAGCGACGCCACCACCATCAGCACGGTGGCCAGCGCAATCACCACCAGTGCCCCATGGGCAAAGAACACCGCCGGCCCGCCAATGCCCCACACCGCAAGCCCCAGATAGGCGAGGGTGGTGAGCACCGCGACCACGGTCATTTGCGCCGACATTTTCATGGTGATCTCTTAACAGATGGCTGACATTTTCAGTGTAGAACGTCGCTGAACCCGTGAAGGCGTCGAGTCAATCAACACTGATGCTGGATGTACCGGCCACTTCGTGAGCAAGCTCACTCCCACCCTTGATCACGGCCAGCGCCAAGCTCTCCATCCACCGACTATCCCCTGTGTGCGGGCTTGCTCGCGAAGGCGTCGGATCTGTTGCCAAGGGCCTTCGGTAACGCCGGTCGTCGGTCGGCAAGACCTTCAACCGGCCAATATCGGGTCTACGCTGATCCATTCCTTCCAATTGCCCGAGACGGGTGGTTGTTCCGTGCATTGCCAATCGAAGAGGTGAACCCATGAAAATCGACTTGAGTGGAAAACTGGCCATCGTCAGCGGCAGCACGGGTGGCATCGGTCTGGGCATCAGCCAGTCGCTGGCCGAAGCCGGCGCCACGGTCGTCGTGATCGGCCGGGAAACGGCCAAGGTCGAACAGGCGCTGGCGAGCATTCGGCAGAAGGTGCCGGATGCGCAGTTACGTGGTCTGACGGCGGATCTCGGGACCGCCGAAGGCGCCGAAAAACTGTTCGCCGCCGAACCGCGTGCGGACATTCTGGTGAACAACCTCGGAATCTTCGACGCGGTGGATTTCTTCGACACGCCAGACAGCGAGTGGACGCGATTCTACGAGGTCAACGTGATTTCCGGCGTGCGCCTGTCGCGCCATTACGTGCCGGCGATGGTCGAGCAGGGCTGGGGCCGGGTGATTTTCCTGTCTTCGGAATCCGGTGTGGCGACGCCGGCCGACATGCTCAACTATGGCGTGACCAAAAGCGCCAACCTCGCGGTGTCCCATGGCCTGGCCAAACGTCTGGCTGGCACCGGGGTGACGGTCAATGCGATCCTGCCAGGGCCGACCTTTACCGGTGGCGTGGAACACATGCTCAAGGACGCTGCGGCCGAGTCCGGTCGTAACCTGCGCGAAGAGGCCGACGCCTTTGTGCGCAGGGCGCGCCCGACCTCGATCATCCAGCGCGTGGCCGATGTCGAAGAAGTCGCGCATCTGGTCACGTACATCGCTTCGCCGCTGTCCTCGGCCACCACCGGCGCAGCCTTGCGGGTCGATGGTGGTGTGGTCGACAGCATGGCGATCTGACCCCGAATTCTTCTGGAGAAACGTTAATTTATGGCAACTGCATCAGCAACGATCGACATCCCGGCCTCGGCCGATCAGGTCTGGCAATTGATCGGCGGCTTCAACACGCTGCCGGACTGGCTGCCGTTGATTGCCAAGAGTGAGCTGAGCGAAGGCGGGCGCGTGCGCACCCTGCAAACCGCCGATGGCGGTGTGGTGATCGAGCGTCTGCAAGCGTTCGACAACGCTGCCAGGACTTATAGCTATTCGATCGAACAGGCGCCGTTTCCGGCCACCGATTACCTGGCGACGATCAAGGTCGAAGCCCACGGGCAGGGCGCCCGGGTGACGTGGTCGGGCCGCTTTAGCGCCAAAGGTGTGAGCGATGAGGAAGTGGTGGCGTTGTTCAGTGGCATCTATCAGGGAGGCCTCGAGGCACTGCGGGCCAACTACCCAACCTGATTTGGCAAGGACCTAAATGTGAGCGTGCTTGCTCGCGAAGCGTTCGATCAATCAGCCTCTTCGCCGCCTGACACACCGCATTCGCGAGCAAGCCCGTTTCCACAGGGGGATCCATGTCATATCAGGAATTGGCGATCAAACGTTGCCGACAATCCAGCACCAGTTTCGCGCCCCCCAGCTCACTGCTGCCCACCTCAAGATTGAAGCCATGCAGGCTGACAATCGCCGCGACAATCGACAAGCCCAGGCCAAATCCGCTTTGCGGCTGCCCGCCCTCGGCCCGATAGAAACGCTGGAACACCGCCTCGCGCTCGGCCTCGGGAATCCCCGGCCCGGAATCGTGAACCTCGATTCGCGTGTGCCCACCGTCGTTCACACCGCGCAGGATCACCGTCCCGCCCGCCGGGGTGAACTTGATCGAGTTGCTCAACAGATTCGCCAGCGCCTCGAACAGCAGCGCCCGGTCACCATTCAAGGGTGGCAGGGTTTCCGGCATGTTCAGCACGAAGAGCAGTTCGCCTTCCTCGGCCAGCGGCAGGTAAAACTCATGCAGTTCTTCGAGCAATTTCACTGGATCGAGTTCGACAAACCCTGAGCGGCGCTGGCGGTCTTCCAGCTCGGAAATCCGCAGCAATCCGCGAAACCGCGCCATCAGCGTATCCGCTTCGGCCAGCACCAGGTCCAGTTGCGCCGCTTCCTGCGAACCTTCGCCGGCCTGCTGCTGCATGCGATACAACTGCGCGCGCAAACGCGTCAGCGGCGTGCGCAGGTCGTGGGCGATGTTGTCGCACACGCCTTTGACTTCATGCATCAGCCGTTCGATGCGGTCGAGCATGGCGTTGACGATGGCGGCCAGCATGTCCAGTTCATCGCGGCGGTTGGACAGCGGCAAGCGGTGGGTCAGGTCGCCGGCGACAATCGCCTGGGCGCTGTCCTGAATCGCGCGGATGCGGCGCATCGGTCGGCGACGCAGCAAATGCCAACCGGCAATCCCCGGCAGAATCGTCAGCGACACGCCCCAGAACAACGCATGCAGAATGATCCGCGTCACCGCGAACAGCGAGCCGTTGTCGCGCAACAACACCAGCCAGCGACCGTCGCGGGTCTGGGTCGCCACGGCGTCACAGCTGTCGGCGGGCAGGGTCGGGTCGTCGGAGTCGGCGCAGTCATCCAGCGTGTGGATCTTGCCGTCCAGCGGCAGGCCTTCGGGCAGTTGCTGCAAGGCGCCACCGAGGTACACGCCCCGGGCGTCGAACAGGCCATAGGCGTCGATGCCGCGGATGTCGAAGGTCATGCTGGCGGCGAGGGCTTCTTCCAGTTGCTCACCGCGAAAATGCGAAAACAGATGCTGACGTTGCATCAGCGAATGCTTGGCGAGGTTGTCGAGATAACTGGAGACCTCGAAATACATGACCCCCATGAGGATCGCGCTCCACGCCACGAACAGCGAACTGTACAGCGCCAGCAGACGACTGCTGGAAGAGCGCCAGCCGTCAGACGGGTTCGGCAATGACATAACCCGAGCCCCGTACCGTGCGAATCAGCGGAACATGGCCCGCGGCGTCGATCTTCTTGCGCAGACGACCGATGTGTACGTCGATCAGGTTGGTGCCCGGGTCGAAGTGATAACCCCAGACCTCTTCGAAAATCATCATCCGCGACAGGATCTGCCCACTGTTGCGCATGAGAAATTCCAGCAGCTTGTATTCGGTCGGCAGCAGCGTCAGCACCTGCTCGGCGCGGCGTGCTTCGTGGCTGATCAAATCCAGTTCGAGGTCGGCCACCTGCAACGTGGTGGCCTGAGTGGCGACGCTGTTCTGGCGGCGCAGCAGCACTTCCACGCGCGCGGCCATCTCGTCGGTGGCGAACGGCTTGGTCAGGTAGTCATCACCCCCGGCACGCAGGCCGCGCACGCGCTCATCGACATCGGAGAGGGCGCTGATCATCAGAATCGGCGTGGCCACGCCCATGGTACGCAGGGTAGTGACGATGGCCAGGCCATCGAGCTCCGGCAGCATGCGGTCGAGGGTGATCAGGTCGTAGTTGCCGCTGACGGCGCGGTCCAGGCCTTCACGGCCATTGTCGACCCAATCCACTTCCAGGCCGTGGCTGCTGAGTTCGGCGACGATTTCACGGGCGGTCACGGCATCGTCTTCGATGGTCAAAATACGAGTCATAGAGCAGGCCTTGATCGGTTCAAACGGAATGGCAGCATTTTGCCAAGTATTTTCCGGCGCGCTTTAAATTAACTTTCATGTATAGCCTGTCACCCACGCAAATTCGGGTAGCGCTGCCGATTTTCCGTCAATGCAGAAAACCCGCTGCTTTCAGTCCATTGTTGCAAATTGCAATGAGTGGAGAAGTTCAGTCTTTTTAACCTGTTGAAATTTAACGAATTATTTAGTGTTGTCGAATGGCACGGTCGCTGCAATTCCTCTGCTGACGAGTTGTAACACCATTTTTCATGCCTGGAGCACTACAACAATGAATAGATCCTCAGATGGGTTTTATCCTGCCTTCGAAGGAGAGTCGAGCAACGTGTCAGGCGTGTCCTGGGGCGCGATTTTCGCGGGCGCAGCGGCGGCCGCAGCATTGTCGATGATTTTGGTGCTGCTCGGCTTCGGTTTGGGATTCTCTGCCGTTTCACCTTGGGCCGGCGAGGGCGTCAGCGCCAAGAGCCTGGGGATTTCCACGATTGTCTGGCTGGCGTTGACGCAAATCATCGCTTCGGGTCTTGGGGGATACATCGCCGGCCGCCTGCGGGTGAAGTGGGCCAACATGCACGGTGATGAAGTGTATTTCCGTGATACCGCCCATGGCTTCCTCGCCTGGTGCGTGGCCACGTTGGTGACTGCGGTGCTGGTGGTGGGCTCGGTCAGCAGTGTGATCAGTGGCGGTGTGCAGGCCGGTGCCAGTGTCGCTGGTGGTGCAGCGGCTGCCGCGACACAGGCGGCCGGTACTGCCGCCGCGAACACCAACAGTGACCAGTACGGCTACTTCGTCGACAGCCTGTTCCGCGATGACCGTCCAGCATCGGTCAGCGATGACGCTGCCCATGGCGCGGTGACCCGGATCTTCGCCCAGAGCCTGGCCAACGGCCAACTCAGCCCTGAAGACCGTACCTACCTTGCGCAACTGGTCGCCCAGCGCACCAACCTGAGTCAGGCCGATGCCGAACGTCGTGTCGATGAGGTCTACGCCCGCACTCAGAAAGCCATTGCCGACGCCAAAGTGAAAGCCCGGCAGGCGACTGATACCGCCGCCAAAGTCGCTGCCTGGACCTCGCTGTGGATGTTCATCGCGCTGCTGGCCGGTGCGTTCTTCGCCAGCCTCGCCGCTACTTTCGGCGGTCGTCGCCGGGATGCGGTCGAGTACGTTGAAGTCCAAACCTATGCCACTACGACCACTGTTCGTTAACGCTCAATAAGGAGAATCGCCATGCGCTCACTACTGCTGTTTTTCCTCGGTGTCCCGATCCCGATCATCATCCTGATTGCGCTGTTCGTACACTGATCCAAATGCTCCATTGAGGCCCATGCCTCGGCCGCTTTCACTTCACGGTGCAAGCGGCTTTTTGCTTTCCGGGGTTCAACAAGGCGAGAATCGGCGGCTGGAGCGCAACGCTCCATCCCCGGATCTCTCTACTTAAGGAAAAGCACGTTGGACAAGAAGGAAATCAAACGTCAGGCAATGCAGATGCTGGAGGCCGGGCGCTCGAAAACCGAGACCTTCAAGGCGTTGTCCGGTGGTGCGGTCAAGGACAAGGTCCTGGCCTACTGGATCGGCTCGCGCCCGGACCCGCAATTGCTTGAGCGGCATGCCGGCAAGATCAAGATATTGCTCGCACTGATCTACGTGCAGGCGTTGTCCGGACTGGTGGGCGGTTATTTCCTGGGGCTGACGATCAGCGACGGTTTTGCAATCGTCCTCGGATTGCTGGCCGGGGGGATTGCGCTATTGTTCGCCTGGGGTTTCCATCGCCACTCTGCGCAGACCTACACCGTATACATGCTGCTTTCGATCAGCCAGATGCCACGGCTGTTCGAGGATTACGCCGAAGACCCGGTGTCGGTGATCATCGGTGTGGTGACGACGCTGGCGATGGTGTTTTTCGTGGCGTGGGTGAAAAACCTGCTGTTTCCCGACCTCGGCTTCATGGGCTCGAAAAAGATCAAAGGGCAGTTCGTCTTCTCCAACTGAGATCGTTGAACAATCCGACTGCTTTCACTGGCCTGGATCAATATTTCGTCGGGCGACTTCGCCTAACGTAAATGATCCAGGCCTTTGCTGAGGTATGAACTACAGTGCTTCTCGCGCATCTTGTTGCGCTGACGAAGTAGCCGCGCCGACGTCTCCAATCAAAGCAATAACAGCGTCGACACGGTGTAGTGCAGCAAGGAGCTGACACCACCTCAACCGAACCTTCACGGATGAACATTGCAATGCACTGCCTAGAAAGAACCTTCGATATCCAGCCCCTGACCCAGGCGGATATGACCGTCCACATCAACGGCCAGCCGGTCACCGCTGCTATTGGCGAAACCGTGCTCAGCGTTATCCAGTCCCTCGGCGTGCGCCAGGTCGCACGCAATGATCATGACCTGATCAGCGGAGCCTACTGCGGCATGGGCGTGTGCCAGTGCTGCCTGGTGAAAATCAACGGCCGCCACAAGCGCCGCGCCTGCCAGACCGTGGTGCGCGACGGCATGCAGATTGAAACCCGGGTCAATCGCATCAACGAGCAGGAGGTCGTATGAGCCAGCAACCGGTGATCGTCGGCGGCGGTCCGGCGGGGATGGCAGCGGCCATCGAACTGGCGCGCCACGGGGTGCGTTGCACCGTGCTCGAAGAAGCTTCGCGCCTCGGCGGGGTGGTCTATCGCGGGCCGCTGCGTGACGGCGTGCAGCTGGATTATCTGGGGCCTCGTTATTCCGAGGCGCTGGGCAAACTGCACGGTGACTTCCAGGAACAGGCCGGGTTGATCGACGTGCGCCTGAACCATCGCGTGGTCGGCGCCGAAGGCACTCGCGCACTGGTAGTGCTGGATGGCGACGAGCAACTGCACGAAATCCATTACCCGCAATTGCTGTTGGCCGCCGGATGCCACGAACGCAGCGTGCCGTTCCCGGGCTGGACGTTGCCGGGGGTGATCATGCTGGGCGGTCTGCAACTGCAAATCAAAAGTGGCGTGGTCAAGCCGCAGGGGCCGGTGATCATCGCCGGCACCGGGCCGTTGCTGCCGCTGGTGGCGACCCAGCTGCACGCGTCCGGCGTCAAAGTCGCGGGCGTGTATGAGGCCTGCGCATTCGGCAAGATCGCCCGCGAAAGTCTGGCGCTGCTGAACAAGCCGCAGCTGTTCCTCGACGGTTTGAGCATGCTCGCCTACCTGAAACTGCACGGCATCCCGATGAACTACGGCTGGGGCGTGGTCGAAGCGCACGGCGACGGCGAGCTGAAAAGCGTCACGGTGGCACCGTACTCGGCCACCTGGGAGCCGGACCTGACACGCATCGAGCGCTTCGAAGTCCAGACCCTGGCCGTTGGCTACGGCTTCATTCCGCGCACCCAGCTCAGTCAGCAGATGGGCCTGGATCACGGCTTCAGTGACGACGGCTACCTGCGCGCCAACTCGAACACCTGGCAGCAAAGCAACGAGCCGCACGTGCACCTGGCCGGCGACATGGGCGGGATTCGCGGTGGTGAGGCGGCGATGCTCGCCGGCAAGATCGCCGCGACCTCGATCCTGCTGCAACGCGGGATTATCGAAGAAGATCTGGCGCGGGTGCGTCGCGACCGCTTCCTGAGCAAACTGAAAACCATCGTGCGCTTTCGTGCAGCGGTGGACCGCTACACCGAACGCGGCGTCGGCCAGACCGCGCTGCCGGCCGCGGACACAGTGATCTGCCGCTGCGAACACGCCACCCGCGCCGACATCGATCGGGCGCTGGAGCAGGGCGTGCAAGACATCGCCAGCCTGAAGATGCGCACCCGGGTGAGCATGGGCGATTGTCAGGGGCGGATGTGCGTCGGCTACTGCAGCGACCGCCTGCGTCAGGCCACCGGCCGCAAGGACGTCGGCTGGCTGCGTCCGCGCTTCCCGATCGATCCGATTCCTTTTTCTGCGTTTCAGTCCGTCGGCACGGAGGCCGCTTCCCATGAGTAAGTTCTACGACGTGATCATTGCCGGTGGCGGCGTGATCGGGGCGTCCTGCGCCTATCAATTGTCCAAGCGCCAGGGCCTCAAGGTCGCGCTGATCGATGCCAAGCGTCCGGGCAACGCAACGCGCGCCTCGGCTGGCGGCTTGTGGGCCATCGGCGAGTCGGTGGGACTGGGTTGCGGGGTGATTTTCTTCCGCATGATGTCGGCCAACCGCAAGCGCGAAACCCAGGGTGCGGCGGTGGCGGTGGACGCCAGCACGCCGCACATCCTGCCGGAGTCGTTCTTCGATTTCGCCTTGCAGTCCAACGCGCTGTACCCGGCGCTGCACCGTGAGCTGAAAGACAATCACGGGATGGATTTCAAGTTCGAAAAGACCGGGTTGAAATTCGTCATTTATGACGACGAAGACCGGCTCTACGCCGAGCACATTGTTGGCTGCATTCCGCACCTGGCCGATCAGGTGCGCTGGCTCGATCAGGCCGCACTGCGTGAGTCAGAGCCGAGTGTCAGCCACGAAGCACGCGGGGCGCTGGAGTTTCTTTGCGACCACCAGGTCAGCCCGTTCCGCCTCGCCGATGCCTACATGGAAGGCGCGCGGCAAAATGGCGTGGACATCTTCGTCAACACCAACGTCACGGGTGTGTTGCATCACGGCAGCCGTGTGACCGGTGTGCAAACGGCCGAGCAGGGCGTGTTCCACTGCAAGACGCTGATCAACGCCGGTGGTGCCTGGGCGGCGGACTTGAGCGAGTGGGCGACGGGTATTCGTATCCCGGTGAAACCGGTCAAGGGCCAGATCCTGCTGACCGAGCGCATGCCGAAGATCCTCAACGGCTGCCTGACCACCAGCGATTGCTATGTGGCGCAGAAGGACAACGGCGAGATCCTGATCGGTAGCACCACCGAAGACAAAGGCTTCGACGTTACCACCACCTACCCGGAAATCGCCGGGCTGGTGCAGGGCGCGGTGCGCTGTCTGCCGGAGCTCAAGGACGTCAACCTCAAACGCACCTGGGCCGGCCTGCGCCCGGGCTCGCCGGATGAGCTGCCGATCCTCGGGCCGATGCGTGGGGTGGAGGGTTACCTGAATGCCTGCGGACACTTCCGCACCGGCATCCTGACCTCGGCGATCACCGGGGTGCTGCTGGACAAACTGGTCAATGATGAGCCGCTGCCACTGGATATCACACCGTTCCTGGCGGACCGGTTTGAGACTGCTCCGGTCAAGCAAGAGCGCGAGCTGGAACTGGCTTAATCTCACCCACAATCCCTGTAGGAGTGAGCCCGCTCGCGATGGCGGTCTTTCAGAGAAAGAGGTATCTGCTGATAGATTGCAATCGCGAGCAGGCTCACTCCTACAGTAGTCGAGTCGTACCGGTCATTTGCGCACTACACCGAACCTTGTGGGAGTGAGCCTGCTCGCGATGGCGGTCTTTCAGAGAAAGAGGTATCTGCTGATAGATTGCAAACGCGAGCAGGCTCACTCCTACAGTAGTCGAGTCGTACCGGTCATTTGCGCACTACACCGAACCTTGTAGGAGTGAGCCTGCTCGCGATGGCGGTCTTTCAGTGAAAGAGGTATCTGCTGATAGATTGCAATCGCGAGCAGGCTCACTCCTGCAATTGGAATTGTGCTGAAGTCAGGACTGGCGTGATTCCTCTTCCAGTTGATCCGATTCGAACAACCGCGCCAGTTCCGCCCGGGCTTCCTGGGCGGTCTGCAGGACTTTGGCCGCGTCGTCGTAAACCGCGTGCTGGGCTTCCAGTACCTGTTCGTCGTGGTGTTTGAAGCGCTTGATCCGCGCATCGGCCTGGGCCTGGGTCAGACCGAGTCCGACCAGCGTGCGGCGGCTCATTTCCAGACTGGAGTAATAGGTCTCTCGAATCGGATCGGCGCCGACATCGACCAAACGGTGTACGTGCTGACGGTTACGCGCCCGGGCGATGATTTTCATGTGCGGATACAGCTTGCGCACGATCTCGGCGGTCTTGATGTTGGTCTCCGGATCGTCCGTGGCGATGACAAAGTATTCTGCCTCGCCGACCTTGGCCGCATTGAGAATTTCCGGGCGCATCGGGTCGCCGTAAAATACCGGCACACCGCCGAAGCTGCGCGACAGTTCGATGGTTTCCACCGAGGTGTCCAGCGCCACGAACTTGATGTTCTGCGCCCGCAGAATCCGCGCCACGATCTGGCCCATCCGGCCCATGCCGGCGATCACCACTCGCGGCGCCTCGGTGTCGATTTCGCGGAATTTCTCCGGGACCTCCACCGGCTGCACTTTCGGGCTGACCAGTCGCGCACAGATCAACAGCAGCAACGGCGTCAACGCCATCGACAGGGTGATGGTCAGCACCAGCAGGTCATACAGACGCGGTTCGAACAGGCCCTGATCGCGACCGATCTTGAACACCACAAAGGCAAATTCACCACCGGCCGCGAGCACGATGCCCAGGCGAATCGCACTGACTTTATTCAGCCCGCCGGCCAAACGCCCGACCACAAACAGCAGCGGCAACTTCAGACCGATCAGCAACAGCGTCAGGCCCAGCACGGTGATCGGTGCACTCAGCAGCAGGCTCAGGTTCGCGCCCATGCCGACACTGATGAAAAACAGCCCCAGCAGCAGGCCTTTGAACGGCTCGATCTGCGCTTCCAGTTCATGGCGATATTCCGAATCCGCCAGCAGCAGGCCGGCGAGAAACGCCCCGAGTGCCATCGACACCCCGACCAGATCCATCAGCCACGCGGTGCCGATCACCACCAGCAATGCGGTGGCGGTGGACACCTCCGGCAGACCGGTTTTTGCCACCACGCGAAACACCGGACGCAACAGATAACGCCCGCCGACCACCACCACGGCGATCCCGCCGAGTACCTGCAAACCATGATTCAGGCTGCCCGCGCTGCTGGTGTCGTGAGCGCCACCGGCGAGCATCGGCACCAGCGCGATCAACGGGATCGCCGCGATGTCCTGAAACAGCAGAATCGCAAACGCCAGTCGCCCATGAGGGCTGGTCAGTTCCTTGCGTTCGGCCAGGCTTTGCAGGCCGAATGCGGTGGACGACAGCGCCAGGCCCAGGCCGAGCACAATGGCACTATTGAGCGGCTGACCGAACACGTACAACGCCAGCACGCCGATCACCGCAGCGGTCAGCAGCACCTGCGCCAGCCCGACACCGAACACCGATTTGCGCATCACCCACAACCGGCGTGGCGACAGTTCAAGGCCGATGATGAACAGCAGCAACACCACACCCAGTTCCGAGATGTGCGCAACGCTTTGCGGATTGCCGATCAGGCCAAGCACCGACGGGCCGATGATCACCCCCGCCAGCAGATAACCGAGCACGGCGCCCAATTGCAGACGTTTGGCCAAGGGCACGGTGAGCACCGCGGCGAACAGAAACACGACAGCGGCTTGTAACAGGTTGCCTTCATGGGGCATGGGTTTACTCCTGACAGCGGTACGGCGGGGGCGTCAAGGATAAAGGCTGATTCCCTGTCACACCACAGGCGCTCGGGGCAGCGATTTTCCACCAGGACCTTTTCAGATCGGTGAAAGTTTTATGCCAATAACGTTAGGCAACTTAAAAGTTGTCGCATTGCCATCATCGAGTTACGGATGCTTTGACAGTTCACGGGCGATGTGAAGTTATACTTTTGTCTTGGGTGATGTGGCGGTGATATTGCCGAGCAATTGCCTGATAACTCGATAATCGCTGGCGATGGGCGAAGTTCCCAGTGTGAGAGTTCGATGGAGGGTTGCGTGTACCAGATAGTTCATGGCATGCGATTTACCATTAAATGTTTGTTACAAGGATTGACAAGGCGAGGGCTCCGAACCTACTATTTTTCACCCAAGATGCTGGCTGTTTATAACGGCCGTAATGAAAGCGACCAGGATGGCCGCGCGAAGTTTTCATAAGGAATTGAAACTTGTATCTGGATTCCATTGGATCGGAACCCCTGCGATTTCAGCTCGATCAGCTCATTTCCTGTTTTTTCCAGGGTGTGGCACATGATCGTGCACAGACTGACATCGTGGCGTCATTGTCACGTCGCCAAATTCATGACAATCACTTGGCAGAGTCCCGGAGAAGCGCGGATTCAGCCGGGTTCATCATTTCAAAAAACCGAAAGGTCCCTGTGCAGCAGCTTGCTCTTCAAGCCGCAGGTGATGCCTTCTTGAACGGTTCATAACCTCAGCAACTTCAGTTAAACCGGATCGCCGCGAGCCGTCGCACGCTTATAAAAGCGTCACTCTCGCCTGAGCGAATTCGCCAGTCTGAAGTTATGTTCGCCGAGGCGAGAAAGTACATCTATTTAAAGTAAAGTTTTCATAAGGAATTGAAAATTTGTACCTGGATTTCTTGCTGTCTGTTTAAAAAGACTGAATTAACTTGATGTGCTCCCGAGAAATCGCGGAGCCGTACGAGTGTGTCTTACCAGGAGGCCCGCAGGTACTTGTTTCCCCCCGAGTTTCCGTCGTTCAGCGGTCGAAAGTTTTGATGCGACCTCTGCTGTAGTGCGCAAATAAGCATATTTAATGTGAAGTTTTCATAAGGATTTGAAACTGTGTACTTGGATACCATTGATTCAGAACATCAACGCCTGCAACCCGACAAATTGGCGACTGATGAAGCTCAGGCGGCATTGGCGCGAATCGAGCAATATGACAGTCGCTCGATGTATTGCCGGGAACACGCGCAGCCCAACGAACGGATCTTTTTGAGCGGTCAACAGGCGCTGGTGAGATTGCTGCTGTCGCAGGCTGAACTTGATCGATCCAACGGCGTTCGCACGGCGGGATTCGTCAGTGGTTATCGCGGCTCGCCGCTGGGTGGCGTGGACCGCGAGCTGGTCAAGGCCAAGGCCGTCCTGGAGAACGCGAACATCCGCTTTCTGCCGGCGATCAACGAAGACCTGGCGGCCACGGCCCTGATCGGCACCCAGCGTGTGGAAAGCGATCCGCAGCGTTTGTATGACGGCGTGTTCGGTATGTGGTACGGCAAGGGGCCGGGGGTTGACCGTTCCGGTGACGCGATCAAACACGGCAGTTCCTATGGTTCGTCGCCCAACGGCGGCGTGCTGGTGGTCACCGGCGACGATCACGGCTGTGTATCGTCATCGATCTCGCATCAGTCCGACCGCACGCTGATCGCCTGGGGCTTGCCGGTGATTCACCCGGCGGGGCTGGCCGATTATGAACGCTGCGGCCTGTGGGGCTGGGCGTTATCCCGGGCCTCCGGGTTATGGGTGGGTTTCAAGGCGATCACCGAGACCGTCGAGGCCACCAGTTCTGTCGAGTCGATCCCGCTCCCCGAGTTCGTCACCCCGCAGATCGATCCGGGCCCGGACGGCCTGCATTGGCGCTGGCCGGACCTGCCGGGCATGCAGATCGAGCGCCGGACCGCGTTCAAGTTCGACGCCGCCCGGGCGTTTGCCCTGGCCAACCCGATCGACACCGCCGTCACTACGCCTGCGCAACCGGCGCTGGTCATCGCAGCAGTCGGCAAGGCTTATGGCGATGTGCGCCAGGCCTTGCAGCAATGCGGCATCTCCCTTGAACAACTGGAAAACGCCGGCGTTGCGCTGCTGAAGATCAACCTGGTCTATCCGCTGTCACCGGTGCTGGAGGCCTGGACCCAGCGCGCCGGCAAGGTGCTGATCATCGAAGAGAAGCAGGCGATCGTCGAAGAACAGCTCAAACAGAGGTACTACAACGCAGCGCATGATCAGCGTGCGGTGATTATCGGCAAGACCGACGAACACGGCCAACCGCTGATCTCGGATCATGAGGAGCTGCGCCCGTCGCGCATCGCCGCATTGCTCCAGCAGCGCCTGCAAGGCCTGGGCATCGACTTGAGCCTGCCGGATTTCTGGTGCGTGCCCAGCGTCTCGCGGGCCGAAGACTGGATCCGGCGCACGCCCTATCTATGCTCCGGTTGCCCGCACAACACCTCGACTCAGGTGCCCAAGGGCAGTGAAGCGCGGCTCGGCATCGGCTGCCACGCGATGGCCGCGCGCATGCCGGAACGCTCGACCACCGGCAGCGTGCAGATGGGCGGGGAAGGGGTCGACTGGCTGGGCCAGGCACCGTTCGTGCAGACCCCGCACATCTTCCAGAACATCGGCGACGGGACCTTTTTCCACTCCGGATTCCTTGCCGTGCGTCAGGCCATCGCGGCCGGCGCGACCCTCACCTACAAGCTGCTCTACAACGACGCGGTGGCCATGACCGGCGGCCAACCGATCGACGGCAAGCTCACGGTGAAGAAGGCCGTTGAGCTGCTCAAAGCCGAAGGCGCGCAGCGGATTGTGGTGGTGGCCGACGACCTGCAGCGCTATCAGGCGCATGACAGCCTGCCCCAGGGCATCGAAGTGTTTCACCGTGAAAAGCTGGAAGACGTGCAGTTGCAACTGCGCGACACCCGTGGCGTCAGCGTGCTGATTTTCGATCAGGTCTGCGCCGTCGAAGGGCGTCGGCGCAAGAAGCAACTGCCGGCACCCGTGGTGAAGACTGAAGTGGTGATCAACGAGGCGGTCTGTGAAGGCTGCGGCGACTGCCAGGTCAAATCCAATTGCCTGTCGGTGATCCCGGTGGAGACGCCGTTCGGCGCCAAACGCCGGATCGATCCACACTCGTGCAACACCGATCTGTCGTGCATCAAGGGGTTCTGCCCAAGCTTCGTGACAGTGACCGGCAAACCACGGCGACTTCCGCGCAAACTGGCCGACAGCGCCCAGGTGCTGGCGCGGGCCGAAGCGCTGGCGCTGCCGTCCGTACAGCGTTCGCTCGACGTGCCGTATGAAATGCTGCTGGTGGGGGTTGGCGGCACCGGTGTGGTGACCGTGGCGCGGGCAATTGCCATGGCTGCCCACCTGGATGGGCGTGCGGTCAGCGTGCTCGACTTCACCGGTTTCGCGCAAAAGGGCGGCGCGGTGTTGAGCCACGTGCGTCTGGCCGGCGATGCCGATGCGTTGCACCAACACCGCATCGACATCGGTGGTGCCGACCTGCTGCTCGCTGCCGATCTGGTAGTGGCCAGCGAAGACGATGCGCTGGCAACGCTGCGACCGAACAAAACCGTGGTCATCGCCAACAGCGCCCTGACCCAGACCGGCGCGATGCTGCGCAATACCCAACTGGGTGTTGAAACCGACGCGATTCAAGCGTTCCTGAAGCAGAAGGTCGGCGCCGGGCACTTCCACAGCCTCGATGCCGGCGAGTTGGCGAACACCCTGGTCAGCCCGATGCAAGCCAACATGCTGTTGCTCGGTTACGCCTGGCAGAAGGGCACGGTGCCGGTGTCGCTGCCCGCGCTGAAAAAGGCCATCGACCTGGCCGGCAGCGCCGCCGCCAACCATCTGGCCTTCGCCTGGGGCCGGTTGTGGGCGCAGGACTCAGCCTTCGTTGCGCCTTATCTGGATCAGCCAGTGGATGCCGTGTCGACGATTGCGATCCGCGACATCAGCGACATGCGCGGCCGCCGCGAAAGCCTCGAACAACTGATCAACAACCGCAGTGAGTTCCTCACCGACTACCAGAACGCAGCGTATGCGGCGCGTTATCGCAAGCTCATCGAGCAACTGCGCACGCTGCCGGCGGCCGGTGATGACAGCGCGCTGACCCACGCGGTGGCACGCAACCTGTTCAAGCTGATGGCCTACAAGGACGAGTACGAAGTTGCACGGCTGCTCACCACTCGCCGCTTTACCGACTCGCTGAAAGCCCGGTTCGACGGCGGTATTCGCCTGAAATTCCACTTTGCCCTGCCGCTGCTGCGCAAGAACCAGGAAAGCACTGGCGAGCCGAAAAAGATCGCCTTCTCCGGCTGGATCCTGCCGCTGTTGAAGGTCCTGGCCAAGGGCCGCGTGTTGCGCCACACCCGGTTCGATCCGCTGGGTTATTCCGCCGAGCGTCGCGAAGAGCGCCGCTTGCTCAGTGATTACGAACAAACCTTGCAACGCCTGCTGCCGAAATTGAACTCGGAGAGTCTGCCGGCGTTCGTTGCCTGGGCGAGCCTGCCGGATTCGATTCGCGGTTACGGCCACGTCAAGGATCGTTCGATCGCGGCGGCCCGTCTGCGCGAGAAAGACCTTATCGAGCAGATTCTGGCAGACAAACCGGTCATTCACGGTGTCGAGTCATGGCATCCATCCACCGTCATCGCCAGGCAACGGAGCGCAGAGGAACGCGACGTGATGGAAGCCTCCTGACCGGAGGCGATCGCCAGTCCCGCACAACAAGAAATACAACAACTACCGAGATGAGCTGACCACGATGAATAACGACAGCATTTCCCCCGACCTCCTGCACAAGGGTTCGGCTGACGACGTTTTGATTGGCGCCCCCAGAGACGCGCTACCGCTGTATGTGAACGAAGCCCTGATCGAGGCCAACGGGCATAACCCGTTGGTGCGCAACTATGTCTCCTGCGCCACCCCGCAGCGCCGCTTCGAGATTGCGCCCGACCTGCAGAAGAAGAGCCGGATGGACGGCGTGGGCGCCGACGATGAATGGAACCGGGTGAGGGCGCTGCCTTACCAGAGCGTTGCCGCGCAATTGCAGTCGGCTGACGCCGGGATCGACAACCTGGAGTTTGCCGTCGCCGCCCTGTGCGAATCGATTCCGCCGATTCGCCGCGCCAGTTCGTTCCGCTTCATCAATAACGCTGACAACTACTTTTTCTACCGCAAGGCGCATGAACATGTGCCGGGGACGATGTTCATCGAAGCGGCGCGCCAGGCGGTCTATCACCACCTGTACCACCACACCGACCATGCGCGCGGCGCCGTCACCGTCAGCGTCAATGAGCTGAACGCGAGCTTCTTCGCCTACGCCGAGCTGATGTACCCGATCGAACTGGTGGTCGACAACATGACCCCGAGCGATGCCACGTCGCCGAAGAAAATCCATCTGCGGGTCGCGTTCTATCAGCGCCAGACGCTGTTCGCCACGGTCGACACCAAAGCCACCGTGATCGATATGCCGCTGTTCGAAAAGACCCGCAATATCTTCATTTACTCCAACGACTGGTTTGCACCGCTGCAGCCATCGAAGCTGGCCTGCACGATCAGCGACGCCAAGGGGCACAAGGTGCCGGTGCAGCTGTTGGGTCTGGGCAAGAGCGGTTGCGTGACGACCACGGCGGATCTACCCGACCCGGTGACCCTGAATATCGTCTACGAAGGCAAATTGAGTTTCACCACCCACGTGCGCCGCGCCGGGCAGGGCACACAGGCGGCGTGGGACTTTGCCGAGGTGGATTTCAATGGCCTGCAGGTGATCAGCGACATGATCAAGCGTGGCTTCGTCCACCTCGATGAGCCGGCCCTCGCGGCGCTGAAACAATGATCGTGGACAACCACAGCTTCCCGGCGGCCACGCAGGCGCTGCATTTCGGCGCGCAGGTGGTGGCGAAGAATCGGCTGTATTTTTCCTCGCTCGGCATGGACCTGTGTGACGAACACGGCTTCCCGCTGCCGGCGTTTTTCTCGGTCTATCAAGCCTTGATGGACGGCGGCGCCGGTTTTGGTTTTCTCGGCAATGCCAGCGTCGACGCCGATGCGCGCTACAACAGCCGAGGTCTGCGTCTGACCTCGGCGGCCCACGCGCAGGCCCTGCGTCCGTTGTTTGAAGCGGCGCGGGCGCGGGGTTTCCCGTTGGGAGTGCAACTGCAGCATTACGGGCCGCAGTCCCTGCCGTCGAAGCAGGGGATTATTCTGACCCCCAGCGCCATCGCGTCCCCGACCATCCTCAGCGCCTATCCCGAGGCACGGGCGGTGGCGATGACGGACGCGCAGATCCAGCGCTGCATCGAACAGTTCTGTGTCGCCGCCCGCTACGCGCAGCAGGCCGGCGCCACATTGATCCAGTTGCAGGCGTCCAACGGCTATTTGATCAGCAGCTTCCTATCGCCCAAGACCAACCAGCGCGAGGACGACTGGGGCGGCACGCCGCTCAAGCGCGCCAGGCTGTTGCTGGCGATTGTCGACGGCATTCGCCAGGCCACCGACCACAAGGTCGCGGTCACCGTGCGCCTGGGCATGGACGACGGCCTCGGCGCGCAAGGGCAGCACGCCGCGTTGCTGGGTGATGTCGTCGCCGCGCTGGAGGCCAGCGGGGTGGCGGCGATTACCTGTTCGCTGGGCATCAGCGAGACCTTCCGCTTCTTTTTCAAAAACACCGAACAGGCCCTGGCCATGTCGCGCGACGGCTGCCGCTATCTGAAGCGTTTCGTGCGAATTCCGCTGGGGTTTACCGGCTCGGTCGCGGACGTGGCGCAAGCCGATGAAATCATCGCCAGCGGCGATGCCGATTTCGTCGGGTTCGGCCGCGCCATGCTCGCCGACAACCACTTTGTTGCCAAGCAACTGGCGGGCCGAGCGGATCAGGTCAACCGCTGCCGAGGCGATGCCTTTTGCTTCCGCGACAAAAAAGACCCCATGGCCGAGCGCGTGTACTGCTGCGTCAATCCTGACTACCGACGGCCCGAACAACTACAACAGCACTATGAGGAAACCCTGAAATGAACTTCAACGCCAAGATCGCCCTCGTTGTCGGCGGCACACGCGGGATCGGTTTCGATGTCAGCCAGAAGCTGATCGACGCCGGCTGCATCTGCTACATCACCGGCCGCAACGAAGACGATGGCCTGACCGCGCAAAGTCGTCTCGGCGAAAACTGCACATTCATCAAAAGCGACGTCACCGATGAAGCCTCGGTGATCGAGCTGTTCCGCATCATCAATGACAAGCACGGTCGCCTTGATCTGGCCGTCAACAATGCCGGCGTTACGTCCAGGCATGCGCCGATCCGCGACATGGATTTCCCTGACTGGAAGCGCGTGCTGGAGATCAATCTGCTGGGCCCGCTGCTGTTGCTCAAGCACGAGACCAACCTGATCTCCAGACATGCCGGCGGCTCGATTGTGAACGTCTCGTCCTGCGCCGGTCTACTTGGGGTTGCCAAGCAAAGCGCTTACTCCACCAGCAAGGCGGCGCTGAACATGCTGACCCAGGTCTGCGCGATTGAATGCGCCGAAGAAGCCTTGCCTGAACGGCATTCGATTCGGGTCAACGCCGTGTGCCCCGGCCCGACGCTGGGCGGCATGAACTCCGAAGAGCGGCTGAAGGCCAACCCGGAATCGACCAAGCACAAGTTGCAGGTGACGGCGATGAAGCGTTTCGCCAATCCGGGCGAGATTTCCGCTGCGATCCTGTGGCTGTTGAGCGATGCGTCTTCGTTTGTCACCGGCACCGTGATGCCGGTCGACGGCGGTTTTTCCGCCGGTAAATTCTGATGCACACGGTCAAGCGCAATCCAGGCACGGGATCCCGCGAGAAGGGCAGGCAGCGGGTGTTCATCACCGGCGTGAGCAGCGGCATCGGCGAGGCGCTGGCGCAACTGCATCTGCACAACGGCCACACGGTTTTCGGTACTTCGCGGCGTCAGCCCTATGGCCTGATGGATCATCCGAATTTCCATTTTCGGCCGTTCGATCTCTCCCGGCCGAGCGAGATGGGCGAGCTGTTCAAGGACAACCTGGCCAGCGTTCTGGAGCAGGGCGTCGACAGAGTTTTCTTGAATGCCGGAGTCAGCGGAAACGTGCCGGGGCGTGGCGGGGAGTTTTCGCTGGACGAATTGCAGCATGTGCTCAACGTCAACGTGCTGGCCAACAAAGCCATTCTTGACCTGATGCTGTCGGCAGCACAGCGGCCGGCGACCTGCGTGCTGTCGGCCTCGATGGCCGGCGTGCGCTTTCGTGCGGGCACGTTGCCGTACAGCCTGTCGAAAGCCGCGTTGGCGGCATTGGCCGGCGTTTATGCCGAGGAGAATCCGGAAGTCTTCTTCGCCGTGCTCGGCCTGTGCAATGTCGACACCGGTCTGTCGCGGCAGGTGAGTTTCAGCCAGCGCACCGCCGACTTCGCCGACCTCAAGTCGCTGCAGCAACGGGCCCTGGCGCCCGGCTACATGGTCTCGCCGGCGCAACGTGCAAAAGACATTCTGGCGGTGATTGACGCGCCGGATGCCTACGGGATCAAGAGCGGGATATTCGTCGACATGCGCACGGCGCTGGCCGATCACCAGAAAGCCAATCAGCCATTGTCTCAAGCGTAGTGAACGCAGGGACCTGCATCAGCCAATAAAGGAATGTTGGAATGTTCAATCAAGTCAAAGCGCTGACCGAGTCAGCCGTTCGGCAACAGGATCTGTTGTTGAACACCCCGATCGATCTGTCCCGTGGCGAAGACAGCCGCCTCTACGGCGTGGACGGCAGCATCGACTCCCTGACCCTGGTATCGATCATCGTCGATGTCGAGGAAAAGCTGCGCAGTCAGCTGGGCGTCGACGTGCGTCTGGCCGACACCACCGACCTGCCCGAATCAGCCACGCCGTTTGCCACACTGGGCACGCTGATCGCCTACATCATGGACCGGTTGTCTGCAGCGCAAGCTCAGGCGCAAGCCGTTTGATCGAACGACGGGGGTTGGATATGCAAGTAGCAGCATTTATGGCTCATCTGAAAAGCGCCGGCAACCCACTGGCGATCGTCAGCGATGAGGGGCGTTTTACCTATGACCAGTTGCACGCGCAAATAACCGCGTACGGCGCGGAGCTGGCGGCAAAGTCCGTCCGCGATTCGTGCGTGCTGCTGGTCGACAACTACAGCTTCAACAGCGTCTGCATGTTGTTCGCGTTGTGGCTGCACAACAACGTGGTGGCGCTGTCGGTGCCCAAGGGCGAGGAGCAGCTGGCGCAATTGTCGGGTGCGGCGGGCGCGCGGTTTTCCGTTATCGGCGGGATGCCGGAGTTTGCGGTTATCCAGCACGCCAACAGTTTCGTGCCGACGACCGTAGACGGCCTGTTGTCGCAGCATCAGGCCGGCTTCATTGTGTTTTCTTCAGGCTCGACCGGCCCGGCCAAAGGCGTGGTACACAGCATCGCGCCGTTCTTCGAGCGCTACCTGGGTGCCGAGCGTTGCGGCGCGATTCTGGCGTTTCTGTTGTTCGATCACATCGGTGGGCTGGTCACTGTGCTGCAAGCGCTGGCGACCCATGGCACGTTGATCCTGCCCCAAGAGCGTTCGCCGCAAGAGGTCGGTCGCTGTATCGAGGCGTTCAACGTGCAAACCCTGCATGTGTCGCCGACGCTGCTGAATCTGGCGACGATCACCGGGGTCTTCCAGAAGTGGAACACCACCAGCCTGCAGCGCATCTACTTCGGCTCCGAACCGAGTTCGCCTGAGGCCATCCAACGTATCGCCAACCTCATGCCGCACGTGCAATTGCAGCAGCTGTACGGGATGTCGGAGATCGGCGTGCTGCCGTGCCGCAGCAAGGACGGCGACAGCGCGTGGATGAAGGTCGACGATCCGAAGTACAGCCTGCGGGTCGTCGACGGCATTTTGCAGGTGCGCGGGGCGACCAACATGCTCGGCTATCTGGGCAACGACGGTGACCTGTCGAGCGACGGCTACCTGATCACCCATGACCTGGCCGAAGAACACGAGGGCTACTTCCGGGTCACGGGGCGGGCAGTCGACCTGATCAATGTCGGCGGCAAGAAGGTGTTTCCGTCGCACGTGGAAAGCGTGCTGATGGGCCTGGAAAACGTCTCTGACGTGGTGGTCTACGCGCAGCCCAACCCGTTGCTCGGGCAGATCGTTGCGGCGCGGTTCACGCTGTTCGAGCCGGAAACGCTGGAGGCCTTCAAGGTCCGCTTGTATCAACACGTTCGCGGCGTACTGGCGCAGGAGCAACTGCCACGGGTGATCTCCATTGCCGAGACCCCGCTGTACACCAGCCGCTTCAAGAAAATGCGTCACCCCGGCGTTCTCGCCCAGTCGTGAGACCGGTTTACTCATCACGTTATAAGGAAATGACAAATGGTTGATCTGGTAAAAATGCGCGCAAGCATCGCTGAAATCCTGTTCATTCCACTGGCCGAGCTGCGCGGTGAAACCGTGCTGGAAAACAGTGACAACTGGGACTCGATGGCGCGAATCGGGATCGTCGCCCTGGTCTTCGAACAAACCGGCGTGAGCGTGTCGGGCGAAGAGATCGAGCGCGTGGTCACGGTGCAGGATCTGTTCGATCTGATCGACCGCAAAATCAAGGACGCCGCATGAGCCTGCTGACCATTGAAGGCGTCGCCATCCGTGCGGTCACGGCGGCGTTGCCTGAGCGCCGGGTGACCGAAGAGGACTTCGCCGAACTGTTCGGCGCCAAGGAAGTCGCGCGTATCGCCAAAAGCACCGGTATCCAGTCGATCCGCGAAACCAAAACCCTGCACACCTCCGACCTGATCATCGCCGCGTGCCGCAACCTGCTCGATCAAGGGCATGCTGCGGCAGCGGATATCGATGGCCTGATCGTGGTGACCCAGACTCCGGATTCGTGGGTGCCGGGCGTCGGGTTCATGGTGCAGCAGGCCCTCGGCCTGCCGCAGCATTGCCTGGTGCTGAATGTGGCGGCTGGCTGCTCCGGCTACATCAGTGCGCTGGTGCAAGCGGGCGCGCTGATTTCATCCGGGGCCTGCAAGAAGATCCTGCTGTGCACCGGCGACGTCACCACGCGAATCCTCGACGAGCGCGACCGCCACGTGAAAATGCTCTTTGGCGACGCCGCTTCGGCAACCTTGCTGGAGCCGGGTGCGGGCAAGTTCGAGTTCATCTGCGGCGCCGATGGCAGCGGCGGTGCGGCGCTGCAGTCCGACATCGCCTACGCCCGGGAGGAGGGCAGCCACGTCTGCGCGACCATCCAGCGCTTGCAGATGGACGGCACGGCGGTGATGAACTTTGCCCTGAACCGGGTCCCGCAGACCGTCAAGGCCTTGCTCGACGCCACAGGCTCGAGTGCTGCTACGCTGGACTTGCTGGTGCTGCACCAGGCGAATGAGTTCATGCTCAATTACCTGCGACGGATGATTGGTGTGGCGGCGGAAAAAATGCCGGTGGACATTGATGGCGTCGGCAACACCAGTTCCACCTCGATTCCGATCGTGTTGTCGCGCCATGCCACAATCGGCACGCCGCAGGCCGAGCACGTTGTGTTGTGCGGGTTCGGCGCCGGGTTGTCGTGGGGCGCGTTGAAGGTTGATCTGCGCCAGACGACCGCTGTGGCACGCTGCGAAGTACCTGAGAAAACCGCGCTGGCGGACACTCCGGCATCGATTGCCGGTGAGCGTTTGCAGGCCTGACCGCGACTGAACGGCGTTACACGGCACCTTTGCGGCGATGCCCGCATCGACCCGCAAAGGTGCCGCGCCCTGGTGCAAATCGTCTGATCACACGGAACCGCTGCTTCATGAACCGCACATTCTGCAAAGCCATTGGCATCATCGGGCGCAGGGATCATCGGCTGTGGGAATATCCTTCGCCATTTCTGCCGCTGTTCCAGTTTCACGAGTGCCACGAATCCGGTGCGATCCGTGCGCAGCCCGAAGACATCATCGCCGCCGTTTGCGCGCTGGACATGCGCGAGGACCGCGTGGTCGATGCGCTGCTATCGCTGCGCGAACTGCCGGGAAAACTACTGCGCAAGATCGGCAGCGGCGCGCCGCAGCAGGACACCGCGCCTTTCGGGTTTGACGCTTTCACCTTACTTGAACGCACGTCGTCCGAGGTGTCCCTGGGCCTGACCGGACGCTTCTGGCGCCCGGACCTGAAGACTGGCCACATCGCTGACGCGCAAGCGTTCAAGGCACTGGAAGACCCCAGCGCGGCGAAACTGGTGCTGCGTTTTCAGGTTATCGAACATCCCCGGAACGTCCGCACGTTGCGCACCGAAACCTTCGTCTATTGCGCCACCACGCGGACGAAAATGCTGTTTACCCCGTACTGGCTGCTGATCCGCCTGGCCAGCGGCTGGATCCGGCGGCGCAACCTTGCCTCCATCCAGCGGCAACTCTCTACGGGACGCACGGTGTAAAAACTCGCATCAATTGGTTACATTGATAACCTTTGCGAATCAGTCTCTGCGAGTTCCGCCATGGCCATCAACTTCGACCTCAACGACCTGCAAGCCTTTCGCGCTGTGGTCGAGCAGGGCAGTTTCCGCAAGGCCGCCGACACCGTGCGCCTGTCGCAACCGGCCCTGAGCCGACGCATCGAAAAGCTCGAAGACGCCCTCGGCGTGAAGCTGTTCGAACGCACCACGCGCAAGGTCAGCCTGACCCAGGCCGGGCGCGGTTTCATGCCCAGCGTCGAGCGTTTGCTCGATGATCTGGACGTGGCGCTGCTGGGCATCAGCGAAGTCGCTTCGACCCGGATGGGTCACGTCACCGTGGCCTGCGTGCCGTCGGCGGCGTACTACTTCATGCCGCGGGTGGTCGCCCGTTATCACCAGCAATTCCCGCGAATCAAAGTCAAAGTCCTCGATTCCAGCGCCCACGATGTGCTCAGCGCAGTGGTCAATGGCGAGGCGGATTTCGGTTTGAGTTTCATGGGCACCCAAGAGGTCAAAGTCGAATTCGAACCGCTGGTGCAGGAAAGCTATGTGGTCGCCTGCCGTCGCGATCATCCGTTGGCCGGACGCAGCAGCGTGACCTGGGACGAGTTCTATCAGCAGGATTACATCTCGCTGGACAAGACCTCGGGCAATCGTTTTCTGTTGGATCAGGCCTTGAGCAGTGTGGTGCCGCAGCGCTCGAGCATCTGCGAGACGCGGCATGTGACGACGATGATTGGTCTGGTGGAGGCGGGGTTGGGGGTGGCGGCCGTGCCGCTGATGGCGATGCCGGGGCCGGATCATCCGATCCTGACGCGGGTGCCGCTGACCGATCCGCAAGTGATGCGCAGTGTCGGCATCATCAAGCGCCGGGGTCGCACCTTGACCCCGGCGGCATTGGAACTGGAGCGGCTGGTGGTGGAAATGAAAGTCCAGCCGCCAACGATCAGCGCTTGATCGAGTCCAGACCGGTGGCCTGCACATCCGCCTGGGCGGCGGGTGCAGCGAGGTAGTCGAGCAGGGCCTTGGCCTCTTTTGGATGCTGCGCGACCACCGGGATGCCGGCGGCGAAGCGCGTCACCGACTGCACCGATTCCGGAATCTTCCCGACAAAACTCACTCCCGGCACTGGCAGCAATTCGCTGACCTGCTGGAAGCCCAGTTGATAGTCACCCGTGGCAACCACCGAACCGACCGGGACTTTCGGGACCATCTTCGCCTTAGGTTTCAGCTGATCTTCGACACCGAGTTTCTTGAACAACTGCTGCTCGATGTACACGCCGCTGGCGCTGTCGGAGTAGGCCACCGACTGGGCGTCGAGCAGGGTTTTCTTCAGGCCGTCGACGCTGCTGATGTCCGGTTTCGGCGCGCCTTCACGCACCACCAGGCCGATCCGTGAATCCGCCAGTTCGACCCGCGAGGCCGGGTCGACCTTGCCTTGCTTGATCAGATCATCGAGGGCGTAACCGACCATGATCACCACGTCGGCGTGCTCGCCGCGTGCCAAGCGGTTGGGGATCGCCTCCGGCGCCTTGCCCATCGACGGCCCGAGTTGGGTGTCGAGGGTGTTGCCGGTGGCCGCGGCGAATTTCGGACCGAGGATTTTATAGGCGGCGGTGAAGCCGCCCGAGGTCATCACGTTCAGTTGCTCCGCGTGGGCCAGGGCGCTGAAAGCGAAGAGGGCGACGGCGCTGAGATTGATCAGTTTTTTCAAGGTGATTGCTCCTTATGCGGCAACCGGTTGCAAACGGCCGCCTGCGCGACGGTACAGGTACAGCGTGGCGCACAACGCACACAGCGCGCCGACGCTCATCCAGTAACCGGGCGCGGCTTTGTCACCGGTGTACTGGATCAGGAAGGTCGACATCGCCGGGGTGAAACCGCCGAAAACCGCGGTCGCCAGGCTGTACGCGAGGGAGAATCCGGCCACCCGCACTTCCACCGGCATGATCTCGGTCAGCGCCGGAATCATCGCACCGTTGTACATGCCGTAGATGAACGACAGCCACAGCAGCGACAGCAACATGTGGCTGAAGCTGGGCGCCTGCACCAGGTACGACAGCGCCGGATAGGTAGTGGCCAGGGCCAGTAGCGACATGGCAATCAGCACCGGGCGACGACCGATGCGGTCGGACAACGCACCGCCAATCGGCAGCCAGAAGAAGTTCGACACGCCCACCAGCAAGGTCACCAGCAGTGCATCGGAGGTGCTCAGGTGCAGCACGGTTTTGCCGAAGGTCGGTGCGTACACGGTGATCAGGTAAAACGCAGTGGTGGTCAGCGCGACCATCAGCATCCCGCCGAGTACCACGCCCCAGTTCTGGCCGAGGGTGCGGAACACTTCGCGCATGCTCGGACGGTGTTTGCGTGCGGCGAATTCTTCGGTTTCCGCCAGGTTACGGCGCAGCACAAAGATGAACGGCACGATCAGGCAGCCGACGAAAAACGGAATCCGCCAGCCCCAATCGGCCACTACGCTCGGCGCCATCCATGCGTTCAGCGCGTAGCCCAAAGCAGCGGCGACGATGATCGCCACTTGCTGACTGGCCGACTGCCAGGCGGTGAAGAAACCCTTGCGGCCCGGGGTGGCGATCTCGGACAAATACACCGAAACCCCGCCCAGCTCCGCACCGGCAGAGAAGCCCTGCAACAGCCGCCCGACCAACACCAGCGCGGGTGCAAACAGACCAATGGTTTCGTATCCGGGCACCAGCACAATCAGGATCGTGCCGCTGGCCATGATCGACAGGGTGACGATCAACCCTTTGCGCCGACCGACATCATCGATGTACGCACCGAGCACGATCGCCCCCAGCGGACGCATCAGAAAGCCTGCGCCGAACACGGCAAACGTCATCATCAGGGAGGCGAACTCACTGCTCGCCGGGAAGAACACCGCCGCGATCTGCGTGGCGTAGAAGCCGAACAGAAAGAAGTCGAACTGTTCGAGGAAGTTGCCCGAGGTGACCCGGAAGATAGCGCCGGCCCGCGAGCCGCCATGTGGGATTGAGGCTGTCATAGAAAAGAACTCCACCGCTTTTATGACGTGCGCGACGTGGAAGCGGCGCACGGTTGTTATTGCGGTGGATGGTGGCGCAGGTGTAACTGGATGTTAATTGCATTATTGGCATGCATTGATGTGTAAAGCGGATCAATCCTGAAAACACCGCCTAACCTGTGTGAGCGAGCCTGCTCGCGAAGGCGTTGTGTCAGATAAAGCCATGCTGGAAGTGCCGGCCCTTTAGCCTGCACTCTCATTCAGGCTCGTTCCCGTGTCGGGCTCTGTGACCAGAAAGGGTGGCAGCGGGCAATCGAGCAGATCCGCCACCGCACGAAACAACTCGGCTTCCGCCACAGTGATCACCCCGTCATGCATCACACAGCGGGTCATGGCATTGAGCAGGGCGGGGCGCTCTTCCGGCATCAAATGGCGCAGGCGTTTGATGGCGGCTTCGAGCCCTTGCAGATCCTCAAGTTCGACCGGTAACTCCAGCGGTCGCTCGAACGGCAATCCCTCCCAGGCAAAGTGCAGCGCCTGCAACGCCACTGGCTGATTCTGCTGACCGGCGCGCGCCATCGCATTCAGCAGCACCAGCAGTTGTTCGGCGCACTGGAACAAACCGAACTTGAACTGAACCGCTGGCGCGCCCTCGACATTGCGTTCGACGATGCGCAGCAGTGTCCACTCCAGCAGCTCGGTTTCGTTGTCGGCGTCAATCAGCAGGTTCATGGTCTGCTTCATTTTCGCAAAAGGCTTTTTGCCCAGGCGTTTCAGGCTGGGAATCAGCAGATCCAGCAACGGCAGGCGCAGGCCCGGATTGAGTCGTGACAACGGCTCGCACAGGGTGTTGAGGGTGTTGAACAGCGTACGGTCGAGGCTCGACTCCAGCAGAGATAATTGCAGCGCCCGCAGCGAGTCGGAGCGCGACAACAACAGGCCGTATACCAACGCTTGAGCGCTGTCGGTACTGCGTGCCGCAAGTTTGAGCTTTTGTGGAATATGCTCCAGCACCCGGCGCGCTTCGATCAGATGTTCGGCGCGTGGCGCACCGATAGCGGCCACGGATGCCTGCACGGCGTTCATGTCGTACACCACGGACATCGCGGTGTCCGGCACGCCGCTGAAGGCATCCGACACCGGCAGCACGGTTCTGGCCACCATCGAGTCTTGTGGCGCAGCGGCAATTTTCACGAACGTGCCATCCCAGCCGGCGTCGATACGCCGGATTCGCTCGCTCAGATCCGGATGGCTGGACATCAAGTCAAAGCTTGAAGTGCCCGAACCGAAATACAGATGGCTGAACTCGGCGGCGCGCGCGGCGTTGATCTTCGCGCCCAACGCGTAGCCGCCGATCTTCTTCAGCGCACCGGCAATGCTTTGTGGATCACGGGTGTACTGCACCGCCGTTGCATCGGCGAGGAATTCGCGTTGCCGGCTGACCGCCGCTTTGATCAGATTGCCGAACACTGTCCCGCCATACCCGACGATGCACAGCACGGTTCCAAACATCACGGTGAGGATGGCAGGTTGAGTGCGATTGGCAGGGGAACGACGCACGTCATCCATGCCACGCAAAATGAAGCTGCCTGTGAGGCCGATCACCAGAATGCCGTGGACGACGGCGACCAGGCGGGTGTTCAAGCGCATGTCACCGTTGTAGATGTGACTGAACTCGTGGGCGATTACGCCTTGCAGTTCATCACGCGACAGCAGGGTGATGGCGCCCTGCGTCACACCGATGACCGCGTCTTGCGCGGTAAAACCTGCGGCGAATGCGTTGATGCCCAAGTCGGGCAGCAGATAGACCGAAGGCACGACGGTGCCGGACGCCAGAGCCATTTCCTCCACCACATTCACCAGGCGCTGCTCTTCGAGGGTCTGCGCGCTGTGATTGATCAACCGACCGCCCAGACGGCGTGCGACCACTTTGCCGCCGGCTGATAATTCGCCGTATTTCACCAGGCCGCCGACCAGCACAATGCTCGTCACCACCAGCGAAACGGTGGCGAACATTTGCCAGTTCAACTCAAGGTCCATGATCGTATTGCCGTCACCGTCGGAAACCGGCAGCGTCATCAGCAAGCACGACATGAGGATCAGGCTGAGCACGGCGAGGCCCATCAAAAAAACGAGCAGCACCGAGCGGCGCTTGGCCTGGCGCTGTTGCTGGAAGAAATTCATCGTAATGTCCGGAAGATGTCGGGTGCGCCTGTCGCATCGCGTTCAGGCGTGCTGGCGGTTACTGCGCGGACGGCACAGTAAACTGGCCGTCCCATTGCGGATCGATCCGCCGGATACGTACGCTCAGATCGGGATGGGTAGCGAACATGCGACTCAGCGTGGTCGAGACGCCTGTGCTGAAGTACAAATGACTGTACTCACCGGCCCGGGCAGCGCTGATTGACGAACCTTGAGCGCCGATTTTTTTCAGGGCGCCGATGAGCGCCTGAGGGTTGCGTGTGAATTGCACCGCACTGGCATCGGCCAGGAACTCGCGCTGGCGACTCACGCCAGCCTTGACCAGATTGCCAAAAAGATTGCCGATGAAACCGGCCAGACACAGCAAAAAGCCAGCGAACAACGCCAGCAGCATCAAGCGCACGTCGCGCTTTCCACCCTTGAGCAGGCTTGCCATCAACAGGCCGCCGGAAAGCCCTAGCACCAGAAGGCCGTGTACCACTGCCACGAGTTGCGTGTTCAGGCGCATATCGCCATTGAAGATGTGGCTGAACTCATGGGCAATCACCCCTTGCAGCTCTTCGCGAGTCAGCTGGGTGACTGCCCCCTGGGTCACGCCGATGACCGCGTCCTCAGGCGTAAACCCTGCGGCGAAGGCGTTGATACTTTGATCCGGTAACAGGTACACCGCTGGCATTACGCTGCCAGAGGCAATAGCCATTTCCTCGACAACGTTCATCAGCCGTTTCTCGCCCGGCGTCATCGCAAATCCGTTGAGCCAACGTCCGCCAAGCTTCTCGGCCACCACTTTGCCGCCCGCCCGTAACTCCCGGTATTTCAGGAGGCCGCCGATCACCACGATGCCGCCGACGATTGTTGCGATAACCCCCAGCGCCATAAAGGCATCCAGCAGGCTCCCGGTACCGCTCAGATAATCCTCAAAACCACTGAAGACGAAAGGCAGGCTCGTCAGACCGATCAACATGACAATGGACAGGATCATCATGTTGATCAGGCGCGCGGTCTGGTTTTTCGCCTGGCGTTGTTGTTCGAAGAAGTTCATCGGGCCTTCCGTGGGCAAGGGGGGTTAGAAAGAAACGTTGGGAGCCGTCTTGATCGCCAGAGTGTCGGCAAATTTGAGCGGTGCAGCATCATCGCGATGGCCGAAGCTGGGGGCTAACAACACGGTCGGAAAACTCTGCTTGAGGGTGTTGTAGGTCATCACCGCATCGTTGTAAGCCTGGCGGGCAAAACTCACTCTGTTTTCAGTACTGCTCAACTCTTCACTCAACTGCAGCATGTTCTGCGAGGCCTTGAGATCGGGATAAGCCTCCAGCGTGACATTCAGACGATCCACGGCGGTATTGAGCGCGCTGTCGGCCTGACCCAGATGTTCGATGTTTTGCGCGTTACCCGGTTGTGCCTGCGCGGCCTCAAGTACGGCCACCGCGGCATTGCGTGCCGCGATCACGGCTTCAAGGGTTTCGCGTTCGTGGGCCAGAGCGCCCTTGGCAATGGCAACCAGATTGGGGATCAGGTCGTAGCGGCGCTTGAGCTGGACTTCGACTTGCGCGAAGGCGTTCTTGATTTCGTTGCGGCGTGCGACCAGCGAGTTGAATACGCGCACCGCGTAGAGGGCGCAAAGACCGAGCAAAACCAGATTGACGACAAGATAGGTATTCACGGTGATGTCCTTGTTCACTCGGCGGGATTTTGCGCGGCATATTAGCGCAAAAGCACGCGTTGAGCCCGAATCCTGTAGGAGTGAGCCCGCTCGCGAAGGCGGTCTGCCTGCCAACGACAATCCCCGGGCAGCCCAGGCAAAAAAACAAGGAATGATTGCGTGACGTCGCAGTCGGAGTTCAGGTATCACCCATTTGAAGGAGGTTCACCGATGAACAGCAAAACCCTAATCGCCAGCCTGGCCCTCGTTGCCGGTATCGCCGGGCTCAGCCCACTTGTTCAAGCGGCGCAAACCTCAAGCGAACCTGCCGTCCAGTCCCCGACCAGCAACCGTGAATTGAAGGTCAACGACCGGGCGCCAGACATTTATCAGCGCAGCGACAAAGCCTTGAAAAACTGGAAACAGAAAGGCTTGAAAGCACCGATCGAACAGGCGCAGTGGGTGCAAATCAACGACAAGTACGTGATGGTCATGATCACCAACGGCACCATCGTCGAGATGCAACCTGTCGAGCGTTAAGCCCCGATTCAAAGGCCCTGCGCATGCACCCGTGCAGGGCTCTCACCCCCCAGCCGATACTGATTATTCCCACTGCGCTTGGCCTCGTACATCGCCAGATCGGCAATGTGCAGCAGCCGGTCCATGGTCGGCGCATGATCGGGAAACACCGCCACCCCCAGACTGGTGCCGATGTGGCGCTGGTCGTTACCGATGCTGATCGGTGGGGACAGTTCGATGAAAATTTTCTGGCAGATGCTGCGCGCTTCATCCTGCAGGTTGAGGCTCGGGGCCAGGCCTTGCAGGATCACCACGAACTCATCGCCGCCGATGCGCGCGACGGTGTCAGTGGCGCGCAGGATGCGTTTGAGGCGGGTGGCGGTGGTGATCAATACGCGGTCGCCGGCGGCGTGGCCGTAGTGGTCGTTGATGTTTTTGAAACCGTTGAGGTCGACGAACACCAGCGCCACCCGGGTATTGGTTTGTCGCGCCTGATCCAGGGCTTCGGACAAGCGCTCCTCCAGCACCAGACGATTGGGCAGGCCGGTCAACGGGTCGTAGTGGGCGAGGTGTTGGAGGTAACTGGCCGAGGCCTTTTCTTCGGTGATGTCGCGCACCACGCCCATCATCTTGATCACCGCGTCGTGGTCGTTGCGCACCACGTTGCCGGTCTCGCGCAACCAGCGAATCGTGCCGTCGGGCCAGACCACGCGGTATTCCTCATCGTGGTTTTCGCCGGTCTCCAGGCAACGCAGTTCACCTTCACGTACGCGTATGCGGTCGTCCGGATGCACGCAGGAGCAGAACAGCGCATAGGACGGGGTGATCTCGCCGATCTTGAACCCGAACATGCCGTAGATCGCGTCAGACCAGTACAGCCGATCGGTGTCGACTTCCCAATCCCAGGTGCCGATGCGCGCAAAGTACTGACTGCGCTTGAAGCGCTCGGCGTCGTTGTCCTGATGGATGCTCCGGCCTTCGGCGGCGCGCGCCAGCAGCTCACGGTATTCCGCCAACTGACGGCGCAAATCACGCTCGCGCAAAACCAGCACGACAATCACCGCAAGCATGACCACACCAACGGCAAGGCCGATCCACAGTTGAATCATTGGGGCGTTGCCAGCATGACGAGTCGATCCGTGAAGTAATGGCGGTTGGCTATGTTAATTCTTCGTCACTCACTTCGGATACAGCGTTGATCTGCGTCTGCGGGTTGCCAATCACGAACAATTCTGGGAAAACGGCCGCCAGCTGAACAATAGAGTGAATGTCATGAATGATGAACTGCAGGTAATCGATCTCCAGACGGGCGAGGGCAAAGCCGCCGTCAAAGGCGCGCTGATCACCACCCATTACACCGGTTGGCTGGAAGACGGTACAGAGTTCGATTCTTCCCACAGCCGTGGCAAACCTTTTCAGTGCGTGATCGGCACCGGTCGGGTAATCAAGGGCTGGGATCAGGGGCTGATGGGCATGCAAGTGGGCGGCAAGCGCAAACTGCGGGTGCCGGCGCATCTGGGGTATGGCGAGCGGACGATGGGCAAGATTCCGCCGAATTCGAATCTGGTGTTCGAGATTGAGTTGCTGGAGGTTTTGACGCGGGAGGATTGAGGGGGGTAAACACCGATCAATCAATTTCCATGTAACCTGTGGCGAGGGGATTTATCCCCGATAGACTGCGCAGCAGGCCTTTTTGGGGCATCGCGCCGCGATCCATCAACCCCTCGCCATTTTTACTCAGGCAACCATAGCAATCTCGTCCAGCGTGTCAGCCACAGTCCTTTCAAGTGACGGAAACCGCCGTTTTACTCGGTGCAGCGCGGGCAGCACAGCCTCCATCTCAAGCTCATCGAGTTTCCCGAGAGCGGCCAACGCCGAGGCCACAATTGTTTCTCGCTCGCTTTCAAACAACACCAGGCATGCGTTCTGCGCCCAGCGGCGATCTCGTTCGTTGAGGCCCATGGCGACTAATGCGGCGACGACGTGGGTATCTGGTTTATTGGCCATGTGAAATTCTCCTTTGCGCCGCTTGCCTTGTGGCGAGGGAGCTTGCTCCCGCGGGGTTGCGAAGCGACCCAAGCCCCATCGATCCGATTCGGATCCGGATTTTCGACTGCCGTGCAGCCGAGCGGGAGCAAGCTCCCTCGCCACAGGTGAGCGTTTTAATTTCTGGTGGAGGGTTCGAGGTTGTCGAGGGCGCGGTTGATGTAGCCTGCTGGATGATGCCGAAATGATGCTGCGTTTTTCAGCCCGACATCGCCAGCAGGCTGGCTCCCGCAGGGGATTTGTGTCGGGCGCGGAACCTGGCAACGCCGCCGAACACCTGTAGGAGTGAGCCTGCTCGCGATGGGGCCGGCACCTCCAGCATCTATGTCATCAGCCACACCGCTATCGCGAGCAGGCTCACTCCTGCAAGGGGATTGAAGTCGCTGGCAGAATCCCGTTCATCCCTTAAAGACCAAGCCGCGCTTGCGATTGCCGAAGCCATCGGCGACCATGCGCGCCATATAGGGGTAGGGGGTATAGGTATGTCGCACATTCACGAACACAAAGACGAGTTGCTCAACCGCGTCCGGCGCATTGCCGGGCAAGTGCAGGCCGTTGAGAAAGCACTTGAGGGCGATGCCGATTGTGCCAAGACCTTGCACCTGGTGGCGGCGATTCGCGGGGCGGTCAATGGTTTGATGGAACAGTTCATCGAGGCTCACACCCGCGAGCACGTGGCTCATCCCGACCTCAGCGACGAACAGCGCGCCCAGGGCGCTGAAGATCTGCTGCAAGCCATCCGCCGTTATTCCAAATAGAGCATGAGCATCATGAGCCTGACCCCAAGCGCTGAACGTTTCAGCCACGATCACCAGTTTCTCGGTGCGTCTCACGATGAAAACGCCCGCCGCACGTTGTGGGTGGTGGTGCTGACATTCGTGATGATGATCGGCGAGATCGCCGCCGGTTACATCACCGGTTCCATGGCCCTGCTGGCCGACGGTTTCCACATGGCGACCCATGCCGGCGCGTTGAGCATTGCCGCAGCGGCCTACGGTTTCGCCCGGCGCAATGCCAACAACCGCCGCTACAGTTTCGGCACCGGCAAGGTCGGCGATCTGGCCGGTTTCGCCTCGGCGATGGTGCTGGGGCTGGTGTCGCTGGGCATTGCCGGCGAATCGATTTTTCGTTTGTTCGAACCCACCACCGTGGCGTTTGGCGAAGCGACGCTGATTGCGATTGTCGGACTGGGCGTGAATATCCTCAGCGCCTTTCTGCTGATGGGCCATCACGGCCACGACCATGGTCATCATCATGACCACACGCACGACCATCATCACCATCATGACAACAACCTGCGCTCGGCCTACGTCCACGTGCTGGCTGATGCCCTGACCTCAGTGCTGGCGATTGCCGCGTTGCTGGCCGGGCGTTATCTCGGCTGGGTATGGCTGGACCCGGCGATGGGCATTGTCGGCGCGATCGTTATCGCCAAGTGGGCCTACAACTTGATGCGCGACAGCGCGGCGGTGTTGCTCGACACCACCGACGAACCGGTGGCGGCGGAGATCCGCGAGCTGCTGGAAACCTCGGACGATGTGCGTATCAGCGACCTGCACGTCTGGCAGGTCGGCCCGCAGGCGCGGGCGGCGATTGTCAGTGTGGTGGCAGCGGCGGGTGTGACGGCCGAGGCAATCCGCGAACGGCTGGCGCCGGTGCATGAGCTGTCGCACCTGACCATCGAACTGCACAACGCTTAAGGCTGTACTGCGCTGAACAGCGGAATCCGCCCATTCAGCGATGGGCGGTAATGCCAGGCCAGTTGTTGCAGATTCATACCCTGATCAAGGATTTCTCTGACAGTCGCGGCGGTAATGCTCAGCGCCAGCGCTTGCCCCGGACACTGATGCCGCCCGCTGCCGAAACTGAAGCTGCGCCGATTCGGGCGATCAAGCAGAAATCGCTCAGGCTGCTCATTCAATAACGGGTCGCGGTTGGCGGAAGCGAGCAGCACCAGAATCACCTCGCCAGCCTCGACCCGCACGCCATCGATCTCACAAGATTGTGCGACAAAACGCCGGGTGTTCTGCACCGACGGATCAAAGCGCTGAACCTCGGCCAGCAGCGCGTCCATCGAGGCGTCGCGCAACTCAGGCAGGCGCCGCAGCGCCACCAAGGCATTGCCGATCAGCCCGGCAGTCGCTTCAAACGTCTGCGAACAGAGGCCGATCAGGTTGGCGATCAGGGTTTCTTCATCGCCTGCAAATCGCTGGCCGATGGCTTTGAGCAAATCGCTCGGCGGCTCCGCCAGCAACTCGATGAAATAACCGCGCAATTGCTCAGCGGCAGCATGGGCCGACGCCAGTTGCAGGTCATTGCTCAGCGGTGACAGGCAAGCAACGAAATCTGCCGTCAGCTCACTGATCGCCCGACCCTGCGCCGGGCTGAAACCCAGCAGCGCCGCGATCACGCACACCGGGCCGCGAAACATCGCCTTATATAAGCCGTCGGCATCCGCTGTAATCAATCGCGCCGCCACCAGCGCACGGACCTGGCTGTCATCGAACAGCTGCAGTGCGGGTTCGACCGCAGCGCGTGGACAGCGCTGACGCTCGCCATCGTTCATCCGCATCAGTTGGCCGAACACCTTGCCAGCCATGCCGCCGGCTATCGCTTTCGGCACTGGCTCCTGCGCCGGCCGCACCCGGCAATCGGCGTGCGCCAACACCGCACACACCGCCCGGGCGCTGCTGGCGACCCACAGTTTCAATTCGTGATGAAAGGTCAATCCGCCCTGAGCACGCAATTCGGCGTAGTAAGGGTAGGGATCGGCCTGCGTCGCAGCGATGATCGGGTCCATGGTTCACAGCCTTGTCGTCGGGAAAGTGAAGCGAGTATCTTCAGTTCGCAGCGACGACGATTCGTCGGGGAGCGAAATATGCACGCAGAACATCAAGACATCGGCGTCTCGCAAGTGGCCGCCGCCATCGCCGAACCGGCGCGCACCAAAATCCTCTGCTCGCTGATGGACGGCCACGCCCGTACCAGCACCGAGCTGGCGGCCGTCGCTGAAGTCAGCGCCTCGACCGCCAGCGCGCACCTGAGCAAACTCAAGGATCTGGCCTTGGTGCGTCTGCACGTGCAGGGTCGCCATCGTTATTACAGCCTCGCCGATCAACGCGTGGCCCAGGCGCTGGAAGCGTTGATGGTGATCGGCCAGAACGCTGCGCCGAGCTTCAAACCGCACACCCCGGATCGCCTGCAATTCGCCCGCACCTGCTACGACCACATGGCCGGGACGCTGGCGGTATTGCTACATGACCGCTTGCTGGCGGCGGGGTGGCTGGTGGCAACCGATGAGCAGGCCTATCGCTTGAGCGACAGCGGCGCGGCATTGTTCGAGGGCTTGGGCATCGAGGTGCAGGACTTGAGTACCTTGCGCCGCAAGTTTGCCTGCCCGTGCCTGGACTGGAGCATGCGCCGCCCGCATCTGGGGGGCTCGCTGGGGGCGGCGTTGTTACAAACGGCATTGAAGCGCAAGTGGGTGACGCAGGATCTGGACAGTCGGGCGCTGGCGTTGACGGCGTTGGGGCGCAGGGAGATCGGGGTGCGGTTCGGGGTTGAGTTGCCTTTAGACGCGAAGAGCAAAAGATCGCAGCCTGCGGCAGCTCCTACAGGGAATATGCACATCTGATAAACGTCGGCTGTAGCGGATTAATGTAGGAGCTGCCGAAGGCTGCGATCTTTTGATCCGGTTTTGCACCTTGTGCCAATCCAATAGACTCGATACTGTATGCATAACCAGTATAGAGTCTTCGCCATGCAACTCATCGACAAGCTCAGCATCCTCGCCGACGCCGCCAAGTACGACGCCTCCTGCGCCAGCAGCGGTGCGCCCAAGCGCAGTTCCGAGGGCAAGAGCGGGCTGGGTTCGACCGATGGCATGGGCATTTGCCACAGCTACACGCCAGACGGGCGCTGCGTTTCGTTGCTCAAGGTGCTACTGACCAATTTCTGCCTTTACGACTGCCAGTACTGCGTCAACCGCCGCTCCAGCGATGTGCCGCGCGCCCGCTTCACCCCCGAGGAAGTGGTCACGCTGACCCTGGATTTCTACCGGCGCAACTGTGTCAGCGGGCTGTTTCTCAGCTCGGGGATCATCCGCTCGGCGGACTACACCATGGAGCAACTGGTGCGGGTGGCGAAACTGTTGCGTGAAGAGCACGAGTTTCGCGGCTACATCCACCTCAAGACCATTCCCGAGGCGGATCCGGCGCTGATCGAAGAGGCCGGGCGCTTCGCCGATCGCCTCAGCGTGAACATCGAATTGCCCACCGACGCCAGCCTGCAAACCCTGGCGCCGGAGAAGCAGATCGGTTCGATCAAGCAGGCGATGAACACCATCTATACCGGCGTGCAAACGGTGCTCAACGAACCGCGTTCGGCGAAGTTCGCCCCGGCCGGGCAGAGTACGCAAATGATCGTCGGCGCCGATGACACCGACGACAGCACGATTTTGCACAGCGCTCAGTCGCTGTATGGCAACTACCGCTTGCGGCGTGTCTACTATTCGGCTTTCAGCCCGATCCCCGACAGCCCGAAAAGCGTACCGTTGGCCGCGCCGCCATTGATGCGCGAACACCGCTTGTATCAGGCCGACTTCCTCTTGCGCAGCTATGGCTACAGTGCCGGTGAGTTGCTCAGGGGCCCGGGAAATCTGGCCTTGGACATCGACCCGAAGCTGGCCTGGGCGCTGCAGAATCGCGAAGTGTTTCCGCTGGACCTGAATCGCGCCGAACCGTCGCTGATCGCGCGCATTCCGGGCATTGGCCTGCGCACCACCGAACGTCTGGTGCAATTGCGCCAGCAACGGCGCATTCGCTACGAAGATGTGGCGCGCATGCGCTGCGTGCTGGCCAAGGCCAAGCCGTTCATCATCACCAGCGACTACCACCCGCAACAGGCGGAAGTCACCAGCCAGATGCTTTATCAGCAACTTCGCGACCGGCCGATGCCGCAGCAGATGGGGTTGTGGGGATGATCAATCTCGATTGCGATGACCTGTTCGACACCTGGCGGCAACAGGCGCGCTGGTTGCTCAGTCATGAAATCGACCCGAGTCTGGTGAGCTGGGCGTCGGAAGGGGTGGGTGACCTGTTTGCCAGTGACGTGCAGGTGCCCGATGGCCAGGGGCCTTTTCAAGCGCGCATTCCCCGTGCATTGCTCGATACCCTGGAACAGGCCGCCCGCTACCGTGGCGAGCAGCGCTGGAGTCTGCTGTACGAAGTACTGTGGCGAGTCAGCCACGGCGACCGCACGGCGATGATGGCTGGTGACAAACTCGGCAGTGAGTTGCAGCGGCGGATCAAGCAGGTGCAGCGCGAAGCGCACCATTTGCATGCCTTCGTGCGTTTCATCGAGCGCCCGCAGAATCAGCCAGGCCCGCAATACGTGGCGTGGCACGAACCCGCTCACGACATCCTGCACAGCGCCAGCGAACACTTCGTCAGGCGTATGGGCCGGCAGCGCTGGTTGATCGCAACGCCCCGCGACGGGGTTTATTACGATGGCGAGCAATTGATTCATCAACGCCAATGCCCGATGGAATGGCAGCAACTGGCACAGAACATCGATGACCCCCATGGCGATCTCTGGCTGACTTATTACAGCCACATCTTCAACCCGGCGCGGTTGAACGAAAAGGTCATGCAGGGGCATCTGCCGGCGCGGTTCTGGAAGAACCTGCCGGAAGGCGAGCTGATTCCCGGGTTGATCACTCAGGCGCGGATGGGCAAGCAGCAGAACGGGCAGGCCAGCGGGATAGCCGCGCGAGCCGGCAAGCGGATTGCGTTGAAGTAGAAATCAAAAGATCAAAAGATCGCAGCCTGCGGCAGCTCCTACATGGGTATCGCGTTCCACTTGTAGGAGCTGCCGCAGGCTGCGATCTTTTGATCTTGCTGTCCAACAAATGAAAAGCCCCCATCAATCACTCGATGGGGGCTTTTGTGCATCAGCAGTCGTCAGATCAAACCTTGACGATCCAGCCCGCTGGCGCTTCGATGTCGCCGGTCTGCACGCCGGTCAGCTCTTTGTAGAGCTTCTGGGTGACCGGGCCGACTTCGGTTTCGCTGTGGAACACGTGCAGGTGGTCGTTGTAGCTGATGCCGCCGATCGGGGTGATCACCGCAGCAGTACCGCAAGCGCCGGCTTCCTTGAAGTCCGACAGCTTGTCGATCAGCACGTCGCCTTCAACCACTTCCAGGCCAAGACGGGTCTTGGCCAGTTCGATCAGCGACAGGCGGGTGATACCTGGCAGGACCGACGGCGAGTTCGGGGTGACGAACTTGTTGTCGTGGGTGATCCCGAAGAAGTTGGCCGAACCGACTTCCTCGATCTTGGTGTGGGTCATCGGATCCAGGTAGATCGCGTCGGCGAAGTTGGCTTTCTTCGCTTTCGAGCCTGGCATCAGGCTGGCGGCATAGTTGCCACCGACCTTGGCCGCGCCGGTGCCTTGCGGGGCAGCACGGTCGTAGCTGGAGATCTGGAAGTTGTGCGGGGTCAGGCCACCCTTGAAGTAAGCACCAACCGGAATGCAGAAAATCGAGAAGATGAACTCGGGTGCAGTACGCACACCGATGTTGTCACCGACGCCGATTACGAACGGGCGCAGGTACAGCGCGCCGCCAGTGCCGTACGGCGGAATGAAGCGCTCGTTGGCACGAACCACTTGCTTGCACGCTTCGATGAACTGCTCGGTGTCGACGGTCGGCATCAGCAGACGCGCGCAGCTGCGTTGCATACGCAGGGCGTTCTGGTCCGGGCGGAACAGGTTGATCGAGCCGTCCTTGCAACGATAGGCCTTCATACCTTCGAAGCACTGCTGGCCATAGTGAAGGGCAGTTGAGCCTTCGCTGATGTGCAGCACGTTATCTTCGGTCAGGGTGCCTTTGTCCCACTCGCCATTGCGAAAGTACGACAGATAGCGTTTGTCGGTCTTGATGTAGTCAAAACCCAGCTTGTCCCAATTGATGCTTTCGTTACCCATGACACCCTCTATCACTGAACAACCGTCGAAACGGTTCAAGGCTTCTGACGTTTTTTTGGATGGGCACAACAATACTTCATTCTTGAGCGGTTTCGCAGCCCGGACGATAGGGGGATAAGCAGATTTATTAGCCTGCTTATGAAAAATCGCCGTCCATCGCTGAAAAGATCGCAGCCTGCGGCAGCTCCTACAGAATCGGCGACCCCCTGTAGGAGCTGCCGAAGGCTGCGATCTTTTGATCTTTACAGGTGCAACGCATGCCCCAAAGCACGTAACGCCGCTTCCTGCACCGCTTCACCCAAGGTCGGGTGCGCATGGATGGTGCCGCCGATGTCTTCCAGCCGCGCGCCCATTTCCAGGCTTTGCGCGAACGCGGTCGACAATTCGGAAACGCCGACCCCCACCGCCTGCCAACCCACAATCACATGATTGTCGCGACGCGCGACCACCCGCACGAAGCCGCTTTTCGATTCCAGCGTCATCGCCCGGCCATTGGCAGCGAACGGGAAGCTCGACACGATGCAGTCCAGCCCGGCAGCCTTGGCCTCGTCCGGGGTCTGGCCGACCACCACCAGTTCCGGGTCGGTGAAGCACACGGCGGCGATGGCGGTCGGGTTGAATTCGCGGTGTTTGCCGCTGATCAGCTCGGCGACCATTTCGCCCTGAGCCATGGCGCGGTGCGCGAGCATTGGTTCACCGCTCAGGTCGCCGATGGCGTAGACGTTGCGCATGCTGGTCTGGCAGCGGTTGTCGATCTTGATCGCCGAGCCGTTCATCTCCAGATTCAACGCTTCGAGGTTCCAGCCCTGCGTGTTCGGTTTGCGACCGACGGCCACCAGCACCTGATCGGTTTCCAGATTCAGGGTGTCGCCGTTCGGGTCACGCACCTGCAAGGTGCCGTCGAAGCCCAGCACGCTGTGCTTGAGATAGAGTTTCACGCCCAGTTGCTTCAGGGCTTCGTGTACCGGTTGCGTCAGCTCGGCATCGTAGGCCGGCAGGATACGATCCTGTGCCTCGACCACACTGACCTCGGCGCCGAGCTTGCGGTAAGCAATGCCCAGCTCCAGACCGATGTAACCACCGCCTACGACGACGAGACGTTTTGGCACGGACTTCGGCGCCAGCGCTTCGGTGGAAGAGATGATCGGCCCGCCAATCGGCAGGATCGGCAGGTTGACGCTGGTGGAGCCGGTGGCCAGCACCAGGTGATCGCACTGGATCCGCGTGTCGCCGACTTCAACGGTTTTGCCGTCGATGACCTTGGCCCAGCCATTGATCACCTGGACCTTGTTCTTTTTCAGCAGCGCCGCAACGCCGGTGGTCAGGCGATCGACGATGCCGTCCTTCCATTCCACGCTTTTGTTGATGTCGAGGGTCGGCGCTGAAACGCTGATGCCCAGCGCCGAGTGCTCGCTGTGATGCCGGGTCTGGTGGAACTGCTCGGCGACGTGAATCAGCGCTTTCGACGGGATGCAGCCGATGTTCAGGCATGTGCCACCCAGCGATTGGCCTTCGACCAGAATCGTCGAAATGCCCAGTTGCCCGGCGCGAATCGCCGTGACGTAACCGCCGGGGCCGCCGCCAATGATCAGCAGCGTGGTGTTCAAAGTCTGCATGGCATCACTCCACAAACAGGGTCGCGGGTTGTTCGAGCAGACCACGGATGGCCTGGATGAAGAGCGCCGCGTCCATGCCGTCGACCACGCGGTGATCGAAGGAGCTGGAGAGGTTCATCATCTTGCGGATCACCACCTGGCCTTTGACGACCATCGGCCGTTCGACGATTTTGTTCACGCCGACGATCGCCACTTCCGGCAGGTTCAGCACCGGTGTACTGACGATACCGCCCAGCGCACCGAGGCTGGTCAGGGTGATGGTCGAGCCGGACAGTTCGTCGCGGCTCGCCTTGCCATTGCGTGCGGCAGTCGCCAGACGCGAGATTTCTGCGGCGCTGTCCCACAGGCTGCGCGCTTCGGCGTGACGCACCACCGGCACCATCAGGCCGACGTCGCTTTGCGTGGCGACGCCGACATGCACCGCGCCGAGGCGGGTGATGACCTGGGCTTCGTCGTCGTAACGGGCGTTCATCTGCGGGAAGTCGCGCAAGGCAACGACCAGCGCGCGGACCAGGAATGGCAGCAAGGTCAGCTTGCCACGGCTGGCACCGTGTTTTTCATTCAGATGGGCGCGCAGTTCTTCAATCGCGGTGACGTCGATTTCCTCAACGTAGCTGAAGTGTGCGGCGCGCTGCGTGGCGTCTTGCATGCGCTGGGCGATCTTGCGGCGCATGCCGATCACTTGGATTTGTTCTTCATCGTTACGCTGGGCGTAAGCGGCGGCGACAGGTGCACTTGCGTTTGATTGACCTTGCGCCAGATAGGCGTCGAGGTCTTCGTGCAGCACGCGACCGGCCGGGCCAGTGCCGCGGACCAGACGCAATTGAATGCCCAGATCCAGCGCATGTTTGCGCACGGCCGGCGAGGCCAGCGGACGCTCATCGGCTTCACGGGCAACCATCGGGCCCTGGCAGACAGCCGCCGGGCGCGGTGCAGCAGCGGCAGGTTTGCTCTCGACCACCGCTTCAACTTTCGGCGCAACCGGCGCTTCTTTAGCCGGAGCGGGTGCGGCGGACTCTTTCAAGTTACCGGCGCCTTCCACCTCGATGCTGATCAGCACACTGCCGACCGCCATCACTTCACCCGGCTGACCGCCGAGCGCAATCACCTTGCCGTGTACCGGCGACGGAATATCGACCATCGCCTTGTCGGTCATCACGTCCGCCAGCACCTGGTCTTCAACCACCAGGTCGCCGACCTTGACGTGCCACTGTGACAGTTCGACTTCTGCGATGCCTTCGCCGATGTCTGGCATCTTGATAACGTGCGTGCCCATTCAGACCTCCATGACCCGTTTCAACGCCGCGCCCACGCGGGACGGCCCTGGGAAATACGCCCACTCTTGCGCGTGCGGGTAGGGGGTGTCCCAACCGGTGACGCGTTCGATCGGCGCTTCCAGGTGATGGAAGCAATGCTCTTGCACCAGCGCCACCAACTCGGCGCCGAAACCGCAGGTGCGGGTGGCTTCGTGCACCACCACGCAACGACCGGTTTTCTTCACCGACTTGACGATGGTTTCCAGGTCCAGCGGCCACAGGCTGCGCAGGTCGATGACTTCGGCATCAACCCCGGATTCTTCAGCGGCAACTTGCGAGACGTAGACGGTGGTGCCGTAGGTCAGCACGGTCACGTCCTTGCCCGGACGGGTGATCGCGGCGACGTCCAGCGGCACGGTGTAGTAACCGTCCGGCACCTGGGCTTGCGGGTGTTTCGACCACGGGGTTACCGGGCGGTCGTGGTGACCGTCGAACGGGCCGTTGTACAGGCGTTTCGGCTCGAGGAAGATCACCGGGTCATCGTTTTCGATGGAGGCGATCAACAGGCCTTTGGCGTCATACGGGTTGGACGGCATGACGGTGCGCAGACCGCAGACCTGGGTGAACATCGCTTCGATGCTCTGGCTGTGGGTCTGCCCGCCGTAGATGCCGCCGCCGCACGGCATGCGCAGGGTCATCGGTGCGGTGAACTCGCCGGCCGAGCGATAACGCAGGCGCGCCGCTTCGGAAATGATCTGGTCGGACGCCGGGTAGACGTAGTCGGCGAACTGGATCTCGGCGACCGGGCGCAGGCCGTAAGCGCCCATGCCCACGGCGACGCCGACGATGCCGCTCTCGGAAATCGGCGCGTCGAATACGCGGGAGGTGCCGTACTTGGTCTGCAGGCCTTCGGTGCAACGGAATACGCCGCCGAAGTAGCCGACGTCCTGACCAAACACCACCACGTTGTCGTCACGCTCAAGCATCACATCCATGGCCGAGCGCAGGGCCTGGATCATGGTCATGGTGGTCGTGGTCATGGCGGTTTCCAGCTGAATATTGTTGTTGTGATCGTTCATGTCAGATCCCCAACTGCTGACGCTGGCGCTTCAAGTGCTCAGGCATCTCTTTGTAGACGTCTTCGAACATGGTCGCGGCGCTTGGAATCTGGCCGCCGGCGAGGGTGCCGTACTGTTCGGCCTGTTTCTGCGCGGCAATCACTTCGGCTTCGAGCTCGGCGCTGACGGCGGCGTGCTCTTCTTCCGACCAGTGGCCGACTTTGATCAGGTGCTGCTTCAGGCGGGCAATCGGGTCACCCAGCGGGAAGTGGCTCCAGTCATCGGCCGGACGGTATTTGGACGGATCGTCGGAGGTCGAGTGCGGGCCGGCGCGGTAGGTGACCCATTCGATCATGGTCGGGCCGAGGTTGCGCCGGGCGCGTTCGGCAGCCCAGGCGGAAGCGGCGTAGACCGCGTAGAAATCGTTGCCGTCGACCCGCAGCGAGGCGATGCCGCAACCGACGCCGCGTCCGGCGAAGGTGGTGGCTTCACCCCCGGCGATGGCCTGGAAGGTCGAGATCGCCCACTGGTTGTTGACCACGTTGAGGATCACCGGCGCGCGGTAAACGTGAGCGAAGGTGAGGGCGGTGTGGAAGTCCGATTCGGCGGTGGCGCCGTCACCGATCCACGCCGAGGCGATTTTGGTGTCGCCCTTGATCGCCGAGGCCATGCCCCAGCCCACGGCCTGAATGAACTGGGTGGCGAGGTTGCCGGAGATGGTGAAGAAACCGGCGTCCTTGACCGAGTACATGATCGGCAACTGGCGGCCCTTGAGCGGATCGCGCTCGTTGGACAGCAGTTGGCAGATCAGGTCGACCAGTGGCACTTCGCGGGCCATCAGAATGCTTTGCTGGCGGTAGGTCGGAAAGCACATGTCGTCGATGTTCAAAGCCAGGGCCTGGGCGCTGCCGATGGCTTCTTCGCCAAGGCTTTGCATGTAGAACGACATTTTTTTCTGCCGCTGGGCGACCACCATGCGGTTGTCGTAGATCCGCGTCTTGAGCATGGCGCGCATGCCCTTGCGCAGGATCTCGACCGGCACGTTTTCAGCCCAGGGGCCGAGGGCGTTGCCCTGATCGTCGAGCACACGGATCAGGCCACGAGCCAGGTCGGCGGTGTCGGCGGGTTCGACGTCAATGGAAGGTTTGCGCACCGTGCCGGCATCGGTCAGATGCAGGTAGGAGAAGTCGGTTTTGCAGCCTGGGCGGCCCGAAGGTTCAGGGACGTGCAGACGCAGCGGTTCATACGCTTGAGTCATGGCTTCTACGCTCGATCTTGTGAATTTCTTGTAGTGAGCTGGCAATCATTCTTGGGTGAAAGAAATCTTGTCCTACAACAATCATAGGCCCGGCCAAGAAGAATATTTCTCTCTGTTTCGTTGCGCTGGAGATGATTTGCAGATAGAAATTCTGCATAAACATAAAAAACAGGTGGTTTTGTCTCATGCGCAAACTGGACCGTACCGACATCGGCATTCTCAACAGCCTTCAGGAGAATGCGCGCATCACCAACGCCGACCTCGCACGCTCGGTGAATCTGTCGCCGACACCGTGCTTCAACCGGGTCAAGGCGATGGAGGAATTGGGGCTGATTCGCGAGCAGGTGACGCTGCTGGACGCCGACCTGCTGGGGCTGCATGTGAACGTGTTCATTCACGTCAGCCTGGAGAAGCAGGTCGAGGAGGCGTTGCAGCATTTCGAAGAGGCGATTTCCGATCGCCCCGAGGTGATGGAGTGCTACCTGATGGCCGGCGACCCGGACTACCTGATCCGGGTGCTGGTGCCGACGATTCAGGCGCTGGAGCGCTTCATGATGGACTTTCTGACCAAGGTGCCGGGGGTGGCGAACATTCGCTCGAGCTTTGCGCTCAAGCAGGTGCGGTACAAGACGGCGTTGCCGTTGCCGGCGAATGGGTTGACGCTGGGTTCTTGACGATCAAAAGATCGCGGCCTGCGGCAGCTCCTACAGGGAGAACGCGTGCCCCATCAAAATGGGAATGCGTTCCCGTGTAGGAGCTGCCGCAGGCTGCGATCTTTGCTTTTAAAGCTTGTTGATCGGCACTTTCAGATACACGACGCCATTGGCTTCAGGCGCCGGAAAATTCCCCGCCCGCACATTCACCTGAATCGCCGGCAGCAACAGCGTCGGCATGCCGAGCCCGGCATCGCGTTTGGTGCGCATCTCGACGAATGCCGCCTCGTCGATCCCGTCGTGCACATGAATATTGCTTTTGCGCTGCTCGCCGACGGTGGTCTGGCACTGCGCGGCGCGGTCTTCGGGCGGGTAATCGTGGCAGACATAGAGTTTCACGCTGGCGGGGAAGGCCAGCAGTTTGTGGATCGAGTTGAACAGTTGATGCGCGTTGCCGCCGGGGAAGTCGCAACGGGCGGTGCCGACGTCGGGCAGGAACAGCGTGTCGCCGACCAGAATCTGTTCGCCATCGATCAAGTAGGCCATGTCCGCCGGGGTATGGCCGGGGACGTGCAGGGCGGTGGCCTTGAGGTTGCCGATCTTGAACGACTCGTTCGGTGCGAACAGATGATCGAACTGCGAGCCGTCGACGCAGAATTCCGGCTCCAGATTGAACAACGCCTTGAACACGTTCTGCACTTTGCTGATCGACTCGCCGATGGCGATCTTGCCGCCCAGTTCGCGGCGCAGATACGGCGCGGCGGACAGGTGGTCGGCGTGGGCGTGGGTTTCCAGCAGCCATTGCACCTGCAAACGGTGTTCACGCACGAAGGCGATGATTCTGTCGGCCTGCACAGTGCAGGTGCGACCCGCAGCGCCGTCGTAATCGAGTACCGGATCGACGATTGCACACTGCCCGCCATCGGCTTCATAGACCACGTAGCTGTAGGTCGAGGAGGCGGGGTCGAGGAAAGCTTCAATCTGCGCGGGCATGGACACGAACCTGAACAAGGGAAATGGGTTGCAACACTTTATGTAAAAACATAATGTTCGCAGCTTAAGTGACGTTGAAGGCTTCGTGCAAATGCAATCCAGTCTGACCGAATGTGAAGTCGCCCAATTGCGGGCGTCCGCCTCCAAGGCCTGCGCGCTGCTCAAGGCGCTGGCCAACGAGGATCGTCTGTTGATCCTGTGCCAGTTGACCCAGGGCGAACGCAACGTCGGCGAGCTGGAAAAAATGACCGGCGTGCGCCAGCCAACCCTGTCCCAGCAACTGGGCATTCTGCGGGATGAGGGCCTGGTCGCGACCCGGCGCGAAGGCAAATACATTTTTTATGGCCTGGCCAGTCCTGAAGTCATCCAGGTGATGAAGACCCTGTCGGGGTTGTATTGCGGGGCCGTGCTGAAAAGCCTGGGCCATCAATAAATGCCAGCCAACACACAACCCCT
>NZ_CP101655.1:4668811-4831756 GCF_028830055.1 Pseudomonas serboccidentalis
TAATGCTGCTCACTTAAGAAATTTTGCGTTCAATTGAAACCCGTGGCGAGGGAGCTTGCTCCCGCTGGGTCGCGAAGCGGCCCCAAAAGAGGGACTGCTACGCAGCCCAGCGGGAGCAAGCTCCCTCGCCACAGTCACAGTGTCGGGCTTAAGTGAACAGCATTAGGACTTCGCAGCCGGGCTTTTTCTTTGGGCGGTTTTATTCGACGGTTTCAAGCTGCCGCCGTAATTCTTGCGAGTGATGCGGCGACACCGGGATCGGCGGGAAGTCCTCGTTGAGGACACACAAATGGTCGATGGCATCCTCGAACTTCGCATCGGCTTTGCGGCGCAGCGCTCGATAGCGCTCAAACTGTTCGATATCCAGGTTGTCCGCCTCCAGCAGCTCGTGGGCCGCTCGGTTGAGGGCATGGGCGTCTTCGAACAATTGACGATTGCGTTCCAGGGCCAAAGCCCTGCAAGCCTTGATTTGTGCAGGAGTCGAGCATTCTTTCATGACCGTAACCTTGTTATCCAAAGATTCCTTTTCATAGGCTGCAAGCCGCAGGGGAACCGAATCTGCCGGACCCCGCCGAGTGCATTCTGCGAGGGGTTATGGTTGTGACTGCGAGGATTTGCAGAGGGATCCATTTATTTTTAGAAGAAAATTCGATGGATTAACCGGAGAACATGGGCGGGAGAAATCAGTTTTTTCGTTTTTGCCGTTGTTCGTAGCGGGCCAGGATCGGCTGAGTGCTGATGCCATGCAGCAAAATGCTCAGCGCCACCACTGACAGGGTGAGGTCGGTGCACAGCGTGGCGACCGGGGCGCTCAGGCCATGGTTCAAGGCATAGAACAGGTAGAACAGGCTGCCGATGCCGCGAATGCCGAACCAACTGATCAACAGCCGCTGACGTGCATCGAGCAACGCGCCCCACGGCATCAGCGCCACGCAGGCCGGGCGCACCACGCAGAACAGCACCGCGCCCACCAACAGCGCTCGCCAGTCCCAATGCGCCACCAGCACCACGCCGAGCAGGGTCACCAGAAACACTTCCATCGCCCGTTCCACCAGGCTGCCGAACGACAGCATGTCGCCCATCATGATTCCGGCGGCGACCTGACTGCTTTCCAGGCGTTCGGTATCACCGTGTACCGCGTGCTGCGGTTCGATGTGCTGATGACCCACCACCGGTTGCACCAGATGTTCGGCAGGGGGCTGGCTGGCGCCGGTGGATTTCACTTCTTCCTGACGCAAGCCCAGGCCGGCGGCGAACACCGACAGAAAGCCATAACCGCCGATCGCGTCCGCGCCGACGTAGGCCAGTGCAATCAGCGACAGCGCCAGGTAATCGTTCGGGCTCAGGGTGCTGTCGTCGTTGCGAATGCGCAGCGACAGCGTCAACCGTCCAATGCCGCGGCCCATCCAGTAACCGGTCAACAAACCGACCGGCACTGCCCACAGCACATTGTGCCGTAGCCAATCGGTCAGGGCGCCGGGGTGCGCCTCGGCCTGCAACAGCAATAGCCCGAGAATCACGAACGGGAAGGCAATCCCGTCATTGAGTCCTGCTTCACCGGAAAGGCCAAAACGCACGCTATCGACGTCCCGTGCATCGTTGACCTGCACGAGCGCGGCCAGCACCGGGTCGGTCGGCGCCAGAATCGCCCCGATCAGCAGCGACGGGCCCCAAGGCAGGTGCAGGCCCCAATGCAGCAACAGGCTGACCCCGGCGATGGTCAACACCATCACCGGTCCCGCCAGGCCAAATGCAATCCGCCAGCGTCTATCGCGCAGCGGCAGACGCAGTTTGAGCCCGCAGACAAACAGCGAAAACAGCACCGCGACTTCCGTCAGGTGCTCCATCCACACCGCAGCGTTTTCTACCGACAGCTTCAGCAGATCGAGCCCGCTCGGGCCGATACCGATTCCCAGCAACAGGCACACGGCCGACGTAGTGACCGGCATCCAGCGCAGGTACGACGAGGTCAGCGCGAGGGTCAGCAGCACGGCGCCGAGCACCGCGACCCACACGATAAAGCTCATGAGCAGCTGCCGACGGTGGACAGCGTTTGCATGGGATTAACCCACGGTCGTGCGCAAGTACTCCGGCGAGAGCACGTTGAACCACAGCAGAATCATCGACAGCAGAATGGTCACCATCACCAGCAGGCCGACACCCCACACGCAGGCCGAATACAGCAGACCCTGCTCCCTGCGCTCGTGCATGAAGGTCGGCAGGCCGACGAACAGCAAGAACGTCGAATACACCGAAGCGGCGCCCAGCACCAGAATCGCCAGCCAGCGACTTGGATAGAGTCCGGCGATGCCGGCAACGAAAAACGGCGTCACGGTGTAAGCGGCAAAGCCGATGCACTGGTTAAGCGTGGGGCGTGCGTCGAACGTTCGCGACATCCAGCGGATGAACCCGCCGATGACCGCGACTCCGGCGACAATCGTCACGTACAGCAGAATGCTCAGTTGCAGGGCGCTGGCGGTGCTCAAACGCACGGTCTCGCCGGCCGCCAGACTCCAGCCGACATACGTGGTACCGAAAAACAGGCAGACCGGCGGAATCAGCGCCAATAACAGCAGATGGGCCAGGTAGTGCCTTGGATGGGCTTCTTCTTCGCGGCGGATATCAGTCCAGGCGAAGTTGGGTTGGGTGAAGAGTTTGACGAGTGGGGCGGACATGACGACCTCCTGATCCTGAGGACCGGTTGGGGGCTCTTAAAGGTATGGAGGGACGTCATGGCGCCGGGTTCAGTTTTTCTCGCGGACGGTCACAGCATCGGCTTGCCGCCGGTCACGCCATAGCGCTGGCCGGTGATGTAACTGGCTTCGTCCGAGGCCAGCAGCACGTAGATCGGCGCCACTTCCACCGGTTGCCCGGGGCGGCCGAGCGGGGTGTTGCCGCCGAAATTCTGCACTTCCTCATCGGGCATGGTCGAGACGATCAACGGCGTCCAGATCGGCCCCGGGGCCACGCAGTTCACGCGGATTTCCTGCGGCCCGAGCATCTGCGCCAGACCGCCGGTGAAGTTGGCAATCGCGCCTTTGGTGGTGGCGTAGGCCAGCAGCGTGGGTTTGGGCAGATCGGAGTTGATCGAGCTGGTGTTGATGATCGACGCCCCGGGGCGCATGTGTTTGATCGCCGCCTGACACAGGCGAAAAATCGCGGTGATGTTGACGTCGAAGGGCATCACCCATTCCTCGTCGGGGATTTCTTCGAAGGTTTCGTGGGTCATCTGGAACGCGGCGTTGTTGACCAGCACGTCGATGCGCCCGAAGCGTTCGACGGTCTTGTCGACCAGCGCCTGGCAATGGGCTTTTTGCGCGATGTCGCCGGGCAGCAGCAGGCACTGGCGGCCCGCCTGTTCGACCCAGCGCGCGGTCTCCTTGGCGTCTTCATGTTCATTGAGATAAGCCACGGCCACATCTGCACCTTCACGGGCGAAAGCAATCGCCACGGCGCGACCGATACCGCTGTCGGCGCCGGTGATCAACGCAATCTTGCCGGCCAGCCGCCCGGAACCGACATAGCTTTGCTCGCCACAATCGGGGTACGGCTGCATTTTTCGTTGCGAGCCGGGAACGGCTTGAGCTTGTGCGGGGAAGGGTGGTTTTGGATAGTCGGTCATCGCAAGTCTCCGAGGTCTCAGGGGCAGGTATGGGGGTTGACCCGGACGGTTTGCCGTGAGTTCGATCGGATTTGCGCTGCACATCAACTGCAAACACAAAGCCCCTGTAGGAGCTGCCGCAGGCTGCGATCTTTTGCTTTTGATTGTAAAAACAAGATCAAAAGATCGCAGCCTGCGGCAGCTCCTACAGGGGTATGTGGTGTTCTCAGGTAATGCGCTGAGTCAGCGCGTGCTCCATGCGGCTGATGCCTTCTTCGAGCAACGAACGCGGGCAGCCGAAGTTCAGGCGCACGAACTGTTGGTGCTGGTCGCCGAAATCCACACCGGCGCTCAGACCGACTTTGGCCTGTTCGAGGAAGAACTGCTGTGGGTTGTCCAGGTCCAGCGCCGAGCAATCGAGCCAGGCCAGATAGGTCCCTTGCGGCACGTTGATGGTCACGCCCGGCAAACGGCTGCGTACCGCTTCAACCAGCCAGTCACGGTTGGCTTGCAGGTAGGTTTTCAGCTCAGCCAACCACGGCGCGCCTTCGCTGTAGGCGACGCGGGTGGCTTCCATGCCCAGCGGGTTGACGCTGTCGACCATGCCACAACGGGCGTGGTTGACGCGTTCGCGCAGGGCGGCGTCCTGGATGATCATGAACGAGGTCTTGAGGCCGGCGATGTTGTAAGCCTTGCTGGCCGACATCAGGGTGATGGTGCGTTTGGCGATTTCCGGGCTCAGGGAGGCGGTCGGAATGTGCACGCGGCCATCGAAGCACAGCTCGGCGTGGATCTCGTCGGAGATGATCCAGGCGTCATGCGCCATGCAGATGTCGGCGATGTCCGTCAGCTCTTGCGCAGTGAACACTTTGCCAATCGGGTTGTGCGGGTTGCTCAGGAGCAGGGCGCCGCCATTGGCTAGAGACTGACTCAATGCATCCAGTGGCGTGGCATAAGTGCCGTCAGCCTGGGCGACGAATTCCAGCTCGACCTTGTTCAGCCCCCAATGCCCCGGTGCATGGCGCAGCGGCGGGTAGTTCGGCACTTGCACCACGACGTTCTGTTGCGGCTGCACCAGGGCTTTCAAAGCCATGTTGAAACCGGATTCGACGCCCGGCAGGAAAATCAGCTCCTGTGGTTTGACCTGCCAGGCGTACTTGTTCCACAGGTCGGCGACGATGGCTTCACGCAGATTGTCCTGGGCCACGCTGTAACCCACCAGCGGGTGCAGCAGGCGCTGCTGCAACGCCTCGATGATCACCGGCGGAGCGGCGAAATCCATGTCAGCGACCCACATCGGCAAGACATCGGCCGGGTAGCGGCTCCACTTGGTGCTGCCGGTGTTGTGGCGGTCGAATACCTGATCAAAATCGAAAGTCATGCGCGGTCTCGTGAAGGCGGGTTGTTCATGGGCGCCATGATAAACCCGGAACCCCTGCAGGAGCTGCCGAAGGCTGCAATCTTTTGCTTTTGATTGTTAAAAACAAGATCAAAAGATCGCAGCCTGCGGCAGCTCCTACAGGGCAATGGGATGATCCGACAAACGGCCGACGGTCGGTTTTCACACAGAGTGTGTGGTCATTGTCTACAGTGAAAAAGTCGGCAGCCATCCTGCCGTAACCGTGTTTGTCCAGAAAAAGCCCGGCAGCAGTACCGGGTTCCACCTGATCAGGAGTGCACGATGGATCTCAGCCGTCGTCAATTCTTCAAGGTCGCCGGTATCGGCCTTGCAGGCTCTAGCCTGGGCGCGTTGGGCATGGCCCCGACGCCAGCCTTCGCCGAGCAGGTGCGTCACTTCAAGCTCGCCCACACCCATGAAACCCGTAACACCTGCCCGTATTGCTCGGTCGGTTGCGGGTTGATCATGTACAGCCAGGGCGATGCCGCGAAGAACGTCGCGCAAAATATCATTCACATCGAGGGCGACGCCGACCACCCGGTCAACCGCGGCACCCTGTGTCCGAAAGGCGCGGGCCTGCTGGACTTCATTCACAGCCCGGGCCGCCTGCAATACCCGCAGGTGCGCAAGCCCGGCAGCAGCGAATGGACCCGGGTCAGTTGGGACGAGGCGCTGGATCGCATCGCCGACCTGATGAAGGCCGACCGCGACGCCAACTTCATCGAGAAGAACGCCACCGGGCAAACGGTGAACCGCTGGCTCACCACCGGGTTCCTCGCGGCGTCGGCAGCGTCCAACGAAGCGGGTTACATCACCCAGAAGGTGATTCGCAGTCTCGGCATGCTGGGGTTCGATAACCAGGCGCGTGTCTGACACGGCCCGACGGTGGCAAGTCTTGCCCCGACGTACGGCCGTGGTGCCATGACCAATACCTGGACCGATATCGCCAACGCGAATCTGATTCTGGTAATGGGCGGCAACGCAGCAGAAGCGCATCCGTGCGGCTTCAAATGGGTGACCGAGGCCAAGGCACACAACGCCGCCCGGCTGATCGTGGTCGACCCGCGTTTTACCCGGACCGCTTCGGTGGCCGACTATTACGCGCCGATCCGCACCGGCACCGACATCGCCTTCATGGGCGGGTTGATCAATTACCTGCTGACCGAGGACAAGATCCAGCACGAATACGTGCGCAACTACACCGACGTCTCGTTCATCGTCAAAGCTGGCTATGGCTTTGAAGACGGTATCTTCAGCGGCTACGACGCGGCCAAGCGCAGCTACACCGACAAGTCCGGCTGGGGTTACGAGTTGGGTGAGGACGGTTTCGCCAAGGTCGACCCGACGCTGCAGGATCCGCGCTGCGTCTATCAATTGATGAAGCAGCATTACAGCCGCTACAACATCGAACTCGCGAGCCAGATCTGCGGCATGCCGGTCGATGCCATGCAGAAAATCTGGGATGAGATTGCCACGTGCTCCACGCCCGGCAAGACCATGACCATTCTCTATGCCTTGGGCTGGACGCAACACTCGATCGGCGCGCAGATCATCCGCAGCGCGGCCATGGTGCAACTGCTGTTGGGCAACGTCGGCATGCCGGGCGGAGGCGTCAATGCCTTGCGCGGGCACTCGAACATTCAGGGCCTGACCGACCTTGGATTGTTGTCCAACGCGCTGCCGGGCTATCTGACCCTGGGCAGCGATGCCGAGCAGGACTACAACGCCTACATCAAAAAACGCACGCAGATGCCGCTACGCCCGGGGCAGTTGTCCTACTGGCAGAACTACAGCAAATTCCACGTCAGCTTGATGAAGTCGTGGTACGGCGCCAACGCCACCGTCGAGAACAACTGGCTCTACGACCATTTGCCGAAACTCGACATCCCCAACTACGACGTCCTGAAAATGTTCGACCTGATGAGCCAGGGCAAGGTCAACGGTTACATGTGCCAAGGGTTTAACCCGATCGCCGCGTTGCCGGACAAGAACCGCGTGATGGCCGCGCTGGCGAAACTCAAATGGCTGGTGGTGATGGACCCGCTGGCCACCGAAACCTCGGAGTTCTGGCAGAACGTCGGGCCGTACAACGACGTGAAAAGCGCCGAGATCCAGACCGAAGTCATTCGCCTGCCGACCACGTGTTTTGCCGAGGAGGACGGTTCGCTGGTCAACAGCAGCCGCTGGCTGCAATGGCACTGGAAAGGCGCCGACGGCCCGGGCGAAGCGCAGACCGACATCCGCATCATGACCGAGCTGTTCCTGCGCCTGCGCAAGCGTTATCAGGCCGAGGGCGGCAAATTCCCCGATCCGCTGCTGAAACTGTCGTGGCCGTACAAGATCCCGGACGAGCCATCGCCGGAGGAACTGGCGAAGGAAATCAACGGCAGCGCCATGGCCGACTTCACCGATGCCAGCGGCGCGACGGTCAAGGCCGGCTCGCAACTGGCAGCGTTCGCCCAGCTCAAGGACGACGGCAGCACCGCATCCGGCTGCTGGATTTTCGCCGGCAGCTGGACCGAGGCCGGTAACCAGATGGCCCGGCGCGACAACGCCGACCCGTATGGCATGCACCAGCATCTGGGCTGGGCCTGGGCGTGGCCGGCCAACCGGCGGATTCTCTACAACCGCGCTTCGGCGGACGTCGCGGGCAAACCGTGGGATCCGAAAAAACGCCTCGTCTGGTGGAACGGCAAGGCCTGGGGCGGCACCGACGTGCCGGACTACAAGGCCGATGTGCCGCCGGAAGCCGGGATGAACCCGTTCATCATGAACCCCGAAGGCGTGGCGCGGTTCTTCGCCGTCGACAAGATGAACGAAGGGCCATTCCCCGAGCATTACGAGCCGTTCGAGACGCCGATCGGCATCAACCCGCTGCACCCGCAAAACAAGAAAGCCACCAGCAACCCGGCGGCACGGATCTTCGATTCGGTCTGGGAAAGCCTCGGCGAAGCCAAGGACTTCCCGTACGCCGGCACCAGTTACCGGCTGACCGAGCACTTCCACTTCTGGAGCAAGCATTGCAAGTTGAATGCGATTGCCCAGCCCGAGCAGTTCGTCGAAATCGGCGAAGTGCTGGCGAAGGAGAAGGGCATCGCCGCCGGGGATCGGGTGCGTGTCAGCTGCAAGCGCGGGTTTATCGAGGCGGTCGCGGTGGTGACCAAACGCATCCGGCCGCTGCAGGTCAACGGCCAGGTGGTGCATCAGATCGGCATCCCGCTGCACTGGGGGTTCACCGGTCAGACGCGTCACGGTTACCTGACCAACACCCTGGTGCCGTTCCTCGGCGATGGCAACACACAGACCCCGGAATCCAAGTCATTCCTGGTCAACGTGGAGAAACTATAAATGGCCAGCCAAGACATCATTGCCCGCTCGGCCACCACCACGGTGCCGCCCTCGGTGAGGAATCAGCAGGAAGTCGCCAAGCTGATCGACACCACCAAGTGCATCGGCTGCAAGGCCTGCCAGGTCGCCTGCTCGGAATGGAACGAGCTGCGCGACGAGGTCGGCCACAACCATGGCACCTACGACAACCCGCAGGACCTGAGCGCAGAAACCTGGACCTTGATGCGCTTCACCGAACACGAAACCGACGCCGGCAACCTTGAGTGGCTGATCCGCAAGGACGGCTGCATGCATTGCGCCGAGCCGGGGTGCTTGGCGGCATGCCCGAGCCCCGGGGCGATCATCAAGCACGCCAACGGCATCGTCGATTTCGATCAGGACCACTGCATCGGCTGCGGCTACTGCATCACCGGTTGCCCGTTCAACATTCCACGGATTTCGCAGAAGGATCACAAGGCCTACAAGTGCACCTTGTGTTCGGATCGGGTGGAGGTGGGGCTGGAGCCGGCCTGCGTGAAAACCTGCCCGACCGGCGCGATTGTCTTCGGCAGCAAGGAAGACATGAAGGAACATGCCGCCGAACGCATCGTTGACCTGAAAAGCCGTGGCTTCGACAACGCCGGTCTGTACGACCCGGAAGGCGTCGGCGGCACCCACGTGATGTACGTGTTGCACCACGCCGACACGCCGAAGATCTACGCCGGGTTGCCGGATGCGCCGACCATCAGCCCGCTGGTGGGCTTGTGGAAAGGCATCAGCAAACCGCTGGGCCTGTTGGCGATGGGCGCGGCGGTGCTGGCCGGGTTCTTCCACTACGTGCGTATCGGGCCGAACCGCACTGAAGAGGATGATCATCCAGCGCCGCCGGATACCTCGGTGCACGTGGTTGATCCGGCGGTGCACACCTTCGATCCACGCGGGGAGGACCGGCCATGAGCAACAAGACGATCCTGCGCTACACCGCCAACCAGCGCACCAATCACTGGCTGGTGGCGATTCTGTTCTTCATGGCCGGGCTGTCCGGGCTGGCGTTGTTTCATCCGTCGATGTTCTGGCTGACCCACCTGTTCGGCGGCGGGCCGTGGACACGGATTCTGCACCCGTTCATGGGCGTGCTGATGTTCGTGTTGTTCCTCGGCCTGGTGTTGCGCTTCTGGCGCGCGAACTTCTTTATCGACAACGACTGGAAGTGGATGCGCCGCATCGATCGGGTGCTGGTCAACGACGAAGAAAGTGTGCCGCCGGTGGGCAAGTACAACGCCGGGCAGAAGATGCTGTTCTGGACTTTACTGCTGTGCATGCTCGGTTTGCTGTTCACCGGGCTGGTGATCTGGCGCGCGTATTTCAGTGCGTATTTCGGCATCACTGTGATCCGCTGGGCGATGCTCCTGCATGCGCTGGCCGGGTTTGTGCTGATCTTGAGCATCATCATTCACATCTACGCCGGCCTGTGGATCAAGGGCTCGGTGGACGCGATGCTGCATGGTTGGGTCAGCCGCGCCTGGGCGAAGAAACACCACGCACTCTGGTACCGCGAAATCACCCGCGACGAACCTCATCCGGACGTGCCGGAACGACCGATCACCAAAAAGGGCTGACCTTTGGTAACCATTCTTGAACCCGGGGAAATCGAGGCGGCGGCCAGTTCGCCACCGTTTCTGTACCTGCCACCGCACAACCTGTTCACCTTGCGCGCGCAACGCCTGGAACACCTGGCCGAAGGGCATGCGCTGGCCGATTACCTGCATCTGATCGCCGGGTTGTGTCGGGCCCAGCAGGCGGTGATGGACGATCCGCCCTTGGCGGTTCCCATCGACACGCAGCGCCTTGAAGTCTGCCAGCGCCACGGTCTGCCGCCCTTTGCGGCCGACACGCTGGTGCGCGAAGACACTTGGCAGGCTTATCTCGAGGCTTTGCTGCAACGCTATGTGCCGTCGGAGCAACCGGCGGTGCTCGACGCGGTGGACACGCTGCGCGAGGCCAGTGCCGGTCAGTTGCGCGCGTGGGCAGTGGCGCTGGTCAGCGGCCAGTATTCAATGGTGCCGGCAGCGCTGGTGCCGTTTCTTGGCGCCGGGCTGCAAACGGCATGGAGCCACTGGCTGCTCAGCGTGCCTAACCTGCAACTGAAACCCGGCGACAGCCTCAGCCAATGCCCGGGCTGCGGATCACCGGCCATGGCGGGGGTGATCCGCCATCGCGGCAAACACAACGGCCTGCGTTATCTGGTGTGTTCGCTGTGCGCCTGTGAATGGCATGTGGTGCGGGTCAAGTGCGTGTATTGCGAGTCGAGCAAAGGCCTGGATTATCTGAGCCTCGAAGACGATCGCCACGCGGCCAATCAGGCGCCGATTCGTGCGGAAGTCTGCCCGAGCTGCAACAGCTATCTGAAACTGGTGTATCTGGAAAACGATGCCGAAGGCGAAGCCCTGTCGGCGGACCTCACCAGCCTGTTGCTCGACATGCGTCTGGCGCAGGACGGTTATCAGCGTCTGGCACCGAATCTGTTGCTGGCACCGGGAGACGAATGACCTTAGCGTCTACACTCGCCGGACAGTCTTATTTTTCGGGAGTGGCTGATGTCCGCAAGTGTTGCCCCGCGTTTACCTTCCATTGATGGGTTGTTGCGTCATCCGGCCTGCCTGCCACTGGCTGATCGTTATGGGCGTGAGTCGCTGCTGGCGAGTTTGCGCCAGTTGCTCGATGAGTTGCGTTCGAGCGTATTGAACGGGCAATTGTCCGCCGTTGAAATCAGCCCCGACGTGCTCGCCGGGCGAGTCGGCGAGCGTCTGGCGCAGCAACAGCGCAGCCACGTGCGGCGGGTGTTCAACCTGACGGGCACGGTGCTGCACACCAATCTTGGCCGCGCGCTGTTGCCGGACGAAGCCATCGACGCGGTGCAAATGGCCGCGCGGTATCCGCTCAATCTCGAATTCGATCTGGCCAGCGGCAAACGCGGTGATCGCGACGATTTGATCGAAGGCCTGATCCGCGAACTGACCGGCGCCGAAGCCGTCACAGTGGTCAACAACAATGCGGCTGCCGTGCTCTTGACGCTCAACAGCCTCGGCGCGCGCAAGGAAGGCATCATCTCGCGCGGCGAGTTGATCGAGATCGGCGGCGCGTTCCGCATCCCCGACATCATGGCCCGCGCCGGCGTGCGTCTGCACGAAGTCGGCACCACCAACCGCACCCACGCCCGTGACTATGAAGCCGCCATCAGCCCACGCAGCGGTTTGATCATGCGCGTGCATGCGAGCAACTACAGCATCGAAGGCTTTACCGCCCGAGTGCCTACCGCCGAACTGGCCGAGTTGGCCCATCGGCATGGTTTGCCACTGCTGGAGGATCTGGGTAGCGGCAGCCTGCTGGACCTGACTCGCTGGGGCTTGCCGGCGGAACCGACGGTGCGTCAGGCGCTGCTCGACGGTGCGGACATCGTCACTTTCAGCGGCGATAAATTGCTCGGCGGGCCGCAGGCCGGGTTGATCGTCGGGCGCAAAGAATTGATTGCGAAGATCAAGAAGAATCCGTTGAAGCGTGCCTTGCGCGTCGACAAGTTGACCTTGGCTGCGCTGGAAGCAGTGCTCGGCTTGTACCGCGACCCGGATCGACTCGCCGAGCGTCTGCCGAGCCTGCGCTTGTTGACCCGCCCGCAAGCCGCGATTTTCGCCCAGGCCGAGCGCCTGCAACCGGCGCTGGCACAGGTCATCGGCCAGCCTTGGACTGTCAGCGCAGTGAAGGCCCTGGGCATGATCGGCAGCGGCAGCCAACCAGTGGCGCGCCTGCCGAGTGCCGCGTTGTGCCTGCGCCCGCAGGTGTCGAAACGCCTGCGCGGGCGTTGTCTGCTGAATCTGGAAGCGGCGCTGCGCGGGTTGCCGATTCCGGTGCTGGGGCGCATCGATGACGACGCGTTGTGGCTGGACCTGCGCCAACTCGACGATGAGCCGGCGTGGCTGGCGCAGTTGCCGCAGTTGCAGGTCGAGTCGTGATCGTCGGCACGGCGGGGCACATCGACCACGGCAAAACCTCGCTGCTGCAGGCCCTGACCGGACAAACCGGCGACCGCCGCCCGCAGGAGCGCGAACGCGGGATGACCATCGACCTCGGTTATCTGTATGCAGAACTGGAACCGGGTGCGGGGTTGACCGGGTTTATCGATGTGCCGGGCCATGAAAAATTCACCCATAACATGCTCGCCGGGGCGCAGGGCATCGATCTGGTGTTGCTGGTGGTGGCCGCGGACGACGGGGTCATGCCGCAAACCCGAGAGCATCTGGCGATCGTCCAGTTGCTGGGAATTCCCCGGGCGCTGGTGGCGATCACCAAATGTGACCGGGCCGAGACGGGCAGGGTGGAGCAAGTACAGCGGCAGATTCTCGATCTGCTGGAAACCGGGCCGTTTGCCGAGGCGCCGATTCTGACTGTGTCGAGCGTGACCGGGCAGGGCATCGATGCATTGCGCCAGAACTTGTTGCAGACACAGGGCGAAGTGCATGAGCGCAGTCGCGAAGGCGGATTCCGTCTGGCCATCGACCGCGCCTTCAGCGTGGCCGGCGCCGGGATCGTGGTCACCGGCACGGCGTTGTCGGGTACGGTGTCAGCCGGCGACAAACTCGCCCTCGGACCATCCGGTAAATCGGTGCGGGTGCGGGGTTTGCACGCGCAGAACCAAGCCGCCGAACAGGCCTTTGCCGGGCAACGCGTGGCACTGAATATCAGCGGCGAACGGCTCACGCTGGAGCAGATCCATCGCGGCCAATGGCTGTTGGCCGAGTGGCTGCACGCACCGACGCAGCGGGTCGACATCGAATTTCAGCTGTTGCCCGGTGAGCGCACGTTCGAACACTTTCATCCGGTGCATGTGCACCTCGGCACCCAGGACGTCATCGCTCGCGTGGCCTTGCTCGAAGGCCCGCGCTTGAGTCCCGGCCAGCGCATGTTCGCGCAACTGCTGATCAATGCGCCGGTGCACGCGGTGAAGGGCGATCGCGTGATCCTGCGTGATCAGAGCGCCCAACGCACTTTGGGCGGCGGCCAGGTGCTCGACCCGTTCGCCCCGGCCCGGCAACGCCGCAGCCCGGAACGGCTGGCGCAGCTGCAAGCCCTGGCGCGCAGCGACAGCCTGGAACAGGCGCTGCCGGTGTTGCTCAACCACGGCACCGGCGGCCTCGATCCGCAGCGGCTGGAGCGCCAGTTCAATCGCCCGCGTGCCGACTGGTCGCTGGCGGCCAACGTGCGCCTGATCGACACCCGCCAAGGCCCGGTGCTGTTCAATGTCCAGCGTTGGGGGCAGTTGAAGTTCACCCTGTTACAGCACTTGGCAAAATTCCATGAACTGGAACCTGACCAGATGGGACCGGATCGGGACCGTCTACGGCGCTTCAGTGGTCTGGCGCTGGAACGCTCGACCTTTGCCAGTCTGCTGGAAGAATTGCGCACCACCGGATCAATCAACGCCAGCGGGCCGTGGCTGCACCTGCCGGATTATCAGGTGCGTTTGAACGCCGAAGACGAAACCCTGTGGCAACGCATGCAACCGCTGTTCGAACAGGCCGGATACGATCCGCCGTGGGTGCGCGATGTCGCGAAAATACTCGGTGAGGACGACGCGGTGGTGCGCCTGCTGCTGCGCAAACTGGCGCGCCTGGGTTTGATGCACCAAGTGGTGCGCGACTTGTTTCTGACCGACGTGCAACTGCGGCGCATGGCCGGCGTGCTGCTGCAACTGGAACAGGAAAAACCGCAGATCCAGGTGACAACTTTCCGCGATGCGCTAGGCTTGGGACGCAAACGCTGTATTCAGTACCTGGAATACTTCGACCGCCTCGGTCTGACCCGACGCATCGGCGAATCCCGTGTGATCCGTCACGACAACGCGCTGGCCAGTGCCGACGCACCCTGAGTTCAAAGGAAGGCAATCGCGCCCGGTGGCGCGGCCGGGCTTCAAACCCGGTTGGGGACGGCATCCGTTCCCGGGCAGGTTCGACTCCGGCTGCCTTCCGCCAATTACCCCCGAGCCCCCGCAAATCCCCTGTAGGAGTGAGCCTGCTCGCGATGGCGGTCGATCAGTCGAAATTGATCTGAATGACACACTGCCATCGCGAGCAAGCCCGCTCCCACAGGGATTCGGTTTCTGGCTGCCGCGCCTCGTCATTCCAGAGTTAACCCGGCCCCCTGTAGGAGTGAGCCTGCTCGCGATGGCGACATGTCAGTCAATATTTATGTGAATGACACACCACCATCGCGAGCAGGCTCACTCCTACAAAGATTGGGTGTCAGGCTGGCGGATCGAGGGCGCGGTTCACAGCCAGTTCGCCATCGAACATCCGCAGCCACGAGCCATCAAAACCCCAACGGGTACTGAATCACCACATAAATCCGGTCAATGTCATCCCCGGCCTGCGCCTCGTTGGCCCGGTGCGAGACATGCGATAGCTGCACCGACAGGTCCTTCGCCGCGCCCGATTGCACGATGTACTTCAGATCAATATCGCGCTCCCAGTGTTTGCCGCCAGCGCCTTGCTGCGGTTGGTATTGACCGCGCTCGGCATCGAACGGGTTGTACGCGCCGCCCTCGGGCGCATGGGTGCCGTCGATGTGGCTGCCGCGAACATAACGGGTCATGAAGGCCAGACCAGGGATGCCGAAGGCACCGAGGTCGAGGTCGTAGCGCGCTTGCCAGGAGCGTTCGCCGGCGCCGTTGAAGTCGGCGTATTTGATCGAGTTGGCGAGGTAGATCGAGTCGCCGCCGACGAAATCGAACGGCGTGTCGCCATTGATTCGCTGCCAGCCGAGCATCACGGCGTGCGGGCCGAAGGCGTATTTGCCGGACAGGCTGAAGGCTGTGTTGTCGATGGCGCCGGCCAGCGCGCGGCCGGTATCGCGAGTGTGGTAGAGGTTGGCGTCGAGCAGCACGCCGGACTGTTTGAAATGCAGATTGCCGTAGTACTGATGCCAGGTGTCGGTCAGTTCCGAGGCGTACAGCGAACCACCGACGGGACTGTCGCCGAACAGGTCAGCGCCGAGGAAACTGATCCCGCCGGCCTCGGTGTTGGCACCGTAGCCATAAAAATCGCCGCGCCCAGAGGAGCTGTCCTGATTCTTGAACGCGGTGAAGTGCCCGGCCACCAGACTGACTTCATCGATTTCCCGACTGTTGAGCAGCAGGCCCGTGGCGTATTCCGGTTGCAGGCGTTTGTCCGAGGTGTCGAATACCGGGGTTTCCACGGTCATTTCGCCGAACGCCAGGGTGGTGCGCGAGACCTTGAGTTTGAAGGCGCCGCCAGCGCTGGAGTAGTTCGGCTCGCTGCGGCCGCTGCTGTCGACCGGCAACAGGCCGGTACCGGAATGACCTTTGCCACCATCGAGTTTAAGGCCAAGAAAAGCATGGGCATCGATGCCGAAGCCGACATCGCCCGGCGTGTATCCGGAAGTGAACGTGCCGATAAAACCCTGAGCCCATTCCTGCTTATAGTTTTTGCCGGCGGGAGAGGGCGAGCGGTAGTCGTTGTTCAGGTAGAAGTTGCGGCTGAGTACTTCGGTCTTGGCATCGTCGAAGAAGTCGCTGGCGAAAGTATTGTCGGTCGCTGCGCAAAGCAGGGCCAACAGCGCAAAACGTGGTGTTGAGAGAGCCATCGTGAGAGACCAGCCATCGTAGAAGGTCGCTGATGATGGGCTGGATGTGCAGGGGAACGATTGAGCCAGTGTGCTGAATACAAGCCCCAGCGGATTTCTTTGTAGGCGTGAGCCTGTTCGCGATAGGTGTGTCATTCAGCATCAATATCAACTGATCGACCGCCATCGCGAGCAGGCACCTACAAAGGGTTATGGGTTACAGGCGACCGTACTCGCGGGCTGTGCGATCTACGGCGATGCGCGTCTTGTCGACCAGTTCATCCAGCTCCGCCCGCGTGGCGATCAGGGCCGGGGCCATGATCATCCGGCCCAGGGTCGAACGAATAATCAGGCCTTCCTCAAAGCCAATGGTGCGGCAACGCCAGGCGATGTCGTTCTCGTTGGCAAAACGCTTGCGGGTGGCTTTGTCTTCAGCGAATTGCAACGCAGCGACCAGGCCAACGCCCTGAATCTCGCCCACCAGCGGGTGGCTGCCGAACACTTCGCGCAGGCAGTTCTGCAGGTACGGGCCGGTGTCGTTTTTCACCTGCGTGACCACGCCTTCATCGCGCAAGGCCTTGAGGTTGGCGATCGCCACCGCAGCGGCCACCGGGTGCCCGGAGTAAGTCAGGCCGTGGGCGAATACGCCGCCTCTTTCCACCAGTGCTTGCGCCATGCGCCGCGACAGGATCAGCCCGCCCATGGGGATGTAGCCCGAGGTCAGGCCTTTGGCGATGGACAGGGTGTCGGGTTCAAAACCGAAGGCCTGATGCGCGAACCACTCGCCGGTGCGGCCGAACCCGCCAATGACTTCGTCAGCGCACAGCAACACGTCGTACTGGCGGCAGATGCGCTGGATTTCCGGCCAGTAAGTGGCGGGCGGGATGATCATGCCGCCAGCGCCCTGGAACGGTTCGGCGACGAATGCGGCGACCTTGTCGGCGCCCAGTTCGAGAATCTTGTCTTCCAGTTGTTTCGCCGCGCGCAGGCCGAACGCTTCAGGGCTGAGGTCGCCTTCGTGGGCGAACCAGTACGGCTCGTCTATGTGCGCCACATCGGGGATGGTGCCGCCCATTTCGTGCATGAACTTCATGCCGCCGAGCGCCGTCGCCGCCAGGGTCGAGCCGTGGTAGCCGTTCCAGCGGCCGATCATGATTTTTTTCTCGGGCTTACCCATCACCTGCCAGAACTTGCGCACGGTGCGGATCAGCACTTCGTTGGCTTCGGAGCCGGAGTTGGTGTAGATCGCGTGGCTGTAGTGCTTGGGCAGCAGGCTGAACAGCAGCTCCGACAACTCGATCACCTGCGGGTGAGTGGTGTGGAAGAACATGTTGTAGTAGGGCAGTTGTTCCAGCTGCGCGGTCGCGGCGGCGGCCAGATCCTTGCGTCCGTAGCCGAGGTTGGTGCACCACAGGCCGGACATGCCGTCCAGGTAACGCTTGCCGTCGTTGTCCCACAACGCCAGGCGATCACCGCTGACCATCACCCGCGGGCCTTCCTCGTTGAGGGCTTTCTGGTCGACGAACGCGTGAATGTGGTGGGCGGCGTCGGCGGCCTGGTAATCGCGGGTACTGCGGGACGGATCGAATTCGGCGGACATGGCTGATCTCCAGAGAATGGGGCGGGTGAGTGCGTTCATTCCAGCGCTGCACGGCAATATTTGTCATTTAAAAATATTTTTGTAAAGAAAATATTTGTCGATGAAAAAAGATATCCGTAGGCTGAGCGGCATTGGCAAGAATCATCAGAGGCAACATGAGCGGACTCAGAGAGCGGCAGAAGGAACAGCGCCGGCAGGTGATTGCCGAGGCGGCACTTGAGCTGTTCAAGACCAACGGTTTTGCGGCCACCACGCTGGACCAGATCGCGGTGCAAGCCGGGGTGTCGGCGCCGACGGTGGTGAATTACTTCGGTGGCAAGCAGGAGATTCTGCTGGCGTTGCTCAAGCAACCGGACGAGCAAGCCATGCGCGAGGCGCGGGCCAACCTGGATGACGACAGCGATCCATTGGAGGCGCTGTGCGAGTTCGAAGGGTTGATGACCGATTACCAACTGCAAGCGATGCCGGCGTCGTTGTGGCGCGAACTGGCGCCGTTTCTGCTGACCGGTGAACTGGCCCAGGCCTTGAGCCCGTGGAACGCGGCGGTGATCGAAGAAACCAAGGCACTGCTCGGGCATTTTCAGGCGCTGGGCAAAGTGCGTGCCTCGGTGGATCTGGACGTGGCGGCGACGCTGTTCAACCAGTACGCGAACATGGCGTTCATTCGCCTGGCGACCGAGTCGGCGCCGGATAGAGAAGCGTATGCAAGGCATATGCGTAACGTTTTGAATTTGATGTGTCACGGGATGTTGGCGAATGGAGAGCCACTGCGCACGATTGTCGAGACGCAGGGACCGTAGACTCCTTGAGAGATTTTACTGCTCACTCATCCAGCCAACCCGAGCTACAGCAAATTGATACCGTTCGATTTAAGGAAGAATCATGTCGATCGCAACTGTAGGGCCAAAGAAATACGACTTTCAAGATAAGGTGTGTGCGGAGGTGTTCCTGCGCCATGCACAAACCACGGGTGTAGAACTGTTTATCGAACCCGAAGCCGGAGAAGACGCAAAACTGCAGATCGCGTCTGACAGCGCTCTCAAAACCATAGAAATTCAGGTCAAGGGCAGTAAGGAAGATGTAACGCTCTCGGTACTCGCTGACTGGTTAGTGCACTTTGAGGAACGGACGGCAGGCAACTCCTTGCTTGAGCGTGTGTGCACCGACCCGCACACAACGGTCGTCTTCGTCGCTACCGGTCGATGCACCGACAAGGTGTCACTGCTCTGCAGAGGCGCAGGCGCTACCTGGGAGGCACATGACAAAAAGCTTTCCAGAGAGATAGCCAATGAACTGAAAAATGAGTTGATCGCCTGTGTGCAAACGCTGGAATCCAACGATACGGAGCTTAGCGCTGGAAGAGCGAAACATCTAAAGACCTTTTTGAGCAAAGTAAAAGTCGATCAGTTCAGGGCGAGTCTGACTCGGGTCATCATTCTCGAAAAAGTACTGGATGATGAGGTGCAGTCCTCTTGCGAGAGCAGGATGCGAAAACTGAGGGTGCCTCTTGATCGATGCGAAATACTCACGACGAGACTCATAGCCATCATCAAAAACGGCAAAGAGAGCAGGAGCAATGTTTTCCCGGAGTTGCTGCTTGCGCTCAAAGAGCACCTTCCGGAACAAATCAGGCCGAAGGATTATGTGCGTCGTGGTTGTGAGGAAGAGTGGGTACAGGAACTCTCGGATAACAATATTTTGCTGCTTTCTGGCGCACCACGGGTGGGTAAGACCAATGCGGGGCGTTGGGTTGCGGCCGAGTTCGAAGAGGCAGGGTATCAATTAAAACTGAGCAGCAATCTTGAAGAGATAGAGCGTTTCTTGCTGGACACGGCGCCTTGTGAGCGATTGGCCGTGGTGGACGATCCTTTGGGCGGTTCCTATATGTCTGCCGACCCGGGGCGGACGCTGGCAATGCTCAGACAGTTGTCAACGAAGTTATCACCAACACGAAAACTGATCGTGTCACAGGTGCAAGACCGGCTTCTGCAATTTGCTGACGCTGCGCGGCTTGAGGACTCGAGCCTGGGCCAATTCAAATGGCATGACTTGGGCAAACTGGATAAAACATTTCTGGCTGAACTCTGGGTTGATCTGCGCGAACAGTTTTCAATGCCGGACATTCTATTCACCAACATCCTGACGGCATTGCAGAGTGGAACGCTGGATATAGAGCCCGGTTGTCTGATGCACTTGGCATCATGGCATTACCGATTGCGAGATGTTGCAGACTTGCAGGAAGCTATTCGTCTTGCTCGCGAAGATTCGCAGTCCTTGGCGTCGGCCCTGAATGATGAAGGGTTCGGGGCGATTTTGCAGGCATTGGCGGTCGCCACATCCCAGGATGATGCTTGTTCATTACAGGATCTGAAATACGTATTGCAGGGTGACGGGACTGACAAACGATATGCCACTGCCAGCTACCTGGGAACTTCCATCAGTTTTGGCGCGATGTTCAATCGACCTGTTCCTGAAATCGAACAGTACCATCGTCTGGAGCTTTCAGCAGAAAACGCGTCATTGCTGGACAAACTTGAGCGTCGTCGCATCATCGTGGAAACGAGTCTAGAGCGATTCAATTTTTCCCACCCGTTTTACCGTTCAGCGGCCGAGTGCTCAGCGAAGGGACCGACGTCTTCCGGCGCCAGAACACTGATGGAACTCACCACCAGAGCATTGTTTTCGCTTTCATTCGAAACCTCAAAATCTGCGGCGGTTGCTCTGCACTGGGTTTATCTGGTCTTGAGATTGGCCAGCCGGGGGGCGAATGTCATTGAGTTGGCTGTTGAGGGGATGGAGTCCAGATACCTGTCCACCAAAGATGCTTGCTTCGATTTTCTTCTTCATTCGCTGGAAGACATTTCTGAAGAGCAAAGGAAAAGTTTTGGCAGTTGGGTCAACAAGGTTTCCTTTCTAAACCTTTCGCATGTGATTTGGGAAAAGGGCCAGGCAGCGCTGCCTGCCGGAGAAAACAATGTGCTCGAAGGACGTTTTTACGAATCCTACGAATGGAGTGAAGTTGCCGACTACGTAGCCGTTTTCAGCAGCAAAACGGCCACGGTGGTCAGTGCAGAAAATGCCTGGAAGACGTTGTGCTATCTGGAAGGCGATCGGCAAAAGCTTTCGGCGCCAGTAATGCTGCGTTTGCTTGGCTATGACTTGGGTTTGCTCAGGGCAAAAGCTGCCAAACTCTGGCTCAGCAGTATTCACGGTGATGATCAGGAAGTTTTGAAGAAGATTTTCTCCGATCAGCATCCAGCGGTAGCGCAAGCAGCACTGGAAGGAGCCATTGAAGTCTGGCCGGAGTGCGATGCTGCGAGACAAGCCGATTTACTGAGCGGTTTGAAGCAGTTTTCCAAACTCCCGGCTTCTGCCTCGACCATGATAAAGAGTCTGTTGAAGACCGAGGACAACGGATACGACGACCCCGTGCCCTGGGATTTGTTCTCCAGTGTTTTACCGGACGTTCTCGCCGCCTTCCCCGAAAGCGTCAACATGAGCGACTCGCAACTGTATGGGGCTGTCAGGAAAGCAACGAAATCACTTTCCCAGACGGACTTCATAAGAATAGTCGACAGCTGGATCGGCTTGGTTGAGCGCTCGGCATTGAAAGTGATGCCCAGCGACTACGCCATGGCCGTCACCGATTTGTTGATCTGCGGAACCACTTCATCGGCCGATTTACGCCTCCCGCGCTTGCAACGACTGTTCAACATACAGGGAACAGGCGCGCAATTGAGAGTTGTGGTGGAAATGGTGGATCGCTGGAACGATCTGAGCGTCGATGACCGGAAATTACTTCTTTGTCACTTGCGCGAAGAACGGAGCGATCAGACGTGGTTGCAAGCTGCAGCGGTCACTCGGCCGCATGTTCCTCAAGAAGTGCTGGCTCTGGTCTTTCCACTGGGGAAAATGCCTGCTGGTCATAACTTCCAGAGCTTTGAGGCAGCCCTCATTGATCGCGCATTAATGATTTACATGGGAAGTCCCGGGGTTCTCTATCAAGTCGGCGCTCATGGCGGTAACGATAATGTCTGGGAGTCGATCATAGAAACTATCGTTTGCGATCCTTCGCACAAGCTGTTCAAAAAGGCTTGGGCACATATCACAAGTGATTCTGACGATTCGAAGGTCTACGGGTATGTAGCGAAATTGGTCGGCCAATTTCCTCAAGAGATTTTTGAGCAGCTTCTCGAGCATAAAATCCGGAATAATGGTGGGTTCATGCCGACGGCCTGGAGTCTCTTGCTGGATCAGGCTCCAACGCATTTGCTGGATGATTGGTTTGCCGCCATGGTGCCTCATGTGCCAAGAGTACTTAATTATCTGGGAGAGGCGGGCAGTTGGGTGGGGGCAGAACACTCAGCCAGGCTGATAAAGCTGTTTCCTTCCGACTGTCTTTTATTGAATATCTCGTACGATCTGAGGGAAACGCTTACTGATGGACTCAAGGATTTCCAGGAATCAAAGTACGACGAGCTTAGGAGCGAGCTTGCCAGCTCTGCATTAACGCAATTTCTTGAAAGGTTCGAAAGCAATCTTCCAGCGCATTACGCGACGTGTGACGCGATTATGGAACGGTTCACAGACGTAGGGTGTCTGGAAACAGACCTCAGTGTTGTCAGCGAGCGCCGTCGGGTATTACTCGACGCCATGCACGCATTTCCTTACGTTGAAGAACGCGAAGAACTTGAAGACTGGATTGAGTAAAAAGGCAGGAAACAGCCGCTAAACCATAGTTCGTGTCCCGGCCACAAACACCGCAAAAAAGCACCTGAGGTGCTTTTTTGCTAACCATGGACCAGATTAACTGCTGGCCAGCGCAGCGCCGTGTTTTCGGGCCAATGCAGAAAGCAGTAGATCCTGTCACGTGACTAGTTGCGAATCGCCGCGTACGACTTGCCCAGATCGCTGGCCCAACCGTCCAGCACGCCTTTGACGTCATCGGCGGTCAGTACCTGTTTGTCGTTTTCCAGTGGCACGCCGGTGCCCTTGCGCACGACCTCGGCGACCACTTCGCCGGTCGAGCCGTCCTCGAACGAGACTTCGGTGGCGATTTCACTGTCCTGGTCACGGATGCCGGTGGCGGTGCTCACGCCGGCGGCAACCAGCGTCACCGGCAGCCATTCATAGAAGCGCAAGCTCTGGGTGCTGGTGGCGACGCGGGTGATCGCCGGTCTGACGATCAGGGTATTCGGACCGGGTTTTGACACCAGGTGCATGACCTTGCCCAGTTCGAGCCTGAGGGCGGCGTCGTAGTATTCGGTGACGCCGGAAAGCGTGCTCAGCGGGATCCGCTGCGTCGGCTCGGTGCTGGGGTAGAACTGGCTGGGCGCCAGATAGGCCTGGGTGTAGCGACCCCGGGCCAGCGCCGGACTGACCCAGCCCAGCACCGTCTGACCCGACGGCGACTTATGCTCGCTCAGCACGCTGTAATCGTGCAGGAATCCCGTGTACTTGCCGGGTTCGACGGTTTTGCTGCTGCAGGCCGACAGGCTCAGGGACGCTGTACACAACAGTGTCATCAAGCAATGGCTTCTCATCATGCGAATCCTTGTTTTGCGCTTTTGACCCGCGTCGTTCAAGTGCGGGCGGTGGTTGAGGCGGCGAGCGGTGGGGTGTTGTCCGAGCACTCGATGTGCAACTGGCCGTGGGTCATGATCCAGTGGATGAGGTCGGCGGTCGGAATCGAATGGACGTACTCCACCCATTGCGACCGGGAGGGCCCGTACTGTTCGAAATAGCGGCGCAGGACAATCTGGCTTTGGTCGTTCGCCAGCCCCAGGCAAAACTCCTGGAACAGCAGTGGCGTGTCGTGCTCAGGCGCGGTGGTGCGCTGGCTGAGAATCAACGGATAGCGGGCGTCGTGTCCCTCGTCGGTATACCTGCTGTGCAAAGCCTTCATGAAAATGCCCCTGTTTTGGAAGGCGTGCAGGGTGGCAGAGGGTTTTTGCCGGACAATGTCCGCTTGATGTCCGGGGTGACGGAATGTTGCTCGATTGAAATAAATGACCCGGGCGCCGGAATAGTTTTAGATGCGTTCTTTTTTTGGCCTGAGGATCCTGTGAACGTGAGCAGACTGCTGATCGTCGACGACGACGTGGAAATTCTCGCCTTGCTGAAGAAGTTCTTCGTCCAGCACGCCTACGAGGTCGATGTGGCCGTCGACGGCGCCGCGATGTGGGCGGCGATTGCGCAGCAGCGCCCGGACACCATCATTCTCGACCTGATGCTGCCCGGCGAAGGGGGCTTGAGCCTGTGCCAGAAAGTGCGCGCGCAGATGAGCATTCCGATCATCATGCTGACCGCCATGGGCGAGTTGAGCGACCGGATCGTCGGCCTCGAACTCGGCGCCGATGACTACGTCACCAAACCGTTTGCCCCGCGTGAACTGCTGGCCCGCCTACGCGCCGTGCAACGCCGCGCCGGTGAGCAGGTCAGCCCCGTGAGCGAGCCGTCGCGGCCGGTGATCGGCTTTGCCGGTTGGCATCTGGACATCACCTGCCGCGAGTTGCGCTCCCCGGAAAACGTGATGATTCCACTGTCCGGTGGCGAGTTCGATCTGTTGGTGGTGTTTCTCGACCACCCGCAGCGCATCCTCACCCGCGAGCAACTGATCGACCTGTCTCGCGGTCAGGGTCACGATGCCTTCGATCGCAGCATTGACGTGCAGGTCAGCCGCCTGCGCCGCAAGATCGAACCGGACAGCAAACGCCCGGACCTGATCCGCACGGTGCGCAACGGCGGCTATATGTTCACCGCCAAGGTCACTCGCTCATGATCCGCCGATTCCTGCAACGCGACCCGCTGAGTCGGCGGATTGCCCTGACCATTGTCGCGGCCATGCTCGCTTCGCTGGCGCTCAATGCCTTGTTCGTGCAGCTCGCCGGTATCTGGGCGCAACCGCCCATCGAACGCACCGGCCTGCTGGATCAAATTGCCGTGACCACCCGGGTGATCGAGGCAGCACCGGTGGAACTGCGCCCGCAACTGGCGCAGGCAGCGACCAACCCGGTGGTGAGCGTGTTGTGGAAAGCCCGTCGCGATGATTTCGGACTACCGCCGGGTGGCCATCCGGTCAAAGCCGAGAGGGGCACCATCTGGCAGGAGCTCCTCGGTGAAGATCGCGTTGTAGAAGCCTTCAGCCCTGCACTTTGGCCAAGCGGCAGCCCTGACGGGCACTACGTTGCTCTGGTGCAACTGACCGATGGCAGTTGGCTGACGTTCACCCCGCCTGGGCGCAGCTGGGGCCTGCCGGCCCGCACCCGCATCGCGATCATCATCGCCTTGGGCCTGATCGCCACAGTGCTGGTGGCCTGGCTTGCCACCCGGCAACTGGCCAAACCACTGCAGCGTTTCGCCAGCGCCGCCCGACGCTTCGGCGGCGATCTGCGCGCGCCACCGATCAAGATCCAAGGCCCGGACGAGATCCGCCAGGCGATCATCGCCTTCAACACCATGCAGGCGCAGATTCAGCACTACATCAGCGAACGCACGCACATGCTCGCGTCGATCTCCCACGACTTGCGCGCACCGCTGACCCGGATGCGCCTGCGCAGCGAGTTCATGGAGGACTTTGATCATCAGGGCAAACTGATCCGCGACATCGAAGAGATGCAGTCGATGATCAACGCCGCGCTGGCGTTCTTCCGTGAAGACACCCAGCCGGAGCAAGCCACCGCGTTCGACCTGTCGGAGCTGCTGCAGACGATCATCGACGATTACCGCGACCAGAACATCGCCATCGATTTCAGCGGCCCGGCGCATCTGGTCTATGAGGGCCGCCCGCTGGGGATCAAACGGGTGATCGTCAACCTCCTGGAAAACGCCGAGAAGTACGCGCAACACCCGGCAATTGCCCTGAGCAGTGACGGTTACAGCATTTGTATCGATGTCACCGACAAGGGGCCGGGGATCCCTGAAGCATCATTGCAGCGGGTATTCGATCCGTTCTTCCGCCTGGAAACCTCGCGCAACCGTGAAACCGGTGGCGTCGGGCTGGGGCTGTCGTCGGCGCGGGCGATTGTCCGCGAGCAGGGCGGGGAGCTGACCCTGAGTAATCGCAGTGGCGGCGGTTTGATCGCGCGGGTCGAGTTGCCGCTGTAGCGCCGCGAGCCCTGATCGGCGAAGAACACTCGCGTTCGTTATTTCACGGTTACAGGGCGTTGAATAATGGCTGCCAAGTGCTTCGCGGCTTGCCTGCGTGAAATATGTTCTGTAGATTTTCATGAAATTATAAGAAATAAATTTCATGAGACCGCGAATGTTTCAGCAATCCCAGCGCCATGTCGACAGTTACTACGCCCACAGCTGCGCCGATCTCCTGCGCGATCGGCCGACGTTGCAAGGCGATCACGACACCGACATCGTGATCGTCGGCGCCGGTTTCAGTGGGCTGCACACGGCATTGCGGCTGGCGCTGGCCGGCAAGCGTGTGACGCTGCTGGAGGCCAGTCGCGTGGCGTGGGCGGCGTCGGGGCGAAATGGCGGGCAGGCGATTCTGGGTTGGTCGTGCGACATGCCGCCGCTGGAAGCCGCGCTGGGGCATGAGCGCGCCAGGCGACTTTGGGACGGCATGCGCTGGGCCGCTCGGGAATTGCGCGAATTACCCGGGCGCCATGGTTTCGACTGCGATTATCGCCCGGGGCATTTGTGGACGTCGGTGATGCCGCGTCGGGTCAGCCTGCTGACTGAATGGCAACATGAGGCCAGCCACAAGTGGGGGCACGACGGCCTGCAGTTCATTCCCCGTGAAGACTTGCCGCGATGGGTCGCCAGCGAACGCTATCAGGCCGGCCTCTACGACGCCGAGGGCGCGCACCTCAATCCGCTGAAACTGGCCCTCGGGCTGGCCGCTGCCATCGAGCGCGTCGGCGGGCGCATCTACGAACAAAGCAAAGCGTTGAGTTATCTGGAGGAGGGCAGCGGGTTTCGGGTCAACACCGCGCGCGGTTCGGTGAAGGCCGATGTGCTGGTGCTGGCCTGTAACGCCTATCTCGATGAACTCGACCCGCCACTCGCCAGCTGCATTCTGCCGGTGGGCACCTATCAGGTGGCCACCGCGCCGCTCGCGCCGGAGCAAGCCACCGCACTGCTGCCGAGCAACGTCTGCGTGACCGACAACCAGTTCGTCCTCGATTACTTTCGCCGCACGCCGGACAACCGTTTGCTGTTCGGTGGCGGCTGCACCTATCTCGGTGGCATGCCCAAAGACATCGCGGCGGCCACCCGGCCGTTCCTCGAACGAGTGTTCCCACAACTGAAAGGCGTCGAGCTGGCATTCGCCTGGGGCGGGCACATCGACCTGACGATCAAGCGCACCCCGGACGTTGGCCGCGAGGGCCAGCGATATTGGCTGCAGGGTTACTCGGGCCACGGCGTGCTGCCGACACTGGCGGCCGCCCGCGCCGTGTCCGGTGCGATCCTCGGCAACCCAGATGAATTGGCTTTGTATCAAGGCTTGCGCAATGGCAGCTTCCCCGGCGGCAAATACCTGGCTGCACCGCTGGAAGCCATCGGCAAGGCCTGGTATCGCCTGCGAGACAGCATTTGATGAAGAATTTTCTGGAACCCCGGCCATGAACAAGCAAGAAGAAATCGCTGCGCTGGCGATCCTGATCCACGACCTGCGCATGCACAAAAAATACACCCTCAAAGAACTGGCCGACAAAATCGGCCGTTCGGTGGGCTTTCTGTCGCAGGTCGAACGCGGCCTGTCACGTCCGACCGTGGCCGACCTCACCGCGATCAGCGAAACCCTGGGCGTGCCGACCACCTATTTCTACAGCCTGCCCAAGCCCAAACAAGTGCCATGGGTCACCCGCCCGGACGAGCGCCGCACGCTGTATTACGCCAACGGCATTACCGACATTCTGGTGTCGCCGCAGATGCGTGCCTCGTTTTCCATGCTCGAAAGTCATCTGGAACCGGGCGCGAGCAGTGGCGACCGGCAGATGAGCGACAGTTCGGAGCAGGGCGGTTATGTGCTCGAAGGCGAATTGACCTTGTGGCTGGGCGATGACGAAGACCCGGTCACGCTGCGCCCCGGCGACAGTTTTCAGTTCGACAGTCACACCCGTTGCCGCTACGGCAACCTCACCCAGCAGCGCACGCGCGTGCTCTGGGTCTACACCTGATAACGACAAAAGGAACACCGACGATGGACGCTGTCTGCTCTGACCTGCTCGCCGAAGTGCGGGCGTTTCGCCAACGCTACCCCGAGGTACGCTATGTCGACCTGATCTCTCTGGATATTCCGGGGCACTTCTACGGCAAGCGCTACCCGGTGGACATGCTCGAAAAAGTCGCCGCGGGCAGTGCGCTGAAACTGCCGCAAAATTGCGTGCTGCTGGGCGTGCAGGGCGGTCTGTTCAAGATCGGCGATTACTGCTTCAACGACGGCGACCCGGACGCCGTGCGGCGCCTCGTCCCGGGCACGCTCAAACCAGTGACTTGGGAGGCGCAACCGCTGGGGCAGATGCTGATCACCTCCGACGGCACCGCAAAACCCATCGAATTCGAACCCCGCGAAGTGCTCGCGCAGGTGCTCGATCGTCTGGCGCGCAAAGGCATTCATCCGGTGGTGGCGTTCGAGCTGGAGTTCTACCTGTTCGACAAGAAGCTGCGCGACGGCCTGCCGCAATTCCCCCGTGACGAACTGAGCGACGATGCCGACGATCAGCCGAACATGCACATCGAGCGCCTGTCGCGTTTCGCCCCGGTGCTGGACGACATGGTCGAAGCCGCGCGGGGCCAGGGCATCGACGCCACGGTGATCACCGCCGAGCTGGGGCCGGGTCAGTTCGAGATCAATTTCGGCCACTTGGACGACGGTTTGCGTGCCGCCGACTGGGCGGCGCTGTTCTGTCGCAGCACCCGTGGCGTGGCGCTCAAGCACGGCTACCGCGCCAGTTTCATGGCCAAGCCGTACGTGCAGCATCCGGGCAGTGGCATGCACGTGCACGTCAGCCTGTATGACGCAGCGGGCAATAACCTGCTGGCTGCCAATCACCAACAGCCGCTGCGCCACGCGGTGGCCGGGTGCCTGGACTTGCTGCCGCACAGCATGCCGATCTTCGCGCCGAACCAGAACGCCATGCGCCGCTTGAGCGGCACGGTGAACACCGCGACCCAGGCGAGCTGGGGTTACGAAGACCGCGATGCGTGCCTGCGCATTCCTGAGTCGGACGCGAAAAACCTGCGCATCGAGTACCGTCTGGCCGGCGCCGACGCCAACCCGTATCTGGTGTTGGCGGCGATTCTGGTGGGCCTGGAACACGGATTGGAAACCGGCAAGGAACCGATCCCGCCACTCAACGACGACCGCAACAGCGGCATCGCTTTCCCTACCGAAATCCTCGACGCGGTGCGCGCCCTGCAACACCAGCCGCAACTGCGGGCAGGATTGGGCGCCGAGTTCGTCGACGTGTATTGCGAGAACAAGCGTCAGGATCACTTGGCGTTCATGCAGGAGATCAGTGCGCGGGAGTATCGCTGGTATTTGTGATCACTGATTCAGCAGGAGCAGGGGCGGCGCTGACAGAATGGAATTCGGCGCCGGTGAATGCCATGGTTTATCAAAAGACCGCCCGGCCCGAAATACAGTGTTGTACTGCTCCGCCAACCCAGACGGAGCCGTCAACGCTTTCGATGTGCAATCGGCCGCGGCGCCCCATCGCGGTGCCCTGGCTCACGGTGTAGCGGTCGGTCAGCATGCCCGAGCCGATCAGCCACTGAGCCAGGCTTGCATTGAGGCTTCCCGTGACGGCGTCCTCGGTGCATTCCTCGCCCATGAAGGCCCTGACTTCCATGTCCGTTTCAGACGCACCACCCACCCACGGAGCGATGACGCCGACATTCAGCCCCTGCAGCGCGGCGTAATCGGGCTTGATCGCCAGCACTTCTTCGCGATTTGTCAGCAGCACACCTGCCCAGCCAGGGCCGTTGTCTACCCATTGGCTGGCCCGGATCTGCCCGGCGGCGAGACCGAGCCCTTGTTCGATCAGGTTTAACGTCGTTGCATCCAGCGGTCCGCTGCGCACCAGTGGCGGAGCGGAGAACGCCAGGTGCGTGCCTTGCCTGCGGACCCGAATCAAGCCCGCCGGGCATTCCTGAATAATCTCGACTTGCTCAGGGGTTTCGTTCCGGGCCAGCCATACCTTGCAGCTTCCCAGAGTCGGGTGGCCAGCAAACGGCAACTCGCGCAACGGCGTAAAGATGCGTACGCGGTAATGCGCTCCCGGCGCTTCGGGGCGCAACAGAAAAGTGGTCTCGCTGAGTTGCGTCCACCGGGCAAACGCCTGCATCTGCTCGGTTGTCAGCTCATCGGCATCCACCACGACTGCCAGCGCATTACCTTCGTAGTGGTGATCGGCGAATACATCGACTTGTTCGAACGGCAGGGAGAGCGGCATTGAATGTCCTTCGCAGGTAGGGGCGGCACAGCTGAACCCGGTGAGCCAAGGCTAGTCGCTGCACGGTAATGATTAACGAATGCCTGGATTCTGGTGCTGTCCACGACGGGTAGTTTTCGACCAAGAGCAGCCAGTGGACAAGGACCTTCACAGGGCGTTAGCGTCGCCCTTTAACCAAGAGGCTGCTCCATGGATGTTATTGCCGATTACTCAAACGAACACCATCGAATTCCTGTCATGGCGCTATGGGAAACCGTTTTCGGTTACGAAACCGCGCACAACACGCCGAGCCTTGCTATCGATAAGAAACTGGCCGTCAAGGACGGCCTCTTCTTTGTCGCGCTGTCCGGAAATGACGTAGTCGGCACCGTTCTCGCGGGATATGACGGTCATCGTGGCTGGTTATATTCAGTTGCTGTGCACCCTGTACATCGCAGAAAGGGTTTGGGTGCACAACTGGTTAATCATGCTGAGCGCGCCTTGACCTTGCGCGGCTGCATGAAAATCAATCTGCAAATCATCAGCACCAATGAAAGCGTCAAAACCTTCTACGAATCTCTTGGCTATTCGACCGAACCGCGCATCAGCATGGGGAAAAAGGTAGATTCGAATATCGCAACACTAGGGCGGTAGTTTACAGAGCGTCCGCTGGCTGGTTGCTGACTATCACGAAGGGCAGCAGCCGGCCAAAAGCAGGCTTGCAGACGGCTCATACAGCTTGAAAGCCCTTAGTCAGTCATCGCCGTCCGGTTTCAAGTCTTTCAAAAGTGTGTGGCGATTCCAAGGTCCGCAGTACTGAGGAAGGTGTGCGACAAGTCGGTAGCCGCACCGCTTGTACCAGTGCGCCACGCTGTCATCGAGGGTCTCAATGAGCGCATCATGACAACCATGCTCCAGAGCAAGTGCCTCAAGCCTGTGCAATAGCTCGGTTCCGATACCTTTCCCACGCCATGGAGCATCTACCCATAGGTAACTGATAAAAAGACGGCCAAACTCAGTTCGACCCGTGACACCGCCAACTAAGACCTCATTATCCATCAGCGTGCAGGCTATGGGATGAGCATTTCCGCCATGTCCGCGCGACAAGTTCTGCCCGTGTTGTATGACGCCATCAGATACGGCAAGCAGATCCTTCTCGTGAATGCTGCCGGTTGTACGCCACTCCTTCCTCATTTCATTCCCTTGTGTCGCGTTGAAACAGAGTGACATGCAAGTCGAGTGCCGTTTCTAGCGCCTTTGGCTGGCTGCTATAACCTCTTGCCGAAGGTCACAAACGTCAGCGTCTGGCCGAAAGCAGACATCCCTTTGCGGTAGTCTGCAGCTGTTGATACCAGACCGAGTACGGCGTGTTCCCAACCACGTGCCTATTCAGTTCCGGCGCTCCGTGATCCCACCAAATCTGCCCATGCTCCCCGAGGACCACTTTGGCAACCTGTACAGCCGCGCGGGCAGTCTTCATGCGTCCTAAGTCACCAGAGGCCTAGCGGCCTTCTCGGCTCGCCTGGCGTCCATCAGCTCACTCACTAATCGCCGCTGCGTTCCTGAAAAGGGCACAGCATCTGGTATCCCCATCAGAAGTGCTCAAACGCTTAGTACTATGGATCCAATAACCCTACCTTTTGGCTGTGGTTGTATATACAGTGGTGGCACTGTGGATTGAATGCACTGGGATTGCTCGTTTTTTGGCAAGAAATAGCCATATGTGGTGCTTACTAAAATTATTATTGGCATATGTTGTGTTTTTTCTCCGAAAAGGCATATTCTGCAGAAATCTAGCTGAGCTCTGTCCCTACGCCTTTCAGTAGAAGATTTTGGTTAGGTCCATGACTATTGGCCAGTAGTGGGGTGGCGTGTGTCAGTACCTCTCGATGCTCTGTATGACCAACAGCTGCGTGCCGCGCTTGAGGCATGGCAGCACGCCTCGACCAACCGCGTGGTTCTAGCGACGGAAACCGATGGCTGGAGATTTGCTTTTTTTCGGTTCGACACAACCAGTGCTGATCCGCTAGAAGCCATTACTGGGGATATTGGAGTCTTATCCAGAGACCTAGTATTGCAATGGGCAAGCGACAAGCAAATCGTCCCCAAGCTTGAATACGCAGTGGTGCACGACGTCCCGCATGTATCTGTTAACACTGAGTCGTTCGCGGCTCAATTGCTAGCTCTTGTACCCGCTAAGGTAACCAAGAGAGCCATTCAAGTATTTCTGAAACAGCGCGATTCTCTGCTCGAAGACATGAAGCGCCCCAATCTGCCGAGTGAAGTCATCAATTGGGTTTACGCAAGGTCAGCCGGGATCTGTGAGTTCGAGGGCTGCCCTGCGGAGCTGTTCAGAGACAACTTGGGCAATTATGGGTACTACGGTTACCTTGCTCACATCGTTGCAGCCAAGCCAAAAGGTCCGCGCGGTGATGATCACCTGTCAGCAGAGCTGGCGCAGTCACCTTCGAACATCATGCTGTGTTGTGACATCCATCACCGGCTGATCGACAAAGTTGATCCGGATAGCTTTAGCCAGGAACGACTTAAGGCAATGATCGCCACGAGGGTCAACTGGCGTACCAACCAAGCTGCGACATTGTCTTACCCGATTGTGCATGCCTTGGCATTCATTGGTGACATCGCCGGGCGCACAACAACATTCTCACAACATGATGCCCGAAAGGCCTTATTGGCCGCGCACCTGACACCTGTGAGCGAGCGTGTGGCCGAATATTTTTTGCGCGATGTCCAAGGTGGAAACGATGTAAACGATCCCGGATATTGGGCTAACTTCTTGCGAGTTTTCCGGGCGCAAATTCTCCACATCCATACCGCAATCAGGGGCGATGGTGCGTTCGGCGCTCAAGCCCAAGAGCTCGCAATCTTCCCGCTGGGCAACATGCCGGCAATGCTGCTGGGCGGGTGGCTGGTCGGAGAAGCGAGACGGGTAGAGCTGTTTAGCTTTCGGCGTAACCCGGGAACCTGGGTGCGTCCTGAAGACTCCGAACCTCCTGTGAAATTCGAGTGGGCTAAGACCCCAGATGCGGAAGTTGGCTCGCATGTCTTGATCACTTTGGAGATCACCTCAGAAATAACCGATGAAGCGCTAGCGGCGGAAATGCTTAGCATGCCCCGTATTCGGATTTTTCCAAGTACCTATGGTGTTGATGTCGTGGCACCCAAAGGGGCGATGGAGAGATTCAGAAATACCTGCCAGGAGGCATGGGCTTATGCGGTTGATGTGCTCCACGCCACAGAAATTTCAATTTGTACCATCGCTCCGGCTGCAGCAATTTTTGCTCTCGGAATGAAACTCCAGTCGCGTTTGCATCCGCCAATCCACATGTATCAGATGGCCCCTCTGGGCTTGCCTTTCCATGCCTTCACATTGAACAGGCACGCGATTAGCGTGCCGCCGCATGCACCCGGCAGCGTGCTGCAGTTGGATGCCTGCTGAGTACATGCATCATCTATTCAACATCTCAATTCATGAGGAGTTTCCACATGGACATCGAAGAACGCAGCTTGCTTGTCGCAGTAGAGGCTTTAGAGCTTCCACCTAGTGCTTATGAGAAAGCGGTGCAGCGATACAAATCACTGGGCGAGTGGTTCAGCCGACCCGAATCAACCGTTGCCGAAAACGATCCCCACATCTTTGTTCAAGGGTCGTTCGCTTTGGGGACGGCCATCCGTCCACTGCTTGCAGGAGAGAGTTACGACTTGGACCTCTCATGCAAACTGAGGGAAGGTGTTTATCCGCAGACTCACAGCCAGTCGGATCTAAAGAAGCTGGTGGGAATGGAGTTGGAGGGGTACCGCGAAGCCAAGCGAATTCAGGAAGCTCTGGAGGAGAAGAATCGCTGCTGGCGTCTCTACTACCAGGATGGCGTCAGCTTCCACATGGACGTTGTCCCAGGAGTTCCCGTCGAGGAGGGCAGGCGCCAAGAGCTGGCTATCACCATGGAGAGCTATGGTGTCAAGCAAGTGTTGGCTCGGGACGTTTCGAATCTCGCTGTCTACATCACTGACAGGCGGCTTCCAGATTATGAGGACGTCAACGCTGGCTGGATGGTCAGCAATCCGGACGGCTATTGCAAATGGTTCGAATCCAAATCGGAGCCAGTGTATGAGAAAGGACTGATCGCTCTCGAAGCGCAAGTCGATGAGGTACCGTTTTATCAACGAAAGACGAATCTTCAGCGGGCCATTCAATTGCTCAAACGTCATCGTGATGTGATGTACCGTGACAATCCCGACTCAAAACCAATCTCGATCATCATCACCACGCTGGCGGCGCAAGCCTATCGACCAGGCGGCTCGTTGAAGGATGCGGTGGCGTCGTGTCTCGCCGGCCTGAGCGCTTTCGTGGCCAGTAATTCCGACACTGTGCCGAACCCGGTCAACCCTAAAGAAAACTTCGCCGATCGCTGGAAGATGCCTGAGGGGCAAAAAGATCGATTGAAGGAGCACTTCCACCTCTGGGTTCGCCAAGCTCTTGAAGATTTCAGGAAAATCAGGGATCTGGATGGACATCGTCTGGTGGAACACATCGAGGACTGCTTCGAAACCCCGACCTCGGCTGCCGCTTTGGGCATTGCTTCAGCACCCGCTCAGGTCGCCGCCCCAGCCATCGTAGTTTCCCAGCCGCCTCGCCCTTGGGGGAGCAACGGTTGATTAAGCATGATTCGATGATCGAATCATTCTTGGCCGACTACCCGCGTATGAGGTTTCGGCCGACGGTGGACGGAACAATTTCACTTGTCGGCCGATTTCCATTTTCTGCGTCAGCTGAGGGGCTTCCCGATGTAGCTGACGAGTACCGAATCCGGATCGACATCGTTGATCAGTTGGACAAGGCGCTTCCTGTCGTCTACGAGACCGAGGGGCGAATTCCCTCTTCCGTAGACAATCACGTAAACGGGAATGGCTCACTGTGCCTAGGTTCACCGCTGAGTCAACGGCTGCAATTGGGCGCCACGCCGTCGCTTACACGGTTTGTCGAGCTGTGCTTGGTGCCATTTCTGTATGCGCAGTCATTAAAGGAGAGAGGCATTGCCCAATTTCCTTTCGGAGAGCTTGCACATGGTTCCCAAGGCCTGATTGACGACTACAGGATGATATTCAGGGTCGAGGATGCGAGCGTCCTCAGGGGCTTGCTTGAGCTGCTTTCAATGAAGCGCAGAAGGGCTAATAAACTCCCGTGCCCATGTGGATGTGGCCGTCGATTCGCAGGCTGTAGGCTCCATGCAACTTCCCATCAAGCGAGGGCAACTTTGTCTCGCTGGGATATCAAACGAGCCTATAAAGAACTTCAGGGGCAGATTGAGACCTGACTCAGTTCTGGGGCGTTGGCTCGGCTATGCGCCGTTTGTGACGTCCGTTTTCGGCCAACAGTGGACCTTTAGAGTCGGGAAAGTAACTTTACGCTGATTGGCTGAAAACACTGAACAGTGCATCCAGCATCGGTGTGCTTATCTTTGCCCGCGACAGCTCTAGACTGGGCCGTACCTTTTCCAGCCCAAGGAGCGTTGTCATGTCCAAACATTCAATCAACGGCAAAGTTGTACTGATCGCCGGCGGTGTGAAAAATCTCGGCGGCTTGCTCGCCCGCGATCTCGCCCAGCAAGGTGCTAAGGCTGTGGTGGTGCATTACAACAGCGCCTCCAGCCAGGGCGATGCCAACGCCACCGTGGCGGCTCTCGAGGCACTGGGAGCCAAGGCGGTGGCGTTGCAGGCAGACCTGACCACTGCCGGTGCCGTGGAAAAGCTGTTCAGCGATGCCGTGGCCGCCGTCGGGCGCCCGGATATTGCGATCAACACCGTGGGCAAGGTGTTGAAAAAGCCTATGGCCGAGATCACCGAAGCTGAGTATGACGAGATGATGGCGGTTAACTCCAAAGCCGCGTTTTTCTTTCTCAAGGAAGCCGGCAAGCACCTCAACGACAACGGCAAGATCTGCACCATCGTCACCTCGCTGCTCGGCGCGTTCACGCCGTTCTACGCGGCGTATGCCGGCAGCAAAGCGCCGGTGGAGCAGTTCACCCGGGCGGCTGCGAAAGAACTCGGCGCGCGTGGTATTTCAGTGACGGCAGTGGGCCCTGGCCCGATGGATACGCCGTTTTTCTATCCGGCCGAAGGTCAGGATGCGGTGAACTATCATAAGACCGCAGCGGCGCTTTCGCCGTTCTCGCGCACGGGCCTGACTGATATCGAGGATGTGGTGCCGTTTATTCGCAACCTGGTGAGTGATGGCTGGTGGGTGACGGGCCAGACGATTTTGATCAACGGCGGTTACACCACCAAGTAACGGGCGAAAAAAACCATTGCAACCCCGTAATGTCGCGTTGACACTTTTCCCGACAAACCAGGCCATGGGGTTGCTATGAGCGCCGATCAGTCTGCACATCACCCGTTACTTCGCCACCGTGATGGTCACCCTGCGCGGGTGACGTTCGAAGAGCTGTTGTACAAACGCGAGGTGTATCCGGTGGTCGCCAAATCGCACCTGGCCGGCATCGTGCTATTGCTGGCGCTGGCGCCGATTGCGTTTTTGACCGACTTGCTGATGGTGGGCACGTTGACCACCGTGGTGTTGTTAATCGTCAGTTTCGTGGAATGGCGGGTGCTGCGCCGGTTTCGAGCGAAACAGGCTAACGCCGTCGTCGAGCACTGATAGCCCATGGACCGCATCGAGCAGTACCGCGTTTTCGTTCAGGTGGCTGAGCTCGGCAGTTTCATCCAGGCCGCACGACTGCTGAAACTGCCGCGCGCCACGGTATCGGCGGCCATTCAACAATTGGAAGCCAATGCCGGAACGCGCTTGTTGCACCGCACCACGCGCAAGGTGTCGTTGACCACCGACGGCAGCCAGTTACTGCAGCGCGCGCGCCAAGTGTTGGTCGAGATCGATGAGATCGACCAACTGTTCCACACCCATCAAGAGCAGGTGATGGGACGCCTGGAAATCGATGTGCCCAGCCGTATCGCCCGGCGCCTGCTCATTCCCGCGCTGCCCGAATTTTTTCAGCGTTACCCGCGCCTGCAACTGGGCCTGGGTTCCACCGACCGGTCGATAGACCTGGTGCAAGAGGGCGTCGATTGTGTGATTCGTTTCGGCACGCCGCAGAACAGCAGCCTGGTAGTGAAACCGTTGGGGCAGGTGTTGCTGATCAACTGCGCCAGCCCCGCCTACCTGGCCGAGTTTGGCGTGCCCACCGAGCTTGCCGAGTTGCAGGAGCGGCACGTATGCGTCGGCTATGCGGCGGGATCGGGCGGGCAGGAGGCTCAGTGGGAGTATTGTCTCGACGGTGTCCGGCAGTCGTTGCCACTGCCCAGTCGCCTGGTGGTCAATAATGCGGAAAGCTATATCGCCGCGTGCTGCACAGGGCTCGGTCTGATTCAGGTGCCGTTGTTCGATGTGCAGCATTTACTGGATAGCGGCGAGCTGGTGGAAGTGCTGGCCGCTTACCGGCCGCCGTCGATGACCGTGTCTGTACTGTACCCGGATCGGCGCCAACGCTCTCGGCGCCTCGGTGCGTTTATCGAGTGGTTTGCCGGCTTGATGGCGCCGTATCTGCAGAGTAGGTAAGGCCATTTCGATTGACGGTAAAGCCTGGACGCTGCATTCAGAACGCCTCGGCTTATCTTTGAGTAATGAGCGATCCCAGGCAGCCTGATCACCTTGATTAGCCCGGTAGCATCCTTGGCCACCGTTGCGTCTGATCTCACGACTGTGGCAGGTAAAGGGCCATGTCTGTCGCGCCCGCTTTGCTCAGCTACACGCCAGCGCATCATCCTGATGTGACGGCGGCTGCACCGCCAGGTGCGGAGTTTCGCCGAAGAACTCGATCAGCAGTTCAGTGAGCACACGTATTTTTCGGGCTGGATGCGGACCAGGCGGGCGGATGATGTAGGCACCGGCCGGGGGAGGTGGATGGTTTGTCATGATCGGCACCAGTGCGCCGGATGCCACGTGTTCATGGGTGAGGCAGTCGGGCAGGTAGGCGACGCCGAGGCCTGCGGTCGCAGCGGCGACGAGGGCGATGCCGTTGTCGGCCTTGAAGCGTCCTTGCGGACGAACCGTGATGATCTTGTCGCCGTCCATGAATTGCCAGGTTTCGGTGCCCTGCATGAGCGCCTGATGGGCGATCAGTTCATCCGGTGTCTCGGGTGCGCCGTGCGCCTTGATGTAGTCGGGGCTCGCGACGAGCTTGCCGTACACCGGGCCAATCCGCCTTGCGATCAGATTGGAGTCCTGCAGATAGCCCACCCGGATGGCGCAATCGTATCCCTCGGCAATGAGGTCAACGAAGCGATCGCTGTAGCAGGTCTGGATGTGCAGCTCCGGATGACGACGTGCCATTTGCGCCAGCATCGGGGCGAAGTGAGTCGGGCCGAACGACAGCGGGACGGCCACGCGCAAGCGGCCGCGAAGGGCGCCGGCGGGCAGGATGGTTTCCTTGGCGATGTCGATCTCGGTGCAGACTCTGGCGGCGTAGTCCCGGAACGTCGCGCCGGCCTCAGTCAGTGCCGCCCCGCGAGTGGAGCGTGCCAGCAGTTGCACGCCCAGTTCGGTTTCAAGCCGAGCCAGGCGGCGACTGACGATCGACTTCGATACGCCAAGACGCAGTGCAGCCTGCGAAATGCCCCCGGCATCAGCCACTTCCACGAAGGTCTGTAGTTCTTCGATATCCATTCTTGCGTTCCCCTTTTCGCAACACAGCACGTCGCGCAATGCTACTACTGCATCGAAGATGGGAACAGCACAATGGATTTTCCAGGAACGGCATCATTCGCACATGTCCTGGAGTCCATCAGTCGCACAGGCTCCGGCCTGTTCACAAACGTGCATCACCCATTAAAAGGATTTGCCAATGGCAAGCGAGACTCTCCGCAACCCCGCTACCGATCAGCTACTGACGCCGGAAAATTCGGCGTTGATCATCATCGATTATCAGCCTGTTCAGGTTTCTTCGATCCGCTCGATGCCGCGTGATGAACTCGTCTTCAACATCACCAGCGTCGCCAGGGCAGCGGTCAACTACAACCTTCCGATTATCCACTCGACCGTCAATGTCGCGACCGGCCGCAACAAGCCGCCGATTCAAGAGCTGCAAGAGGTGCTCGGTCATCTGCCGACCTATGACCGCACCTCGATCAACAGTTGGGAGGACACGGAATTCAAGAAGGCAGTCAAGGCGCTCGGGCGCAAGAAGCTCATCATGACTGCGCTCTGGACCGAAGCCTGCCTGACATTCCCGGTGCTCGACGCGATCCAGGAAGGCTATGAAGTTTATGTGCCGGTCGATGCGGTTGGCGGCACATCGCTCGCCGCACACGAGGCGGCGTTGCGCAGAATGGAACAGGCGGGCGCGAAGCTCATCAGCCGGGTGCAGATGTACTGCGAACTGCAGCGGGACTGGGCACGAGAAGTGACCGTGCCGGGCTTTATGGGCGTGTTCGAGAACTTCGACGGGTTCAACGCTGAAAAGGCGCTGGATGAGGCGGACAACAAGGCCTGATTAGCGGGCAGTTAATGAAGGCAGCACTCGCGAAAGCGGGTGCTGCCTTTATTTTTTGCAGTGAATTAGCCGGACACTTTGGCACGCTCGGGCGTCGAAAAGCTTTTCTAGCGACCATTAATTGGCAGAATCTCATTAACTGGCTGCTGCGCATCTATGACGTCGACAGCGGCGAGATTCGCATCGACGGCCAAAACATCACGAAAGTGATGCAAGTCAGACTACGCAGTGCCATCTGGAGGGGCACGCAGAATGCCTCGCTGCTGCATCGTTCCATTCGCGACAACATCGCCTGCGGCCAGCCCGATGCAACCGACGCGCAACGCCGCAGTGCCGCGGCCAGCGCGCTGGCCGATGAGTTAAAAGGACCAACTCTTCGGAACTCTGTAAACCAAGTTGGAAAGTTACCTAGACGGGAAGAAATACTATGGATTCATTCTCCCTACTCCAAACATCTGCTTTTGGCCGAAAGCCGCCATCGAATAGTGCTCTGTTTTTGATCGGAGCTGAGCCACAGCCATCGTTATCAGAGATCCAGAGTCAGCTCTAGGCTCCTGATCCAGTCCTCAGATGCGGAGTATTTTGCGTAATAATCGCTTCTTTCTGCTGGGCTGAGCGCCGAGAAAAATGGAAAAAAATAATGATCATTGTAAAAACCTTGAGCACCCTGCATGTCTCCTCCCCACCAAGACGCCTCGAAGCCTTCGAAGACCACCCACGGAGGAGGAACCGTGATTTTTGTATCACCTAGCAGGCTTAATAGCTCAGAACTGTTTGTGATCAGTCGGATCGTTGCGCTATTAAACTCTTTATACGAAATAGAAAATATAAGGTATTCACTTCTGGATCTGTGCTGAAAGCGGGTTACAGTCAATCCATTAAAAGCCTTTTCATTGACAGGTGAGAACCGTTCGCCAATGAGCTTTTCTAGAACGACTGTCTCAGCTTTGTCTATGAGGAAACTTGAGTAATAAGCTTGTACGCCTACAGGAGTCAATACTGAAAAAATAGGGTAACTTGGACGCTGCCCTACAGCATCAGTGATCGCGTCTAAAAATATAGACTTTAACTCCAGTATTGAGTATCCAACAATTTGCTCTTCAGGGGCGGTTTTGAAAAAGCCCTTCATGCGACCAAAAAAACTCATATACATTCTCACTCTTGTAAGTAGTCAGTGAGCCAAGTGGCGCCCAAGTAACCTGCAGTGCCGAATATTATTCCACCAATTGCACCACTTACAAATGCACCAGGCCCTGTCTCTATACCAACCGCCGCACCTGCAACGAAACCTATCCTTGCACCGACCATGGCGCTACCCCAGCCTCCGGCTTGTTTCACAACCTCAATAGATATCGGTTTAACGCTATTTTGCTTTATTGATTCTTCTGCGGCTAATTTTAAGTCGTAGGCGGTAAATCCGATGGCAAAAACTCTTACGACTCTTGCCCCCTTCATAAGAGTATTGGTAACTTGGTAAGATCTTGGTGTGAAAATCGCGTTGGCTGGAATCTTCTCTGCTTTTACCAATACTTCTTTATCGATATCCTTGACCCAACTTGCAATCTGATCGATCCTCGCTACGTTTTTCGGCGCTATTTTTTTATAGTCCTCTAAAGACTTGAGTATCTCTTCCGTTGTAACTAGTTTTGCTCCGGCCGCCTTTGCTTTTTCAATATCGATATAGATAACTTTCCCATCGAACCTAGGAGATCCGCCAGGAAACTCGGAACTTGTAGATAGATAGCTTGATGGGTATTTTCTGCTACTGAATACATGTTCTGCCACAGTGGCGTTAGAGTTTGGAGCGACGGGGCGCATACCGTATTTTTCAGGCCAGACTTCATGCTTCATCTGGAACTCAGGTAAGTTTTTTGCAACCAAATGCGGATTGTCGGGAGATGAGTAGATCTTTCTAACTAAGAATCCATCTTTCCCTATTTCGTCCACTGCGACGAAAAGATGGATATTTGCCGGCATGGCATATCCAGGTACGTTGCTTACCGACCCGACGTCCTTGTTCGTGGGCACTTTGCAAGAAAACTCTGTCACGCATCACCCCACTTCTCTAATGCCGCAACTCCTGTAGTAATTTCCAGAGTTTCTTGCTTGCTCGTAGCAATTCTTGGCGTACGCCCTGACTCATCTGAAAACCCGGTATAGACCATCCCAGACTCATCTTTGATGTGGTAGGGAACGTTAGCTAGTGGCTGACCATCAGCACCAACGATCCGAAACTGTTCATCGAAGACTAGAGCCCACAGTGGCATTGCGGATGGAGGTGTGATATGCGCTGGGGTATGTGAGTTGCCAATTATTACGGTACTGGAACCAGTAATGACGTTATTACCATGGGCGCCAGTGCTGCCTACGGTTGCTGCAGGCAATCCATTGATCAGAACCGTCGAAGCTACATCTCCGACGATAGGGCTGCCACATGCGCTCTTGTCAGTTTGCCGTGCAGCAGCTAACCCATCGAAGAAAACGTCTGGAGACCCGGAGGCTATTGGATTGACGCCATGCCCAGGTAGGGGGCAAGAAGTGGAATCGGTCACGCGAGCGGCGGGTTTGCCTGACATCTTTAACATCCTTGTAAATTAGCAACAGATGAATTTTGGCATAAAAGAAAGGTCGCCAACCATACGTACACCATCTGGAGCGTTCGGATGGCGCGTTGAAAATGGGACATTTGCTTGGGGCTCGCCTTGTTTCAATGGCTGCTGGTGGTCAAAAGCAGTCTGTCGTGAACCCAGCCACTCACATCATTATCGGTGACGTGCTTTCAATCACTTGATCGATTCTGGCCAGCAATGATGAGTCCAGGTACGGCATGACTTCGAGTGCGCCAAGGTTCTCTTGCAACTTTTTCAGACTTGAGGCGCCGATCAACATCAGCCGCAACTGCGGGCAGGATTGGGTGCCGTCTTCCCGGCATGTTCCTTTGGTCGCCTGCGCGGAACGTCAACCGGGCAGTCGCTCTCTACGGGTCATCCTGTGATGAGAGAAGTCCATGTTCGGTCAACAAAAGAAAGACGCCGTCGCAGCCTGGCGCAAACTGGCAACGCAATCGCAAGGCTGGATGGCTCCGCAGGACCAATACAACGAGCTGCTCAAGGCTGCGGACAATTGGAAGCCCGGCACTTGATCACCAGCGCCGAATGGCGACAGTTGGTGCGCGATGCTGGAAACGTTTTCACCGATGTCCGGCCAAGAGAGCCCAGGGACGAGATGTCCTGACGTCTGCTTTTTCTACAGCCGCTGAGCATGCGTCGAGGCATTGATTGTGTGTTCCAAAGGGCCGCCCCGCGAGTCTTTCAGCAACTGCGCGAAAGCGCTCTTGTCGATCGGCCGACTCATGAAGTACCCCTGAACCTCGTTGCATTGATCCTTGCCGAGAATGTCCAGTTGCTCCTCGGTTTCCACACCTTCTGCGGTGACGGTCAGGCCCATGGCTTTGCCCAGGCCGATGATCGCCTGCACCACGGCGCGATCGTTGGCGCCGTGACTGATCGAGGCGATGAAACGCTTGTCGATCTTGATCCCGTCGAACGGGTACGCGCGCAGGTAGCCGAGGGACGAGTAGCCGGTGCCGAAGTCGTCCATGTTCAGGCGCACGCCCAGTTCCTTGAGCGCATTCATCGTGGCCAGTGCGCCGTCGGTGTCGACGAGCATCACGTTTTCGGTGATTTCCAGCTCCAGGCGACTGGCCGGGAAACGCGTCTGCACCAGCGCTTCGCGCACGTCTTCGACGACATCGCTGAGGGCGAACTGCGCCGGGGACAGGTTGACCGACAGCAGGATGTCCGACGGCCAGGTCAGTGCGGTTTCACAGGCTTCGCGCAGCACCCAGCGCCCCAGCGGCACAATCAGGTCGGTCTGTTCTGCCAGGCCGATGAACAGGTCCGGCCCGAGCAGGCCCTTGGTCGGATGCTGCCAGCGCACCAACGCCTCGACTGAGACGATGTGCTTGCCGTCGACCTTGTAGCGCGGCTGGTAGTGCAGGACGAATTCGTCGTTCTTCAGCGCGCCGCGCAAGTCGCTTTCCATCTGCCGGCGTGTCTGGATCTGGTCGCTCATGTGCGCTTCGAAATAGCACCAGGTGTTTTTGCCCTCGGACTTGGCCTGATACAGCGCGATGTCGGCGCAGCGGATCAACTCGCTGGGGACGAAGCCCTGACGCCGGCTCAGGGCGATGCCGATGCTCGCGCCCACGTGCAGCGGATGGTGCTCGAAGGCTAGCGGTTGGTGCAGGCTCTCGACCAGCCGCGTGCAGAACCGGTCGACCTCGTGGCGGCTGTCCATGCCATTGAGCACCACGACGAATTCATCGCCACCCAGGCGCGCGACGATGTCGTGTTCGCGGGTGCATTCGCGCAGGCGACTGGCGACCTCCTGCAACACCGCATCGCCGGCCGGATGCCCGAGGGAGTCGTTGATCGGCTTGAAGTTGTCCAGGTCGATCACCAGCAGCGACAAGGGTGGCGCGTGTTCCTTGAGCAGCAGCGCATCGTCCAGATAGCGCGCCAACTGGTTGCGATTGGGCAGGCCGGTGAGGGCGTCGTGCATCGACAGGTGCTGGATCTGCGCATGGGCCGCGACTTCGTCGGTGATGTCACTGGCGGTACCGCGATAGCCGCCCACGGCGTGCTTGTCGATGATCGGCCGCGCCGACAACCGGCAATGACGTTGCTGCCCGGCGTGATCGCGGTAGGTGCAGCGCAGGTCGCTGGCATTGCTGTCTTCGCTGAGTTTTTTCAGCCACAGCTCCAGCGGCGTGGTAGCGCACGCCACCAGTTGCCCGATGCCTTGCCCGAGCCACTGGGTTTGCGGGTAACCGGTCACTTCACTGAAACGCGCCGAGAGGTAGGTCAGGCGCAGTTGGTTGTCGACTTCCCAGATCCAGTCCGACGCCGCTTCGGCCACCGCGCGAAAGCGTTCTTCGCTGGCTTCCAGGGCATGGTTGGCCGCCTCCAGCGCCTGGTTCGAGGCCTGCAGCGTGCTGAAACTCTGGTCGACGTATCGGGAAGATCGCAACGCGTGGCGCAAGAAATAGGCGGTCAACAGCATCAGGACCGCCAGTACCGCGCCGAGGGTCGGCAACAATGACCACAACAGGTGCTGGCCGGGGCGTTCCAGATCTGCCGTCAGGCTGTAACCGGTATTGTCCAGCGGCACTCGCGGCCGTTCCTTGGCGAGCAGCTCGTCCGGGGTCAGATTCAGGTTCTGCAAGCCATAGGCGACGCCGATGGCCCGCAGTTTGGTCGGCGTCAGCTTGTCAACGAACACCAGGACCGAGGTCTGCTTCGGGTCGCCCAACGGGCGCTCATCGTTGGGCAGGATCACTGCTGCCGTGACCAGTGCCGGCCAGCCGTCGAACAGCGAATAGGTGCTGATTGGCACGGTCAGATCAGGCTGACTTTGCACCTGGTCCACCAGCGACGCCGCAGGCACCTTGAGCAGGCGCGAAATGTCGACGTCCTCCAGTTGGCCCTGCAGCACTGCATATTTCGTACGTTGGCGATCAAGCACGAACACGCCGTCATAGCCGTCACTGGTAAACAGGGTCTTGCCGACATTCTGCTGGGTGTAGGCCCAGTCGGTATCGACTTGGGTGCTCAGGTGTTCGTAGGCCGTCGTCCAGTCGGCGTAGCTGGTGATGTAGCTTTTGGACGCAGCAATACGGTTTTCCAGGGCGCGAGCTGTGTAGAACAGGGTTTCGTCGATATCCTCGCGATCCAGCCGGGCAGCGATGCCAAGCAGAGTGCCGACGGCGGCAATCACCCCGACAATAAAAAGCGTGCCGACCGCAAACGCCAGCCGACGAGTGATTGCACTTTGCTGAGGTGGAACAGGCGCGGCGGGAGCGAAGACATCCATAGGCTCGTCCTTGATTCTTTATCTGAATCATCTGGAACAGCGGCCGGTGCGCAATGTTCAATGTGTTTTTTGTGATTGCGCAGAGGCGGATTTCCCAAGCGTAGTGAATGCTTGGGGATTTTGCCTTTGGTGCAACGCTATTGCGCCCTGAGTAATTGATCCAGCGCGTGGGGGGGGGCAATGGGGTGTCGTTGACCCAAGTGTTACTGAGCTACCGTTCTGCACCTTTGCGGGGCTCGCAATGAGCCATCGGGTAGCACATCTCAAGTTTCGGGCTGCAGAGGCTGATCGCTGTATGCCGGGAGCTCTTTCCTTAAGTGATTCAAATCAAGCGCTTGGCACGAGGCGGCGGAATCTGGCACGCATCATGCTTTTTTGTATCTGTGGATAATTGGATACAAAAAGACAAAAGGTGCCGCCATGCAATTCGCTCCCGCCTACGACCAACGTCAACCGATGACTGCCGAGGAAGAGGCCTACAACTTTCTGCTGGAGGGCATCTGCGGTGGCCGTTATCGCAAGGGCGACCGGCTGATCGCCGAGGACATTGCCAGCGAAATCGGCATGAGCCGCATGCCCGTGCGCGAAGCCTTTCGCCGTCTCGATGCGCAGGGGCTGGTGACTCTCAGACCCAACCGTGGCGCGGTGGTCAGCGGTCTGGATGTCGAGCAAATGCACGAAGTGTTCGAGATGCGCAGCGCGCTGGAAGGCCTGGCGATGCGCATCGCGGTGCCGAAAATCAGCGAGCGTCAGTTGACGGCGCTGGAGCGACTGCTCGATGAAATGGATGACTACCGCGACGAGAGTGCGGCGTGGGTCAGCCGTCACCGCAAGTTCCATGAATACCTGTGCAGCCTCAGCGGCCGGCCACGATTGGTGAAGCAGATCAGCGCGCTTTATTCGCTGATCGAAGCGCCGATGCGCCTGTGGTTGCAGCACATTGAAAAGCCCCTGAGCGCCCGCCAGGAACACCAGATGATCCTCGACGCGATTCGTGCCGGCGACGCCAGCAAGGCCGAGGCCGTGGTGCGCGAACACATCGAAGGCACGGTGCCCGAGCTGATCAGTTTTTTGCAATCGGAAAAATAACCACAGAGCGGAACACGAGTCCGCCGATGTTTTGACGTTGAGTACTGCCCCGTTACTAACCGAACTGGAGTGTCTGGTCATGCATACGTCTCGCCTGTTACTGGCTGCAATTTCCCTGGGACTCTGTACGCAGTGGGCGGTTGCCGCACCCACGGTGCCGGAGCGCATGGTCAAGGTCGACAAACTCACTTATTGCTCGGGCATGGATTCACCGCCGCTGGTGTCCTTCGATGAAGCGCAAAAACCCAAGGGCCTGACCGTCGACCTCGGGCTGGAAATCGCCAAGCGTTTGGGCGACAAAAAAGTCGATTGGCGGGTGATTCCGTTCTCCGGATTGCTCCCGGCGTTGCTCGCCAAACAATGCGACATGATCGTCGACCAGTTGTTCGACAAGCCCGAGCGCCGCGAGGTGATCGATATCGTCAACTACATGTATTCCAGTCAGGCGGTCGTCGTGCCGAAGGGCAATCCGAAGGCGCTCAAGACCCTGACGGACCTCAGCGGACACAAGATCGCGGTACTCAACGGCTCGACCATCAAGACCTTGCTCGACACCGAGAACGAAAGCCTGACCAAGGCCGGCAAGCCACCAATGAAACTGGTGGTCTACAACACTGACACCGATGCCTTCCAGGCCTTGCGTATCAAACAGGTCGACGCTTACGGCACCACGGTCGAAACCGCCGGTTATTACGCCGCGATGGCCCCGGACCTGTTCGAAGAAGGCGTGCCGGCCTTCAGCCGGATTCTCACCGGCCTGGGCATTCGCAAGGACGATCCGCAACTGAGCGCCGCCGTGCAGCAGGTCATCACCGACATGCGCAGCGACGGCAGCTACAACCAGCTCCTGAGTAAATGGCACGTCGCCAGCGACACACTCGATTGAGGTAAGCGTTGATGAACTTCAATTGGGATGTGTTCTGGCAGTATCTGTTGCAGCCCAGCGGGGTGTACCTCACCGGGCTCTGGTTGACCTGCCTGATCAGCGTGTTGGCGATGTTATTGGGCTGTGTTCTGGGCCTGGCCGCCGCGCTGTTGCGCTTGTCGAAGAACCCTTTGCTGCATCTGCCGGTGCGCTTTTACGTGTGGCTGATGCGGGGCACGCCGTTGCTGGTGCAAATCGTTTTCCTCTACACGGCACTGGCGGCCGGCGGGATTTTTCGCTTTGAAGACATTGAACTGTTCGGGCTGGTGATCCCCGGCAACATCCAGGCCGCGATTATCGCCCTGGGCCTCAACGAAGGCGCGTACATGGCCGAGATCATTCGTGCCGGGATCGGCGCCGTGGACAAGGGCCAGTACGAGGCCGGACGTTCACTGGGCATGACCTTCGCCAAACTGATGCGGCGCATCGTGCTGCCACAGGCCTTCCGGGTGATCGTGCCGCCGCTGGGCAACGAGTTTAACGTGATGCTGAAAAACACCACGCTGGTCAGTGTGATCGGTGTGCAGGAGCTGTTGCTCAGCACGCAGATGGTCACCTCGGCGACCTTTCGGGTGTTCGAGTTGTACCTGGTGGTGGCGATCTATTTCCTGCTGCTCACCACGCTGTGGGGCTTCTTTCAGCGCTGGCTGGAGCATCGTTTCGGCCAGTCGGACAGACCTTCCGCGCCGCCGCCGGCGTCCAGCCGGATGTTCGGTCGCAGCACCCTGAAACTGCTGAGGGGACGTTAATCATGGCGCATCAAAGCGACGAGCTGATCATCGAGGCGCTGAACATTCACAAGTCCTTCGGCGATCTGCAGATTCTCAAGGGCATTTCCCTGCAAGTGCGGCGCGGTGAAGTGGTGGTGCTGATCGGTGCTTCGGGCTCGGGCAAGACCACGTTTATCCGCTGCATCAACCTGCTCGAAGACATTCAGTCCGGGGAGATTCGGGTCAGCGGCCGGCCCATGGGCTATCGCACCCGGGCGGACGGCAGCCTGGTGCGCGATTCCGAGCGCAACATCGCTCGCCAGCGCCGCGACATCGGCATGGTGTTCCAGCGCTTCAACCTGTTCCCGCACATGACCGCCCTGGAAAACATCATCGAAGCGCCGATTCAGGTGTTGGGCGTATCGCGCCAGGCTGCGCTGGAGCAGGCCCAAGCACTGCTAAAACGGGTTGGACTGGCGGACAAGGCCAGCCATTACCCCTCGATGCTCTCCGGCGGCCAGCAGCAACGGGTGGCGATCGCCCGGGCGCTGGCGATGAAACCCCAGGCGATGCTGTTCGACGAACCCACCAGCGCCCTCGACCCGGAAACCGTCGGCGAGGTGCTGCAGGTCATGAAGGAGCTGGCCGAGGAGGGCATGACCATGGTCGTGGTCACCCATGAAATGGGTTTTGCCCGTGAAGTGGCCGACCGGGTGGTGGTGCTTGATCAGGGCGAACTGATCGAACAAGGCCCGCCGGAACAGATTTTCAGCCGTCCCGTTCATCCCCGTACTCAAGCCTTTCTCAGCCGCGTGCTGTGAACTTCACAAGGAAATCGACGATGCGTTTATCGAGTGTGTTCGCGACGCCGTGGCCCCGACACGTTGAAGAACTTCGAGAAAGACCGCCGGAAAACTTCCAGCGCCTGATCACCCGCGAATGGAACCGGATCAAGTCCGGTCAATGAATCCCGTTTTGAAGAGCCTTTGCCATGTTGAAATTCTCCGCTCACGAGTATCCCTATCCATCGCAACGCCAAAGCGTGTTTGCCCGTCGCGGCATGGTCGCGGCGTCCCAGCCGCTGGCTGCTCAGGCCGGCATCGAGATGCTGCAAAAGGGTGGCAATGCGATTGACGCCGCCATCGCCACGGCGGCGGCGCTGACCGTGGTCGAACCTACGGGCTGTGGCCTGGGCGGCGATGCGTTTGCTCTGGTCTGGTTCAAGGATCAGTTGCATGGCCTTAACGCCAACGGCCATGCCCCGGCCAGTCTGAGCATCGAAGCGGTCAAGGCGGCCGGTCATGAGCAGATGCCGCTGTATGGCTGGACGCCGGTGACGGTGCCGGGTTGCCCATCGGCCTGGGCCGAGCTGTCGCAACGTTTTGGCGTGCTGCCGTTCGCCGATTTGCTGCAGCCGGCGATCAGTCTGGCCAGAGACGGTTTTCCGCTGTCGCCGGTGGTTGCCCATCAGTGGCAGATCGCGCTGGATGAATTCGGTCCCCATCGCGATGAAGTACTGCAGGCCTGGTTCGACACCTTTTTGATTGACGGTCGCGCACCCAAGGCAGGGGAGCTGTTCCGTAACCCGGCGCAGGCGCGCACCCTTGAAGAGTTGGCGGCGAGCCGCTGTGAGAGCCTGTATCGCGGCGCGCTGGCGCAACGCCTGGATGCGCATTCTCGGGCTACCGGCGGCTATCTGCGTGCCACGGATCTGGCACATTACCGCGCGCAATGGGTAGAGCCGATCCACGTCAATTACCGGGGCGTGGATGTCTGGGAAATCCCACCGAGCGGGCAGGGACTGGTTGCGTTGATGGCGCTGAAGATTCTTGAAGGCTTCGACTTTGATCACCGTGACAGCCAGCAGACCTGGCATCGTCAACTGGAGGCGATGAAACTGGCCTACAGCGATGGCCTGCACTACATCACCGATCCGCTGCACATGCGGGTGGTCGTGGCCGATTTGTTGAGCGATGACTACAGCGCTCGTCGCCGTGAACAGATCGGCGAACAGGCCCAGCCGCCGAAACCGGGCGATCCTCACGCCAGTGGCACGGTGTATCTGGCCACGGCCGACGGGCAAGGCAATATGGTCTCGTTCATTCAGAGCAATTACCACGGCTTTGGCTCGGGCGTGGTGCTGCCTGACAGCGGCATTGCCCTGCAAAATCGCGGGCAGGAATTCAGCCTTGATCCTGAGCACGCCAACGCACTGGCCCCGGGCAAGAAGACCTTCCACACGATCATTCCCGGCTTCCTCACCAAGGACGGTCAGGCGCTTGGGCCGTTCGGCGTGATGGGCGGCTACATGCAGCCCCAAGGCCATGTGCAGATGGTGATGAACCTGGTGGATTTCGGCCTGAACCCGCAGTCAGCACTGGACGCGCCGCGCTGGCAATGGCTGGGCGGCATGAAGGTCGGCATCGAGCAGGGCGCCTCAAGGGATCTGGCCAATGCACTGGCACGTCGCGGGCATGAGGTGCAGATCGCCAGTGACCTGACGGATTACGGCAGAGGGCAGATCATTCTGCGTGACCCGGTGACTGGCGTGCTGTGTGGCGGAACTGAGCCGAGGGCGGATTCGCATATTGCGGTGTGGTGAGGACAGATAGGCCTCACCCGTGGAGGCTTGATCTTCAAACAACATCGTCGATCAGTATATGAGGCATCCCGCGACTGCACTGCTCGATACGTGCCTGAACCTTGTACACGTCACGCAGCATCCGCTCAGTAATGACTTCGCTGCTGGGGCCGCTGCCCTGTGTGGTCCCGCCAGCGATGACCAGCACCTGATCGGCAAATCGCAGCGCCTGGTTCAGGTCATGGATGGCGATGAACACGATGACCTGGCGTTGGCGGGCCAGCGTGCGCATGAAGTCCAGCACCTGCACCTGGCGGTGCATGTCGAGGGCGCTGGTGGGCTCGTCCATCAGCAGGATTTCCGGCTCGCGCACCAGCGTCTGTGCGATGGACACCAACTGCTGTTGCCCGCCACTGAGTTCACCCAGGTTGCGAAAGGACAGATCGCTGATGCCCAGCGCCGCGAGAATGTCGTCTACCAGGTGCAACTCGTCATCGCGCACGACCCACCCCGGCGTCAACTGCTTGCGTGCCAGCAACACGGATTCATAGACCGTCAACCGCGCACTGGCATTGAGCCCCTGCGGCATATAGCTGATGCCTGCCTGGCCTTTTTTCGAGTCCTGCAGAATGACCTGCCCGGGGCCGTCGATCAGCCCGGCCATGCGCTTGAACAGTGTGGATTTGCCGGCGGCGTTGGGGCCGACCACGGCAACCACCTGACCACCGAAAAACATGGTTGAAGATACATCGTTAATGATCTCGCGCTGACCGTAACGGGCGCCGAGATTGTCCAGTTGCAGCCTCACCATGAGTTTTTCTTCCCGCCAAGAATCAAAGATATGAAAAACGGCACGCCAATCAGCGAAGTGACCACGCCGATGGGAAAGATCGCGCCGGGGATCAGGGTTTTGCTGACCACGGAGCTGGCTGACAGAATCAGCGCGCCCGTCAGCAGCGAGGCCGGCAGGAAGAATCGCTGGTCTTCGCCAATCAGCATGCGGGCAATGTGAGGGCCGACCAGACCGATGAAGCCGATAGTGCCGACGAATGCCACGGGAAACGAGGCGAGCAGGCTGACCATGATCAGCGTCTGAAAGCGCAGGCTGCGCACGTTGATGCCGAAACTGGCGGCTTTGTCATCGCCAAGGCGCAGGGCGGTCAAGGCCCAGGCGCGTTTGGCAAAAATCGGCAGAGTGATCAGGATCACCACGCAGATTACCCCGAGTTTCGGCCAGGTAGCCTTGGTCAGGCTGCCCATGGTCCAGAACACCACCGCCGCCACGGCTTGCTCGGTGGCGAAGAACTGCACCAGGGCCAACAGTGCGTTGAAGGTGAACACCAGTGCGATGCCAAGCAGCACGATGGTTTCAGCCGTGACGCCGCGACGCATGCTCAGAAAATGAATCAGCAGCGCCGAAAGCATGGCCATGATGAACGCATTGAGCGGCACCATGAATTGCGCCGCCAGCGGAAACAGCGCAACACCGAAGGCCAACCCCAAGGCCGCGCCGAAACCGGCGGCTGCGGAAATGCCCAGTGTGAATGGACTGGCCAGCGGGTTGTTGAGGATGGTCTGCATCTGTGCACCTGCCAGCGACAACGCTGCACCAACGGCGACGGCCATCAGCGCCACCGGCAGGCGAATATCCCACATCACCACGCGTACCTGCGGCGAGGCGCTGTCCGGTGCAATCAGCGCACCGAGGACTTCGCTCAGGCTGTAACGCGCCGGCCCCAGCGCCAGGTCGAGCAACACACTGCACAACAACAGGAGCACCAGCGCCGCCAGGATCAGGCGTTTGCGCAGCACCAGGCGACGATAGGCCTCGCGCTGTACAACCACCGCGTCAGTCAACGAACTCATGGTTTGACCTCAGGCGAACGCAAGCTGACGAAGTAGCCGGACTCATAGGGCACCGGCAGAAAACGCTCATGCAGTTCGCGGAACGAGGCGTCCGGATCGAGATCGGCGAACAGGTCGGGGTGGAACCATTTCGCCAGTTGCTGGATGGCCACGAACTGATACGGACTGTTGTAGAACTGATGCCAGATGGCGTGAAAAGCCTGAGTGTCCTGAGCCTTGATGCCGGCGTAGGCCGGGCGCCGGGTGTACCAGGCGAGTTTTTTTCGCGCCTGATTCATGTCCGCGCCAGGCCCCACGCCAACCCAGTGCCCGCCTGGGGCAAACGCTTCCCAATTGGCACTGGTGACCACCACGTGGGCCGGGTTGGCGACGATCACTTGCTCGGGATTCAACTGGCCGAACGTGGTCGGGATGATGCGCCGGGCGATGTTGTTGCCGCCGGCCATCTCGACGAACAGACCGAAGTTCTCGTTGCCGAAACTCAGGCAGCAATCGTCGGTGTAACCGCCGATGCGCTCGATGAATACGTCGGGACGCGGCGGGTGCTGTTTTTCGATGACGTCGGTCACGCGGTGAATCTGCTGGTTGCGAAAGTCGATGAACGCTTGCGCGCGTTGTTCCTTGCCGAACAGTTGGCCGAACAGACGCATGGTCGGTTCGGTGTTCTGCATCGGGTTGTTGCGAAAGTCGACGTACACCACGGGAATGCCCAGCGCGTCGAGCTTTTCGATGTAGCGCGCATCTTCAGTGGCGTGCTGTGCCTCGATATTGAGGATGATCACGTCAGGGCGCTGCGAGATCGCCTGCTCGATGTCGAAGGTGCCGTCTTCAAAGCCGCCGAAGGTGGGGATTTTGGCGATCTGCGGGAATTTGCGCCGATAGGCGTTGTAGGTATCCGGGTCCGACTGGATCAGGTCCTTGCGCCAACCGACGATGCGCTCAATGGGATTTTGCGTGTCGAGAGCGGCGACCAGATACAACTGCCGTCCTTCGCCAAGAATCACGCGTCGGACCGGCAGGTGAACCTTGACCTTGCGCCCCAGCAAATCAGTCACCTCGGTACGCGCCGCGTCCACCTCGGCGGCGTGTACAGCGCGCGGTACCAGGGTAGACAGACCCAGCAGTCCTGCCAGTAGCAGCGCCGCCAGTGCGTAGCTGCGTCGATCAACAATCACCATGGTCAAAGCCTTTGCAATGTCAGATCGGCCAACGGCTTACGCCACCGCCCGGCTGAACGTTTCAGAAATCGACAGTTGCCGACAGTAATAAAGTGCGCGGTGAGCCCTGAGAGAACGCGCCGTAGGAGGCGACGCCCGACCAGTACTCGTGATCGAACACGTTTTGCACGGTGGCGCGAAACGTGGTCGGTCGGTCGTCGATGCGCGTGGTGTAGCGTGCGCCGACATCGAAGCGGGTCCAGTCATCGAGCTTCTGCGTGTTGGCTTGATTGACGTACTGGCTGCCGGTATGGATCGCTCCCCCGGTCAGCGTCAGGCCTTCGAGCCACGAGGTGTCCCATTCGGCCCACAGGTTGGCTTGTACTTCAGGGACGCCAACCGGTTTATTGCCGCGGTTGCCCGCCACCGACGTTTTGCTCAGTTGCGCATCGAGCAGGGTCACGCCACCGAGCAGTCGTGTGCCGGGGGCGACTTCACCGAACACGTTCAGCTCCAGGCCGCGATTGCGTTGTTCGCCCTGCACCGAAAACACCCCGCCAGCCAGTTCGCCGCTCGGTTTGGTGATCTGGAACAGCGAGAGTGTGGAAGTGAAGGTGCCGTAGTCGGCCTTGACCCCCAGTTCGTGCTGACGGGAAATGTAAGGGGCGAAGATCTCGCCGGCGTTCGAGGCGGTGGACGGCGCAATGTCGCCCTTGCTCAGGCCTTCGATGTAGTTGTAGTAGAAAGAAACGTGGTCCCAAGGCTTGATCACCGCGCCATAGAGCGGCGTGGCCCGGCCATCGTCGTAGGACGTGGTGACCACGCCGGCGGCGTTGTAATTGTCGGACTTGATGTTTTGCTGACGCACACCGAGGGTCACTTGCACCCGGTCATCGAGCACCGACAGCGTGTCAGCCAGTGCAACGCCGGTCAGTTCAGTCTCGGACACTTTCGGTGTGTCCGGTTTGGGGATGTAGGGTTGTGGCCGATCGACCGGGTGATAGATGTTCGACAGGATCGGCGCGCCGGAATTGATCCCGCGTGACAGCGCATCGTGATAACGGCTGACTTGCAGGGACGTGCGATGGCTGATCGGCCCGGTGTCGAATCGCAGACGTGCGCCGGCGTCGACGGTGTAGCGTTCGACTTCAAACTTGTAATAGCCGGGAATCGACGACGTATCGCCGGCGGCGTTGACGATGGTCGGTGTCTGGTCGGACATCCGCGCGACATCCGATTTGCCACCGCCCGCATGGGCGAACACCGTCAGTGCGTCGCTCAGGTCGTATTCGCCGATGAGCAGCGCGGATTGGTCACGGGTTCGCGACCAGCCCCATGCCTGGCTCACATTGACCCGGCCATTGGCCGCTGGGGGAATGTCCACGCCCGGGGCGATCAGAAAGGGCCGCGAGGCGGCGTCGAAGCGTTCCTCCTGATTGAGCCAGTCGAGGCCGGTGCGCAAACGCTCACCCTGGTAATCGAGGGACAGGGCGCCGATCTGGACTTTACGCGATTGATCATCGACGGCGGTGTCGCCCAGTTGCGTGCTGCCATTGAGGCGCACGCCGAAACGGCGTTCCTCGCCAAAGCGGCGACTGACGTCGAGGTGGCCACCGAGTTGCGAACTCATGCCGTAGCTGGCGGTGAACCGGGTCAGGTCGTCATCGAGGGAACGCTTGGGCACCACGTTGATCACGCCGCCGACCGCGTTGTTCGGCGACATGCCATAGAGCAGGGCACCGGGGCCTTTGACCAACTCGATGCGTTCGGCGTACTCGGTGAACACCCGGTAGTTGGGCGCTACGCCGTATACGCCGTCGAATGCCAGTTCACCCAGATTGCCTTCACCGACCGGAAAGCCACGGATGAAAAACGAATCGACGATACCCCCGGTCTGCCCCGTGGAGCGCACCGAAGAGTCGCGCTCAAGGACATCGCCAACGGTCACCGCCTGTTGATCCTTGATCAGAGTCGAGGTGTAGGTGCTGACGCTGAAAGGCGCGTCCATCACATCGGTATTGCCCAGGATCCCCAGGCGCCCGCCATTGGCCACCTGGCCACCGGCGTAAACCGGCGGCAAGGCGTCGCTGCGTTTGTCGGTACCGATGACTGCCGTTTCGTCCAGCATCAGCTGACGCTGTATCAGCGTGTAGCTGCCGTCGCTGCGCAGCACCATGTCCAGGCCACTGCCTTGCAGCAGGCGATCGACGGCTTGTCGGGGCGAAAACCTGCCGACCAGCGCAGGGCTGCTCAGACCTTCGGTCAACGATGGCTGGAACGACAGGGCTATGCCGGCGTCCACGGCAACACTCGACAGGGTCGCACCCAGCGGCCCCGCAGGAATGTCGTAGGCACGGATCGCAACAGCGTCCAGTTGCAGCGGCGCACCGGCCAGGACAAGCGGGCTGACGACTCCGGTCAGGACAAGGCTGAGCAACGCACTGCGAATAACGGGTTTGAGCGGGCGATCCGGACGCAGATGGCGTGCAGCAGGCATGAATGAGTGGACCTATGAACAGGGCGGTAGAGTTCTTCTCCCCAATAGCCAGTCGAGATCAAAAAAAGTATCACCGGTCAGGCGATTTTTTTTCGGTTCAGGCAGGGGAAAGCATGATCCAGAAACCATTCAGATGGCCGCTGACGAGGATCGGGTAGGTTTGCGCGAGCATGTTCAAGGTGCGCTGGCTGTCGCTGATGGGGTAGGCACCGGAAATGCGCAGGTCGGCAATCGCCGGATCCAGGCGCACGAACCCGCGGCGATAGCGTGTCAGTTCGCCGACGAAATCAGCCAGACGCATCTTGTCGGCCATCAGCATGCCTTGCGTCCAGGCGCCGACGTTGCGGTCGGCGGTGCTGACCTGTCCGAACGTGCGGGATGAAAAATCCGTACGTTGGCCGGCATTGATGATCAACGGTGTTCCCTGGCGGTTGTCGGCCAGTTCTACCTTTACGGCGCCTTCGAGCACGGCAAGGTGAGTGCGTGGTTGCAGTTCGCGAACCGTGAAGCGCGTGCCCAGCGCTTGCATTCGGCCCTGGCGGGTGCTGACCAGAAAGGGCCGCCGCGACGGTGAGTTGTCCGGCGCGGTCTGCACCAGTATTTCGCCTTCGCGCAGATGGATGTGGCGTTGACTGGCGTCGAACAGAACGTCGATGGCACTGTCGGTGTTGAGGGTGATTTTCGAACCGTCCGCCAGGGTCAGTTCGCGACGTTGACCGACAGCGGTGCGATAGTCCGCCGACCATTGTTGGGACTCTGCCAGTTTCCAACTGCCCCAGCCGGCGGGCAGAATCGCCAGGATCATCGCCAGTTTGCCCAGCGCGGCGCGGCGTTCCGGGCTGTTGGGGCGATCAAGCGCCGACATCGCCAGCGACGGGGGCAGCCCCCCGAGTTTGTTCTGCAACAGCTGCGCCCGCGCCCAGGCACGGCTGCGCTCGGGCGTGCTGGATTTCCAGTATTCCCATTCGGCTCGTTCAGCGTCACTGAGTTCACCTTCACTCAGGCGGATCAGCCAGTCGGCCGCTTCTTCAAGGGCCTGCTGAGCGGGGGGCGGCGTATTGCGTCGGGTGAGCACTCACTCCACCAGCAGCAGACATTGCACGAAGGCTTGCTTCATGTAGCGTTTGACGGTGATCAGCGAGACCCCCAGTTGTTCGGCGATGTCGTCGTATTTCAGGCCGCTGATCTGCGACAGCAGGAAGGCACGCTTGACCAGCGGCGGCAGCGCATCGAGCATCGCGTCGATTTCGTGCAGGGTCTCCAGCACCATGAAGCGCAATTCCGGCGAAGGCACCTCGGGTGCGGGCACATGGGCGAGGGCGTCCAGATAAGCGCGTTCCAGCGCTTTGCGCTGATACCAGTTGACCAGAATGCCCTTGGCGACGCAGCTGAGGTACGCGCGCGGTTGCTCGATGACGGTGACCTGCGACGCGAGGATACGGGTGAAGGTGTCCTGCGCCAGATCCGCCGCATCCATGGCGTTCCCCAGCTTTTTTCTCAGCGTCGCGTACAGCCAGCCGTGATGGCCGCTGTACAGGGCTTCGATCGCGCGCAGGTGATTGTCGTTATTCGCGGGAAGGGTTTGGCTCATGGCTGCAGATTTTCATGCAATTGAGAAGTATTCCCAATGCTAGTTTACAAACTGGCTATGACGCAAGCGCCGATTGGTGTCCTGTTCAGACTCATGGCCGTTGGCGCAGGGCGGCAATCATCACGTCGATTTCTGCCTCGGTGTTATACGCATGAAGGGACGCGCGACTGACTGCCAGCAAGTCTCGGTGTTGCATGTCGAGCAGGGTTGAACGAAAGGTCGAGGTTGAGACGTTGATGCGTTTCCCCTGAGCCGCCAACCATTGCTGTACCTGCAGCGCGCTGCTATCGCGATGAGTGAAGGTCACGATGCCGGATTTGACCGCGCCCAAGTCTCGCAGCGTGACGCCCGGAATGTCCGCCAGTCGCTGGCGCAGATATTGCGCCAGATGCTGAATCCGCAACCAGATTGGTTCGATACCTTGAGCCAGCGCATATTCCACCGCGGCCCCCAGGCCCAGCTTGGCGGCCACATTGCATTCCCAGTTTTCGAAACGCCGCGCGTCGGGGCGGATATTGAACGTATCAGCGGTTTGCAAAGACGCCGCATGCAGATCGAGAAACGCCGGTTCCAGGCTTTGACACAGCGCTCGTTCAACATACAGAAATCCCGCACCGCGCGGCCCGCGCAAGTATTTGCGGCTGGTGGCTGCGAGCATGTGACAACCGATTTTCTGCACATCGATCGGCATCTGCCCGACACCCTGGCAAGCATCCAGCAGAAACAGCACGCCGGCAGCGCGGGCGAGGGCGCCAATCTGTTCGATGGGTTGCACTGGCCCGCCGTTAGTGGCGATCACGGGCAGAGAGATCAGTGCAACCCGATCATCGTCGAGCATCTCCTTGAGGGCCGATAACGAGACCTGGCCGTGTTCGTCATTGGCAATGACGCGAATCTCGATGCCGCGCTGCTGCTTCAATTGCAGGTAAGGAATGTAATTGCCGGCGTATTCGGTGGTTGAGGTCAGCACCACATCACCGGGTTGCAACGGCAGCGAATAGAACGCCATGTCCCAGGCACGAGTGGCGTTTTCGATCACCGCGATTTCATCGGGTTGCGCGTTGATCAACCGCGCAATGGCGCCATAGACATTGTCCACTTCGGTTGACCGCGCTGCGGCCGCTTCATACCCGCCCAGGCTCGCTTCGAGCTGAATGTGGCGGGTCATGGTCTCGATGACCGGCGTGGGCATCAGCGCCGCGCCCGCATTGTTGAAGTGGATCAGTTGCGCGACGGCGGGTGTATCGGCACGCAGTTGTTCAATGTTCAAAGGCTACTCCTTGATCAGTCCCCGGGCGGGGCCGGACTCGGTTGCAGGACCGCAGGCCGGTAACGCAGCGCGACAATCGGGATCAGCGCCACCACGTAGGCCAGGCAAACGAAGAGATAGGTGTACTGCAAGCCGTAGACCTGACTGAGCAGACCACCGGCTGAAATCCCTGCAATGGAAGCAAATTGCGCCGTGCCCTGGGCAATTCCCAGTACGTGACCTTGCTGTGAGCTGTCAGCGGTTTTCGAGATCAGCGCCATCAACACCGGCGTCGTCGCGCCCAGCAATACGCCCCAGATGAAGTAGACAGTGACGAACATCACCGGATTGCGCGTGATGCCCGCCACGCCCGTCAGGGCGATGCAACCCAGTACGACGTAAGTCAGGCGATGCAGGGTTTCCTGTTGGCTGCGGTGTTCGAAATAACGCGACCAGGCCGTGGCTGACAGAATGAAACCCAGCGCCAGCAGGCCGTAGCACAAGCCGACCACCGAGTTGCTGACCTCGAACACCGAGCTGACATACAGCGAGAAGGAGGTCTGCGGCAGCATCCGCGCGAGCAACAGAATGCCCATCACACCGAGCAGCGGCAGCAGCGGCGAGCCTTGCCAGGGGCTGCCTGAACGGTCGGCAGGGATGGCCTTGTCGGTGACCGGGGTTTTCTTCACCGGCGGGACGTCCGGCAAGGTCACGGCGGCGATCACGGTGCACACCGCACACAGCGCCGAGGCGATGATGTTGATCCAGAAGAACGTCGCGTAATCAAGGATCAAGCCGCCGACCACGGCACCGAGCAACGAGCCGACGTTGGTCGAAATCTGCAGGATGGCAAACAGTCGAGCCCGCCGCGAAGGGGCTTCGATGCTCACGCCATAGGCCTGCGCCGGGGCGATGTAGCCGGCGAAAGCGCCTTGCAGGAAACGCAGGATCAGAATGACCCAGATGTCACTGAACAAGGCCAGCCCAAGTTGGGTCAACGACAAACCGGCGAGGGCACGGATCATCATCAACTTGTGGCCGTAACGGTCACCGATACGGCCCCAGAGTGCACTGGTCAGAATAATGCCCAGCATCGGCCCGACGTACACGGCAATGCTGGCGAAGCTGAAAAGCGACTCGGACGTCGTCAGCCCACGCAGGTGGACAGGCCAGAACGGCCCGCTCATTTCCATGGCGCCCATCGATACCAGCTGGATCGCAAATAGAAGATAAATCAGGATTCGTACGCTTGAACCCTGGATGACACCTGCATGGGACATGAGTCTGCCTCGGTTAAATGCTAGCGAGCGGGTTGGTCAGGGTGTGTTGCAAACGATAGTTGCTGTATTGCATCAAGTGCATGCGCAGCAACGAGCGGGTTGGCCATGGATCTTCGACGAACGCCTGGTGTTCGGCCTCCCACAACGTCGGCGAGACACGATCGCGCACAGCCTCGAAAGCCAGGTCGGTTTCCTCGCGCAATACTTGCCACAGCCGCGCATTGTTCAAGTCGTATTCCTTGGTCAGCCACAGCGCGATCTCGTGCAGATGCGTGAGGAACGCGGCATCGAGCACAAACATGCGCACCGGCTCGATATCCCCCGCGAACACCGTTGGCAGAATACCCGGCTGTACATGCGGTTGCAGGCTGTAACCCCGGCCTTCCAGCAATGGCGCGTACGTACGGCCATCACCGAAGTCGCGGATCAGCAGGCTGCGTGCCATGCCGTCGGGGGAGAACAGCACCATGGTGTTCTGTTGATGGGCTTCAAGGCCGATGCCATACATCAGGTAGATCGCCACCACCGGGTGGGTGACCACTTTGGCATATTCGCGGAACCAGTTTTCCACCTGGATCGCGCTGGCCCGCACGCCGTCACGTTCGATCAGATCAGTGAACAACGGACGACCGCTGCCCGGCAAACGGGTGAACAATGATGCCACGGTAATCGGCAGATAATCGTCGTTGCGCTCGAACGCAGGTTTGCTGGCGCGATAGACCACCGACAGATGGCGGCCCGGATGATCGTCTTGAGTGACCGCGTTCTTGTAGCGCACGCCGATTTCTTCCGGGAAGATTTCCAGTCGCTGGTCAAAGCCGTTTTCAGTTTCCAGAATCCGCGTAATCACCGTGCTGATGCGCGGCCCCATGTGAATCGACTTGGCTTGCAGGCTGCGCAGTTCGCTGGTCATCCACACGGCGATTGGCAGTTTGATCAGCGGTGCACAGTCGTCCAGCAGCGGCATCATGGTGCGATAGGACATGGTCGGCAGGGTGGTGATGTCCGGGCCGTCGGTGATCAGAATGCCTTCTTCGATTTCCGTCGCGAAGGTCTTCAGCACGTAGGCTTGCAAGTGCCAGCCGTGAATCGGCAACGGTAGCCACTGGCGCTCGTCCAGGCCTTTGCGGTTGAGCGAAGCTTTCCATTGTTCCCATTGCGCCGGGAAGTTGCTGGCGAACCAGTCGTGATAACTGGTCACGTGCGGCATGCTCTCGCTTTTGGCGTGGTCGGCACGCAACGAGGCGATACGCAACGGCACTTGCGCGTTGAACTCGGGCGACAGTTGTTCGACTTCCTCATCGCCAAGGCCAGGCCGGGCTTTCCATGTCGGGTAGTACGGATGACCTTCCAGCGAACCCCACTGATCAAGCAGGATCGCCGCATCTTTGGTTTTGGCGTGCTGGCGCAGGTAGTCAGTGAAGCTGTCGAGGCCCTGTTCCCGGGCGGCCTGTTGCAGCCGGGCATTCCAGTGCTGGCGATGCTGACGGGCGTGCGCGTCGTTGGTCAGGCTGTTTTCCATGTCTGACTTGAGCCCGGCCACACCTTCGTCGGTGGGCTCGAAGTCGAAACTGTCACGCAGCACATCGAGCATGTCCTGGTGACTGGTGATGATCTGGCGTACGCCTTCGTCGGTGACCAGCACCACGTCGCCGTCGTTGACCACAGTCTCGGCCGGGCCTTTGGCGATATCGGAAAAAGCCAGATGCGCGCGGCCGCCCTTGAGCGGGTAAGTGGCCTGGTTGCCCTCCACGGAGAAGCTCAGGGCCGAGCGGTCGAGAATGTTTTCTGCAAAAAGGCAGCGGATCAAGCGGCGCATGGCGTTTTTGCGCGAATAGGCGATCAGTGTCTTGAAGTCATCCATATCAGTGGTCTGCTCGTCGAAAAGTGAATAAAGAGATCACGCGGCGGCGTTTGTCATGCGTGGCCAGTGGCTCGGGAAGTAGTCGAGTGCCGAGTCGCGCAGGCCTTGCATGTAATCAACGCTCCACTGCAGGACTTCTTCGATATAGGGCACCTTGAGGTCGAAGCGCCTGGCCATTTCCACCAGTAGCACCAAGCCGTAGGCGACGTCTTCGTTGAAGGCACGGCTCTCGCGTTCGATCACATAGCCGGCGCGGTTGTCGGCAGCGGGCACCATCGGTGCGAGGATGTCGTTGTAAGCCTGATTGGTGCGCAGAATCGAGAGCATGCTGCTCGGGTCGCGGATCTGCTCGCCGTAGGCTTCGACGATTTCCTGTTTCAGCGATTTGACCGAGGACAGGTCAATGCCCATGCGCTGGCTGATGACTGCGCACAGGTCCTGGCTTTCCTGATCCATGCGTTCGAGGAAATAGGCGCCCAGTTCCGGGCACTCGGTCCACCAGCACATGCGCTGCGGGAAAATCTTGCGGTGCCATTGGCCGTAGGGACCGATCAACCCATAGATCACCGAGCTGTGCATGATCGGGTTGCCCGGCGTCAGGGTGATTTCCAGATAGTTTTCCAGCAGCGTCACGCAGGGGCCGTACAGCCGGGTGAGTATTTTCTCCAACTGACGTCGGGCGGTTTGCGGCTCCCGGGCATGGGTGGCCACATACAGTTGGCTTTTGCCGCCGCCCATTTTGATCGACCGCCCCGGCGTCAGCTCGAACGCGGTGTGCGGCACATCCTTCATGCCCCAGATCACCAGGTTGGGGCGGTCGGGCAGGGTGGCTTCGGCCAGCCAGTCGAAACCGCAAAAGCCCGGAATCGCACCGATGTACACCGGTTTGCTGGCATTCAGATGCGGTGCAATATCCCTGAGGGTTTGCGGTCGGGCATGGGCTGGCACGGTGATGATGACGATGTCGGCATCTTCAACGGCGATCCTTGCATCGGTGGTCACCCGATCCAGTCGGGCCTGCAGTGTCGAACCGTCGGGCAACAGCGCCTGCATCGGCGTCTGACGGGCGTGTTGTTCGATGATTTCCAGATTGCTGGTGAGCATCGAAACCTGAACATCGGGCAGCTGCTTGAACAGGATGGCGTTGAGATGGCCGGTCCTGCCGCCACCACAAATGGCGACTTTCAACAGATTCATCGTGAGGCGTTCCTGTGTGTAGGGAGGGTCATGCGACGCTCAGTTGCAGGGGTGCGGAAGCAGATTCCAGCCATTGTGTCTTGCCCAGCCAGATGTCCAGTTGGGGGGCGATGCCCGGATCAATCAGATCGCGCTCCTGCAGCCATTTGTCGTCGAACACCGTGTGCAGGTACTTCTCACCGCCATCGGCAATCGGTACGACGACGTTGCCGGTCAGCACGCCTTTGTGGATCAGTTCCAGTGCCTTGAAAATCGCCCCTCCGGTTGAGCCGCCGACCAGCAGGGCGAAGTTGCGCGCGATGTAGCGAGCGGTTTCGAACGCCTGAGAATCGGTGACTTGCACACCCAGATCGATGCAGCTGTAGTCGAGCACCAGACCCACGGTGTCGCCGGCTGGCGTACCGGTGCCCGATTGATAGTAGGGATAGCCGGGATGGCCGAAGACGATCGATCCGGCCGGTTCCACCGCGACGGTAACGGTGTCCGGGTTGTGCACTTTCAAACCGCGAGCGATGCCGGTCATCGAACCGCCGGTACCGACACAACCGACGTAGGCGCCGATAACGCCTTCGGCCTGGCCAATGGTTTCGCGCACAAAATCACTGTAGCCACCTGCATTGGCCGCGTTGTCGGACTGGTTCATGAACACCGCACCGGGGATCTCGGCCGCCAGTTCGGCTGCCATTTGCTGGCGCTCGACCACCGCGACTTCATCTTCGCGATAGGTACCTTTGACGAAACGAATGTCGGCACCCAACGCTTTCATTACGGCGATCTTGTCCTGGGCGGCGTGATGATCAACCACCGCGATGAAATGCAAACCGAACTCCACCGCAGCCATGGCCAGCCCGATACCGGTGTTGCCTGAGGACGATTCGACAACCACGCCACCCGGTTTCAGCCGGCCGGACTTCAGCGCGGCCAACACCATGTTGCGCGCCATCCGGTCTTTGATACTGCCGCCGGGATTGTTCTTTTCAATCTTGAGTAACAAGCGCGCATCGGTGTCGGGAATATCGATGCCCAACATTGGCGTATTGCCAATAAGATCCGAGACTTTATTCAATATCATTTCAATGATTCCCTTTAGTAGTCAGGTGAAAACCTATAGTTACCTTCCGTACAACAGGTCGCCGTCAGCCGCCGGGGCAGGGGATGGCGATGAAACTCGTTCTCCAGCAAGTCCATTTGATAACCGGCGGTATTGACGTAAATCAGCAAGTCACCGGGCTGTGGTGCAGTCGCAAAGTTAATCAGGCGATGAGTAATCACATCGTCGTCCAGGCAGCTGTGGCCTGCGATATACGCTTGAGTCGGAATACGCGGCGAATCTTGCGAACTGATCAATATTGGATCAATCAGGTATTCGGAGGCGAACCAGGTTTCACATGCGCTGAAACTACTGCCTTCAACAAAAATAACGCTTTTGCTGTCCGCGAGTTGCTTTATACGGGTGACCCTGAATACTGAAATCGCCGCTTGATCGACAAGACTTCGACCGGGTTCCAGGGCCAGGGTTATGTTTTGCTGCTTCAAATAGCTGGCGATGGACACCCCCGGCGAATGTTCGGCGCCGAGCAATAAGTCGAGCCATTGTGATGCTGTCAGTTCGCCGCCGTACGGGTAATAAGCCTCGGGAACTTTGTGGTTGTAATAATGGCTCGGCTTATTATCGTGTTCGAGAAAATGCGCATAACTTTGCGGCTCGACATAACGTATCGGCAAGCCGCCACCGATATCGATCATCCGCGGACTCAAGCCCATTTCCCGAGCGGCTTCGATGAATCCGCTGACCTCACGTAACGCTTGTGCGCGGGACTCGAATCCATAGCCGCCCAGGTGAAAATGAACCCCTTCGAAATGGAAAATATCCGTGCGTCTGGTCAGCCTCTGAAGCGCTTCGAGCATGCCGTCCGAGCCCATCCCGAAGCGGCTCTTAAGACTGTTTTTCGGTCTGTAACGCAGTAAAACCCTGGCTTTTCCGGGGGGGGATTGCGCGTCGATCACGCGTTGCAAGTGATCGAACTCTTCCAGCGAGTCGACGCAAATCAGTGAACCTGCAGTGATCAACGCCTGATGAAACACCGCGGTCTTGGCCGGGCCTGTGGCACATATTTTTGCCCCGGGCGTACCGGATCGTAACGCCGCTTGCAGTTCATGGATGCTCGATACATCGACGCCGATAGCCGAGCTGACTGCCGCACCCAACAGGCTGTGTGACTTGTTGGCCTTGGCACCGTAGAAAATTTCGCCCGGCAGATGGTGCTGATTCAACACGGTCAGCAAGGCCTGTGCATTTAATTCAAAGGCATGGGGCCAAACCAGATTCAAGGGTGATCCGTGTTGTTTGACAAGTTCAACAAGTGTGTCCGGGAAATTATTGATAAATGTAGAAATTATCGGGTCGATCAGCGGTTTTAACATGCAGGGTTGATGAACTTTTGCTGCTTGTTCGTCGGCACGTGAATTTGTCGTAGGCATAGTTAACCCTTGGCGTCGAAAACAGTTTCGCCATTGATGTTCTCGACAACTGATCGTTATCGACGGATGCAGTATTTTTTTGCTCGCTAGAAACGAGGGTTTAAACAACTCGGCGGCGGATGCCAGGCAATGTCTGAAGTTGGATAGGTGGCACTTATCGTAATAAATGGTTCACAAAGCAGTGGCATGAGAACCCCGTTTCATAATGGTTTGTACGAATGTTCCGATTGACCCTTAGTTGATGGTCAATCCCCTGTGCATGACCCGTGACTGGCATTCAAATGACATCACTGACATGTATTTCCCGAAGTGCTGATTGCGTGCTTTGAAGCGAGGATAGTTCCTCTTGGTGGCGTGAACCATATTGCGAACACGAACGATTATCAAGTAAGGTTTTCAAATATTTTTGAATAAAGACCTGTGAACGGCGAATCAATGAACGTGTATTTACACGCTCAAGGACGCGTTCGCCCCGAGATAAAAAACGCCTCAATACCTTGATCAACAAGGCTTTGGAGATTGTTTAGCGAAGGCCCGCAAAGGCACGCCAATGGGCTGCCTGAGGCGCCGGAAATGTTTCAGAAATCACGACGGGTTCACGTCTAGGAGCTATGCCATGCAATCCGAACGATTCAGCAGCAAAACCCCACTCGCGATCAGCTACCTGTTTGTGCCGGGCAACCGGCCCGAGCGGTTTTCCAAAGCCGTGGAGGCAGGGCCCGATGCGATCATTCTCGATCTCGAAGACGCCGTGCACCCGGACAGCAAAGCGGCTGCCCGCTCGGGTATCCGGGCGTGGCAGGAGAGCACGCCGAAGGTTGCCTGCGAGCGTTACATCCGCCTCAACAGCGTCAGCAGCCCACTGTTGCGCCAGGACCTGGCCTGGCTCGACGAGTTGCGCTATCCCGAGCGATGCGACGGTATTTTCCTGCCCAAGGCCGAATGCCCAGAGGCCCTGGCGCCGGTGGTCGAGCGCCTGCTCGAGTGGCAACCGGCACTGAAAATCATCGCCATCATCGAAACCGCCAAGGGGTTGCAGCAGGTCGAGTCGATTGCGGCGATTGCGGGGGTGACGCGGCTGGCTTTCGGCTCGCTGGATTTCTCGCTCGATATCGACTGCAGTCAGACCCCCGAGGCGTTTCTGTTCGCCCGTAACCGCATCGTGCTGGCTTCGCGCACGGCAGATCTGCCGGCGCCGATCGATGGGGTCACACCGGCGATCAATGATTTGGCGGTCGTCACCAAGGATTCGCACTACGCACGTTCGCTGGGGTTCGGCGCCAAGCTGTGTATCCATCCCGCGCAGCTGGATTCGGTGCAGCGCGCCTTCCTGCCGGATTCGCACCAACTGGCCTGGGCTGACCGGGTGATGAGAGCCGTGGCCACCGGCAGTCATGCGGTGCAGGTGGACGGTGAAATGGTCGATTTGCCGCTGATCGAACACGCTCAGCGCCTGCTCGATCTGGCCCGTCAGCACGCGCCTGTTGTCCGCGCCGATGCTTGCTGAAGCGCGGCGAATCAGGAGTTCAACCATGGAACACGGTTATCAAATTGCGTTGCGGCCGCTGTGCGAAGTGCTGCAATCGGAGCACGTCGACCCGGCCAATGTGACGCGCCTGCGCGAGTCGATCATTCGGGTCGGGCATTGGCTGGAGCCGATCATCGTCGAGCGCTCGAAAGGTATCGTCATGGACGGCAATCACCGCTTCAACGCGGCGTTGCAACTGGGCTTGAAACGCGTGCCGTGCATCCAGCTCGATTACGGCGATCCGCGGGTGTGCGTACGGCACTGGCGAACCGGGCAGGCGTTCGAAGTGGCGCAGATTTTCAGCACCATCGCCCGGGGCGAAATCTTTCCGTACAAGACCACCCGGCACGCGTTTGACCCCGCGTTGCCGGTGCTCGCGATCCCGTTGGAGCACCTGTACGACTAGGTTTGGCCTGGGCCGATCAAAAATATCTCATCGAGGGTGATACTTTTTCGCAGATCGACTGGCAATAGGAGTGATTACCATTTTCCCTTGTTGAAAAGGATCCTCACGTCATGCCTGTTGTCAGTCGTCCATGCGGTGAGCGCGTGTTAACACTCGCCATTCGTACCGCCATGTTGAATGTTGTTCTGGTCGCAGCAAGCGCCAACGCCTGGGCAGCGAGCCCCGAGCAACAGGACGTTGCCGCCGACAAGACCCCGAATATTCCAACGACGACGTCGGCCGCTGACAGCCTCGATGCGCTGACGCTCGACACCACCAACATCAACGCTCGCTACAGCGGCCCGACCGCATTGCCGGAGGTACTCGCCGGTGGCCAGGTCGCGCGCGGTGCACGGCTCGGCATGATGGGCAACAAGGATGTGATGGACACGCCGTTCAGTGTCACCAGCTACACCGCCAAGACCCTGGCCGACCTGCAGACAGTGACGGTGGCCGATGCGCTGGAGCGCGATCCGTCAGTGCGCTCGACCGGTCAGACAGGGGGGATCGTCGATTCGTTTTTCATTCGCGGCTTCCCGATTGGCGAGGGCAACCTGGGTGAACTGGCGTTCGACGGCGTGTACGGCGTTGCGCCCAACTATCGGGTGTTTACCGAGTACGCCGAGCGTGTCGAAGTGCTCAAGGGGCCGGGCGCGCTGATGTACGGTATCTCGCCGAACAGTGGTGTAGGCGGGGTGATCAACATCGTTCCCAAGCGTCCGCTGGACGAAGACCTGACGCGGGTCACCACCACTTACGCCTCGGATTCCCAAGTGGGCGGTCACCTGGATCTGAGTCGTCGCTTCGGTTCGGAAAACCAGTTTGGTGTGCGCTTCAACGGCAACCTGCAAGGCGGCGACACCGCGATCGATGATCAGCACCGCGACCTGGGCATTGGTGCCATCGCGCTGGATTATCGCGGTGAGCGTTTACGCCTGAACCTGGATTACATCAGCCAGAAAGAAAGCTGGGAGGGCGCATCACGACCGTTCACTGTTGCGCCGGGCGTCGATATTCCATCCGCACCGAATGGCCGCACCAACCTGTCGCAGGACTGGGGTTGGTCGGACACCAAGGAGCAGTCGGCATTGCTCGGCGGCGAATACGACCTGAGCGACACGCTGACCGTGTTCGCCCATGCCGGTGGCGGCAAGTCCGACGTCAAACGCATGTCCGATCAGGTGCCAAGGATCCTCAACGAGGCGGGGGATACCAGCAACATACCGGGTTACTACAAATTCAACGTCGATCGTTCGACCGCCGATGTCGGGATCCGAGGTGTGTTCGCCACCGGACCGATCACCCATACAACCACACTGATGGCGACCCAGTACCAGGATGAGTTGTCTCGCGGGATCAACAACGGCACTGACATCCGTTCCAACATCTATCACCCGATCGATGCGCCCAAGCAATACATCAGCTCGCCAAAGGTACTGCGCGTTTCCGAGTCGCAACTGTCGGGTGTTGCGTTCACCGATACCCTTTCCATGCTCGATGATCGCTTCCAGCTGACCCTCGGCGTGCGTCGCCAGGACATCGAGTCGCGTAACTACAACGCGACCGGTTCAGTCAGTTCGAAGTACAACGACAGCGCCACGTCCCCGCTGGTCGGCGTGGTGGTCAAGCCCTGGGAAGACGTTTCCCTCTACTACAACTATGTAGAAGGCTTGAGCAAAGGTGACATTGCCCCAGGCACAGCGGCCAACGCCGGCGAGACATTCGCACCTTACGAATCGAAGCAGCATGAACTCGGTGTGAAGTACGAACACGGCACATTCATGACCACTCTGGCGTTATTCCAGATCGAGAAACCGAGCGGTGAGATCGGTGCCGGCAACGTGTTCTCGGTGCAGGCCGAGCAGCGCAACCGCGGGATCGAATTGAGCATGTTCGGTGAAGTGGCACCGGGTACGCGTTTGATGGGGGGCGTGACTGTGCTCGATGGCGAACTGACCGATTCGGCCACCGCCGCCAACCGGGGCAACAAACCGGTCGGTGTGCCCGATGTGCAGGCCAATCTGTGGGCCGAATGGGATACCCCGTGGCTGGAGGGTTTCACCCTCACAGGTGGTGCGATTTATACCGACAGCCAATACGTCAATCAGGCAAACACTCAGGAGCTGGACTCGTGGACGCGCGTCGATGCCGGCGCACGTTATGCAACGAAAATCGAAGGCCGGCCGACGACATTCCGCGCCACGGTGCAGAACGTGTTTGACCGTGAGTACTGGTCGGGCGTCGCTTCGTACGGTGCGTTCTCACCGGGTTACCCGCGCACCCTGCAGTTGTCGGCAACAGTCGATTTTTGACGTGCAAGGGCAGGCACGGCCCAATGGCTGCTGCCTGTCCGCTTCATTGGCGACAGGAGTATTCGCATGCTGGACAACCAGGGATTCACCTCGACTGGCAGCGGCCGTCGGTTTCAGGCCGCGCGCCATCAACTTGCGCTGGAGTTTGCATACAGCGCGAACCGTCCTATCCGCGAGATGTTGCATGTTTACGGTTTGCGTACCAGTCTGTTCCGTATAAAGGTGATCACTGCACTGGTCCTGGCGACCCGGGAACAGCGTCTGATCGGCGTGCAGGGCGTGCATGCTTATATAGAAGCGTCTTTTTCGCAGCTGACGATCGTCGGCGTCCGCGAAGTACTCAAGCGTCTTGCCGAAGTGGGGGTCATCAAGATCCAGTCGGACAGAAGCTACCGCTTTACCCCCGAGGCGTGGGACATGCTCAAGTCGTCTTGATGAACACACACTTTTTCACAAAGACCTCCCGGGATTCAATCGGTGGCAGAATCTCCTGACTTGACTGTTTTGGAGATCACCATGCTTCGTGTGTTTGAACGAAGACTCGACCCTTTCCCGCCTGACGAGGTGCCGCCGCCGCCCAACGGCCTGGCGAAATTTCTGTGGGCCTGCACTCGTGGGGCCCGCGGTTACATCCTGGCGCTGGCGCTGCTCAGTGCCGCCGTGTCGATCTATGAAGCGTGGCTGTTTTCCTTCCTCGGCCAGGTCGTGGATCTGCTCTCGACCTGGCAGGCCGGAGGGGAGGCGGCTGTGCAGGAGAGTCGCGTGTTGTGGGGGATGGGCATTGTCATGGTGTTCAGTGTCGGGCTGGTGGCGTTGCGCACTATGGTTCAGCATCAGATCCTGGCAATTAACCTGCCGCTGCGCCTGCGCTGGGACTTTCACCGGTTGATGCTGCGGCAAAGCCTTTCGTTTTTCTCCGATGAGTTCTCCGGCCGCGTCACTACCAAAGTGATGCAGACGGCGCTGGCAGTGCGTGACGTGCTGTTCACCCTGATCGAGATCCTGCCCGGGATCGGCGTGTATTTCATTGCGATCATCGCCCTGGCCGGCGGCTTTGCGCTGAAACTGATGCTGCCGTTTCTGGCGTGGGTTGTGCTGTTCGGTCTGGCCATGGCGTACTTCGTGCCGCGCCTGGGCAAAGTCGGGCAGGAACAGGCCAACGCGCGTTCGATGATGACCGGGCGTATCGCCGACGCGTACACCAACATCACCACGGTCAAGCTGTTCTCCCACTCCAACCGCGAAGCGCACTTCGCCCGGGCGGCGATGGAAGATTTCAAGCTGACCGGCTTCCGCCAGATGCGTCTGGTCAGCCTGTTCGAGATCGTCAATCAGGCCCTGGTTGTGGGGTTGATCATGTCGGCCGGGGGGTATGCCCTGTGGCTGTGGCATCAGGGCGATGTCGGCGCCGGTGCCGTGGCGGCGATCACCGCCATGGCGTTGCGGATCAATGGCATGTCGAACTGGATCATGTGGCAAATGACCTCGCTGTTCGAAAGCATCGGCACCGTCCAGGACGGCATGGCCACCCTGACCCAAGGCACCAAGGTCCAGGACGCGCCGGATGCCGGGGTGCTGGTCACCACTGGTGGCGCAGTGACTTTCGACAAGGTGAGCTTCAACTACGGCGGCGAACGTCAGGTGCTCGACGGTCTGAGCCTGAGCATCCGTCCCGGCGAAAAGATCGGTCTGGTGGGCCGCTCGGGCGCCGGCAAATCCACGCTGATCAACTTGCTGCTGCGCTTTTATGACGTCGACAGCGGGGAGATTCGCATCGACGGGCAAAACATCGCGCACGTCACGCAAGACAGTCTGCGCAGTTGCATCGGCATGGTCACTCAGGACACCTCGCTGCTGCATCGCTCCATTCGCGACAACATCGCCTACGGCCGGCCGGATGCGACCGACGCACAAATCCGCCGCGCTGCGGCCAACGCTCAGGCCGATGAATTCATCCGTCAACTCAGCGATCGCCAGGGCCATACCGGCTACGACACGATGGTAGGCGAGCGGGGGATCAAGTTGTCCGGTGGCCAGCGCCAGCGTGTGGCGATTGCGCGTGTGATGCTGAAAAACGCGCCGATCCTGCTGCTGGACGAGGCCACCAGCGCGCTGGATTCGGAAGTCGAAGTGGCGATTCAGGAAAGCCTCGATGACATGATGCAGGGCAAGACCGTGATCGCGATCGCCCATCGGCTGTCGACGATTGCGGCGATGGACCGCCTGATCGTCATGGACGACGGCCGCATCATCGAACAGGGCACCCACGCTGAATTGCTGGAGAAGAACGGCGTGTATGCGCGACTCTGGGCGCATCAGAGCGGCGGCTTCCTTGGGGAAGACAAAGGCGTGGTGGAGGCCTTGGATCAGGCGTAAGCGAGGAGGGCACACGGCGGGGGCATGTTGAGTGCCTCCGCGTGTCGAGTATGAGCTGACGCCGCTGGGCATGGAGCTGTTGTTTCGTATGTCGCCCATCTGGACCTGGGTAGTCGAGAACGTCGAGGACTTGCGCAAAGCGCGCCGCGCTTTCGACAGTCAGGACGGCAACAAACCTTCATGGCAAATTCCCACGCCGGTACCGGTCGGTCTATCCCGTCAGAACAAGTGACATGTCTGAATACTTGTCACACATGAAGTCGACGAATGCGCGAACCTTTGGCGCTGCGAGCCGCCTGGAGGTGTGCAAGACCCAAAGCGCTGGTTCTACACCTGACACCGTCCCCCACTGAACCAAATCACCACGAGCGAGTGGGTTCCAGGCGATGGACTGGGGAATGAGCGCTGCTCCGCCACCGGCGATAGCGGCATCGCGGACCATCAGCAGCGAAGAAAATCGCATCTTCGGGATCGGCTCCAAGACCAACTGCCCGCCATCAAGACTCCATTGCGTTGGCTGGAAAGTCGAGGTCACGATAGCGGGAACGGGTCTGATCGCGCCGGCCATCGGCCTTGGAATCTGAGGCGCCGCGACCACGATCAGCCGGTCCTTGGCGAAGCACCGGCCGACCAGGCTGCTGTCCGGGCTCGGGTTGATTCGAATGGCGACGTCAAATTGTTCCTCGACCAGATCCACCATGCGATCTTCCGACACGACCTCGATGAAGACTTCCGGATAGGCCGCACAGAACTCGGCGCCGATACGTCCCATTGCGAGCTGCGAGAACAAGATCGGAGCAGCGACTCGCAGGCGTCCGCGAGGCGTTGAAACCCCTTCACGTGCTGCTGCCATGGCATCGGTCACTTCACTCAGCGGGCCTTCGGTTCGAGACATCAGCGCCTCACCCGCTTCGGTCAGCTTCAGACCCCGTGCGCTGCGCTCAATCAGCCTCACGCCCAGTTGATCTTCAAGGTCGGAGATTCGGCGTGACAAAGTGGCTTTGGAAATGCCGCTCGCACGGCTTGCCTTACCCAGCCCTTCATTGGTGGCGACGAGGATGAAATCAATCAGCGCATTAAGGTTCATGGTGTTCCATATCTGAAACGAGGTGTTTGGATTTTGTGGTCTTCGTTTTGTATGTGCAACGGATTAATTTCTTGTCATCGGAACACGATATGAGGAATTCCCATGAACACCCTTCAACGTGCTGTATTGATACGCGCCTACGGTGGCGCGCAAGCCGCGACAATTGCCAAGATCGAGAAGCCAGCCCCCGAGCAGGGCCAGGTTCTGGTTCGGGTTCGGGCCGCGGGCGTGAATGGCATCGACTGGAAGGTTCGCGAAGGACATGTGCGCAACGCGTTCGCGCTGCCATTGCCCATCGTATTGGGCGCCGAGATGGCCGGAGTGATTGAGACGGTCGGGCCCGGAGCCTCTCGTTTCAGTGTGGGCGACCGTGTCATGGGCGCGATGGGCGCATTGGGCGCTTACGCTGAATTCGTGACCGTTGATCAAGCGAGTCTTTCCCTGACGCCTGAGAGTCTGGAGGACGTCCATGCGGCCGCCATGCCTGTAGCAGCCGTTGCGGCGTGGAACAGTCTTCATCACGCGGGGCCGATCCTCGCGGGTCAGCGAATCCTGATTCATGGCGCCGCCGGTGGGCTCGGTGCTTATGCCGTGCAGTACGCCAAGCGGGCGGGCGCAGAGGTCTTTGCAACGGCAGGCACTGCGGACCTGGATTACGTGCGAAGCCTCGGCGCCGATTTTGTCTTTGACTACCAATCGCAACGTTTCGAAAACATCGTCCGCAATATTGACCTGGTGCTCGATTACGTCGGTGGTGAGGTTCTGGATCGGTCATGGCAGGTGTTGGCGCCGGACGGTGTGATTGTCGGCACGTCCTCTCCCGACATTCTTGCCCGAACGCCGGCGGGTCGCCGTGGCCTCTGGTTCATGAACACGCCTGATCCTCAATTGCTGGAGAAGCTCGCCACGGAAGTCGCCAACGGCACGCTTCAGTCGAGGATCGGCGACGTTGTTGGCTTTTCTGATATTCCCACGGCGATCGAACGCAATCGCACCGTTTCACGGACGGGCAAGGTTGTTGCCGATTTCACTCGCTGATCCACTCTAAATCCCACGCAGGAGTTTTAAACATGAGCATTCTGGTTATTGGCGCCACCGGCACCATCGGTTCACTGATCACTCAAGGCCTTGCAGACGCGGGCGCCGAGGTCAAAGCCCTTGTGCGCCAAGCGGGCAAGAGGGCGTTTCCGGCTGGCGTGACTGAAGTTGTCGCAGGCCTCACTGACGTCGCGTCGATGCGCGTTGCGCTTGCGTCGGTGCGTACCCTGTTCCTGCTCAATGCCGTGACGCCCGACGAGGTCACTCAAGCCCTCATTACGCTAAACCTGGCTCGTGAAGCGGGTATCGAGCGCATCGTTTATCTCTCGGTGATTCATGCCGACAAATTCACCAATGTCCCGCACTTCACTGGCAAATATACGGTTGAACGCATGATCGAGAGTCTGGACATGCCTGCCACGATTCTGCGTCCGGCGTACTTCATGCAAAACGACCGCATGGTCCAGCAGACTATTCAGAACTACTCGGTTTACCCCATGCCGATCGGCGCGGCGGGCGTGTCGATGATTGACGCGCGCGATATCGCTGATGTCGCGGTCGCAGAACTGCTGCGACGCGATAAAGCGCCCACTGCACTGCGCCGTGAAACGCTGGAATTGGTTGGGCCGCACGTGCTCACCGGTGCGTCAGTGGCAAATATCTGGAGCAAAGCACTGGGCCGCGAGATCGCCTATGGCGGTGATGACGTGGCCGCTTTCGAAGGACAGCTGGCTTCGTATGGCCCCACCTGGCTGGCTTATGACATGCGTCTGATGATGTCGGGTATCCAGAACTTCGGCATGCAATCAGTTGAAGGAACTGTAGAACAGCTTCAGACCCTCATCGGGCACCCACTGCGTACCTATGAAGACTTTGTGCGCGAGGCCATTTCCGAGGCATAAACCGTCCACGGTGAGTATTGCCTGGCTCAATCGACCGAGCATTTGCGAGCTGGGCAAGACCTTGGAAGCTGCTGGAACCCGTCGTGCGGCGTCAGGAGTAATTTCCGTATTTCGCCGAGGGCTTGTGACCTTAAACAGTTGATAGTAGCCGGTGTTGAGCGGCCGCTTCTCACCGATAGCCACCATTCGTGACCGGCAGTCATCCGCCAGCAGCGGACGTTCATATGAATGATCGCTATCGACTCAAGGCAGCTTTTCCGGTAGTCATCAGGTAAGGAGTTTTTGAGCAGATTGTCGGCACTGATCTGATCATGCAGGCACGTGAAGGGTTATGCATCAGTAGAAGATTTCCCAGAAAAATGGAAGGCGATTACTGAGCTAGCCTTCCCAGACTTCAGCACCTATCAAGGGCACGCCGACATAGCGCCGCACTTGAGGGCGTGCGTTAGCAGAGATCGATAAGTGACTATGACGGTACGTCCCGCAACCGACAGTGACCGAACAACCCTGTTTAACCTGCATCGAGCCGTTTTCTACGATCACATCGAGAAAATATGGGGCTGGGAGGAAAATTGGCAGCGTTCTAACTTCGCTGCAGAATTTGCATGCACAGTCACTTCAGTTATCGAGTTCAATGGCCAGATGGTTGGTTACGTTCAAGTTCTGGACAAGGAGGATCGAATCCATGTTCAGAACATCGCTGTTTCACCCAAGTTCCAAGGCAAGGGCATTGGCACCCGCATTTTGAAGGAACTCCAGTTGCAAGCCTCAGCGCGCCATGTGCCTTTGCAACTGGGGGTTTTCCGAACGAACGCATTGGCGCGCAAACTCTATGAAAGCCTGGGCTTTCGCCAGACTGGTGAAACCACCACTCACATCGAAATGGCCTGGACAGCGAGCTGAAATATGGCCTGAGATGCGCCGGGGGCAAGTAATGGGTTGAATACAGAACCCAAAACGACCCCCAGCGTGGCGAGTTGTATGGCGCGTGGAGCAGCCGGTGAGGGGGGCGTCGATTCAACCAATATCGACGTGCAAAGCGAGGTCCCAAGAGGCCGCGCCATTTTTTGCCAGGCCGATCATCATCAGGCCAAGCGCCTCGAGCGTCTGGGCCATGTACAGGCCACCGACATCCAACGGACGTAGCCCGAGACTTTCGATGAACGTCGAGACGCGCGTCTTGGCCTCTTGATTGTCGGCGGCGATGAACGCGTCGAGGGCGCCGCCCCTGGCAAGCACGTGGCCGAAAAGGGTGTTGAATGCCTTCACCACATGCGCGTTGGCGGGGGCGATCCTGGCGATCTCCTGCGCCCCCGAACTTCCGGCGGGGGAGACGAGGCCCTTGAGGTCCGGAGCCGCGGTGTTGGTGATGTCGATGATCACCTTGCCGTCGAGCGCGGCGCCGTAATCGGCCACCACCAACGCCGCAGCGGTGTACGGCACGGCGAGGATGACGATGTCGCCGGCCGGCGTGGCGCCGTACGTCCCGGTGATCGCGCCGGCTGCGAGCTTGTCGGCCAACGCCTGCGCCTTGGCGGGCGCGCGGTTGATCACCTCAACGGTGTATCCAGCCTGGGCGGCACGACGGGCGATCGCCGTCGCCATGCCTCCTGTTCCGATGATGCTGATAGTGCTCATGGGTTATCTCCAAATTCAGGCGGCAGGGAAGTAGTGGCCATTGTCCATATCGGCAAACAGGCCGGGCTGCGTGGGTGTCCAGCCGAGCATCTGGCGCGTGATGTCGTTCGACGCCGGGGTGTCCAGCGTCACCAGGTTGGCGAGGAAACCGAAGAACCCCGGCCCCATCATCACGTCCACGGGAATCGACACGACGGGCAGGTTCAGACGGCTGCCAATGGCCTGCGCGAGCTCGCGGTAGGGGATAGCCCCTTCGGCAACCGCGTGCCAGTACCTGCCCGCGGGACTCTTCTCCAGCGCCAGACGGAACAGGGTCGCGAGGTCACGGGCATGCACGGCCGCCCACCGGTTGGTGCCGTCGCCGGGGAAGCCGACCACGCCCTTTTCCTTGGCTTGCCCGATCAGGACCTGCAGGAAACCGGCCTTGTCGGCTGCGCTGTGCATGATTTCGGCAATGCGCACCACGGAAGTGCGCACGCCGCGCTCGGCGAGACCGATGGCGGTGAGCTCGACGATGTTACGAACCCGTAGCGAGCCCTTGTATTGATCGCCAGCCGCCGAGAGCGCCGGATCCTCTTCGGTCGCCGGTCGGTTCTGGAGCGGCCCGGGAACCGGCCAACCCTCGTTGGTTGCCGAGCCGATGCTGCCCGACACGACCAGCGGCTTTCCGGTTCCAGCCAGCGCATCACCGTAGGCGAGCATGATCTGGACTTCCGCTGCGGCAACAGCGTCGATCCCGCCGACCGGAAGCAGGTCTTGCCGGTGCGCGACGTGGATCACGCCGTCGGCGGCTGCAGCCGCCTCCTTGAGACCATCGAGATCATTGAGATCACCGCGACGCACCTTTGCGCCGAGCGCAGTGAGCACCTGCGCCGAGCTGTCAGATCGGGCCAGCGCGGTGACCTCGTGGCCGGCGGCGAGAAGGTCGGAAATGATGTACGGACCGGAATGGCCGGTCCCGCCAGTGACGAATACGTGCATGTTGAAGCTCCAGGTAAGTGATGTGCTACAGGCGCACTCAGCCGAAGAGACTGACGCCGATGGAGAAATGGGTGTGCTTGACGGAGTGGGCGTTCCGGCGATTGCGTTCAACCTGCGAGCCATGCTGGTCTTTTCACTTTTAAAAAGCAAGTGATCTGCGTAAATTTACTTGCACGCTGCAAGTAATGCTAAGATCCGGCCATGAAAAAACTATCGAAAGAAGACATTCGCTCCCATTGCGCTGTGAACTATGGCGTTGAGATTTTTGGCGACCGATGGTCGCTGCTGATCATTCGCGACATCGTTTTCGTGGGTAAGAAAACGTATGGCCAGTTCCTGAAATCGGAAGAGGGCATCGCGTCCAACGTCCTTGCTTCCCGCCTTGCCTTTCTCGAGGGGCAAGGCGTTCTGTCGAAAGCACCCAACCCCGACGACCGGCGCAAGGATTTCTACACGCTGACGGAGAAAGGCCTGGATCTCATTCCCATCGTCCTCAACATCGTGCTTTGGAGCGCGAAGCACGATTCGAAGTCATACGCACGGGACCTCGGTGAGTTCGTGACTCGACTAAGTCAGAACCCAACGCAGGTGAGTGAGGAATTGAAGGCGCTGGTGCGCAATGGCGGATGCATGTTTCCTGAGAGCCAGGCGTGAGCTAGACGGCGGGCGCTGTCCTGTCGTGTTGCACGCCAGAGAAAAAGTGATCGCTGCCACTCGCCAGGGCTTTGCGCCCTGGCGTCCCTCAGAGCGTGTCTTCAAGCAGTCTCTACAACCCTGCGCACATCCCCCAACGAATCGCGCTGCATCGACTGCAGGTTTTTCTCGATGGTTTCGCACAGGGCTTCCATCTGGATCTGGTGTTCGCTATGGCGAAACGGGCTTTGCAGGTCGGTGCCGATGCGTTCGATGGCCAGCAGCATAAAGCCCACCACCGTCGAGGCGAGCGGGGTGAACCAACCCAGCGATTCCACCAGGCCCACCGGCACAATCAGGCAGAACAGCGAAATAAACAGGCGCGGGAAATACACGTAAGGGTAGGGCAGCGGGGTATTGGCGATGCGCTCCATCCCGCCCTGGCTGTTGGACAGATCGACCATCGTCGATTCCAGCCGTGCCAGACGAATGCTGTCCAGGCGCCCGGCCTTGTATTCCCGGGCCAGCAAGGACGCAGAACCGGTGAGGATGTCGTTGGAAAAGTTGTTGGTGGTGCCGCTGCGGGCGAACTCATCCGCCGGGATGAAGGCGCGGACTTCCTCCGGGCAAGGCTGGCCTTGCAGATGCGCCGCGAGGCAATTGACATACGCTACATGGCGGCGCAACAGCGTCGCCTTGAGCGGATTCACTTCGCTATCGGGGTCATCCAGCAGCGTCAGCACCTGCCGGGCGAAGCTGCGGGAGCTGTTGATCATCGTGCCCCACAACGTTCGCGCTTCCCACCAACGGTTGTAGGCACTGCTGTTGCGGAAACTGATCAACACCACCAGCGCCGACCCGAGCAATGTCAGGGGCATCAGCGGCAGATTGATCTTGGCGTTGAGAAACAACATGAAGTCGACGGTGACGGCGATGTCCCAGAGCAACAACCAGAACAGCGACCAGCCGACATAGCCCATGGTTTTGATGATCAAACGGTATTTTTTGGCGATGGCAGCTTTCAAACGGAAACCTCGTGGCGAGCGGTAAGCAATAACGTCTTAGCTCGGACGGTGTTTTCGGTGTAAAGGTTCGATGGCTGGCTGCATACGCCAGAGCAGGGCTACGCAGGCCACGCTGACAGGCCTGCTGCCTGGGCGCGCCTGCGGCGCTTTCAAGAGGAGCGAGAGGGTGTCTGACAATCGCTAGCCGGTGACACATCCTTTTGGCGTTTTTCCGGCAAAGCTGTCCAGCAGGCTCGCCACGACCATCTCGCCCATTCGCGTGCGTGTCTGCAGCGTCGCGCTGGCGCGATGGGGTTGCAACACCACTTGTTCGTTGGCAAAGAGGGCCTCTGGCACGTTCGGCTCGTCGACAAACACATCCAGCGCCGCGCCGGCAATCTCTCCGGCCGTCAGTGCTGCCACCAGATCCACTTCGTTGACCAGTTTGCCTCGCGCCACGTTGATCAGGTATCCATCTTTGCCCAGTGCCTGCAACACGTGTGCGTCGATTATCGCCTCGGCTTTGTCGGCGGCGGCTGCCAGTATCAAGGCATCGCTGTCGCGGGCCAGTTGCTTGAGGTCAGCCACGAAGGTGTGGCTGACGTCGCTCATCGGTTGCAGATCGGTGTAACTGATCGGGCAACCAAACGCAGCAGCCCGCACCGCCACGGCGCGGCCGACCCGGCCCATGCCAACGATACCGATGCGCATGCCGCAAACCTGCCGGGCCAGTGGCAGCGGGGCCAGCGGCGTCGGGCTCTGCGGCCACTGGCCGGAGCGCACATAACGGTCGCTGGTGCACAGACCGCGACACACCGCGATCAATAAGCCGATCGCCAGATCGGCCACGTCTTCGGTCAGCGCGCCGATGGTTGCAGTAACACGAATTCCGCGATCCCGGGCGTAGGCCAGGTCCACCGCATCCGTGCCGACGCCATTGACGGCCACCACTTCCAGTTTCGGCAGCTGTGCCATCAGCGCCTGGCTGATCCCTGTATGGCCACCCGTGATCACGCCACGGATATTGGCTCCGTGCTCATGCAAATACGCCGCTTTGTCAGCCTGCTCGAAATAACGTCGGACCGTAAACAGTTCGCTGAGACGAGCGTTGATTTCAGGAATCAGGATCGGGCTGAGCTGCAAGACTTCTGGCTTCATGTAAACCTCACTTACTCAATAAAAGGCCGGCTTAACCACGGCCGGCAAAAGGCATGGCCGTGGCCATGACCGTCATGTTCAGGACGTTGGCCGACAGTGGCAGGCCAGCGATATAGCGCACGGCATCGGCGACATGCTTGACGTCGACCATCGGCTCCACGGCGACAGTGCCGTTGGCCTGTCGCACGCCCTTGGTCATGCGCACCGACATTTCGGTCAGAGCGTTGCCGATATCGATCTGGCTGCAGGCGATGTTGAATTCTCGACCATCCAGGGCCAAGGACTTCGTCAGCCCGAGAACAGCGTGTTTGCTGGCGGTGTAAGCGCTGCTGAACGGCCGTGGCGTATGGGCCGAGATTGAGCCGTTATTGATAATCCGACCGCCCTGCGGTTGTTGCCGGCGCATCAGCCCGAACGCACCACGGGCGCAGAGAAAAACACCGTTGAGATTGGTGTCGATCACGTTGCGCCACTGTTCGAATGTCAGTTCATCCAGGGGCACGGCAGGGGCGTTCACCCCGGCATTGTTGAAGACGACGTCAAGGCGTCCATACACTTGGGCTATGGTTGCAAACAGCCCATCGACACTCGCCGGGTCGCGCACATCAGTGGGCACCGCCAACGCCTGGTGTCCTTCCACTGCTGCCCTCTCGACGAGTTCCTGCAGCGGTTCCGGTCGGCGTCCGGCGAGTACCACGGTGTAACCGTCGGCCATCAGGCCAAGGGCCACGGAGCGGCCGATTCCGCTACCGGCACCGGTCACCAAGGCTACTTTCAGAGGTTGAGCGCTCGACATCTTATTGTTCTCCTGTCTACGAATCGCTTTGGGCGTGGCCAGGGATCAAGTCCGCGGGCCGACGCGCATTTCGAGTTGGCCGATACCGTCGATGCCGGCGTTGATGATGTTGCCCGGTTGCAGCACATCGACGCCAGCCGGGCTGCCGGTCATGATCAGATCGCCGGCCTTCAGGGTCACCGATTGGGAGATTCGGCTGATCACTTCACTGACCGACCAGATCTGGTTGTCGAGGCTGTCGCGCTGACGCTCCTGACCGTTTACCGTCAGCCACAACTCTCCGTCGGGACGTCCTGCCCGGTTGGCGGGCACGATCGCGGTCATCGGTGCGGCACCGTCGAAAACCTTGGCACCTTCCCACGGCAAACCGTTGCTTTTGGCAAGGCGCTGCACGTCGCGACGGGTCAGGTCGAGGCCGGCGGCGTAACCCCATACATAGGCCAACGCTTCGCTCTCTGGAATATCCGCGCCACCTTCACCGATGGCCACGACCAGTTCGATTTCGTGAACAAACTCTTCGGTCAGAGGCGGGAATGGCACTTCACCAACGGCGTCCACCACGTTGCTCGCCGGCTTCATGAAAAATACCGGAGGCTGACGGGATTGCCCCTGAGTGTCTGGCCAGGGGTAATTACGGCCGACGCAAAACACCCGGCCGACGGGAAAACGCTGGTCACTGCCGACTACCGGCAAGGTCACTGGCAGATCCGGGGTAAAAACATACTCGGTCATGTTCATCCTGTTAAAAGTCCTGTCAGAAGCTGCAGCGTACGGCGGCGGTCGTTGGCAAAGTTGGACGAATGCCGCCTCTTGTTGGAGAAAACGGTGCTTTGCGGTTCAGCTCGCCTTCAATTCGATGCGGTACAACCGGCCGAGCAGTAGCGAGTAGGAAAGGGTACCGATCAGTGCGACACCACCAATGAACCAGAAGGCCCAGGCGAACGAACCTGTGGCGTGGACGATCGCGCCAATCACGATCGGCGTGACGATGCCGCCGATATTTGCGGCCAGACTGGTGATGCCGCCGGTGAGTCCAATGAGTTCCTTGGGCGCCACTTCCGACACCGCAGCCCATGAAGACGAAGCGATCCCTTGAGCGAAGAAAGCAACGGTCAATACGGCAATGCAGATCACGTTGGAGTCAGTGAAATTCACCAGAACGATGGACATTCCCAGCATCGAGCCAATGACCAGGGGCAATTTGCGCGCGAAGGACATCGAATAACCGCGACGGATCAGCAGGTCGGAAACGATACCGGCGAGAAGGATGCCAACGGTCGCGCCCACGAAAGGCATCACGGCAAAAATCCCGGCCTTGATCATGGTCAGCTTGCGTTCTTCGATCAGGTAGGTCGGGAACCAGGTGAGGAAAAAATACAGTGCAGAGGTGCTGGCAAATTTGCCGATGCAAATCGCCCAGATCTGCCGGTAGCTGAACAGCTCGGCGATTTGCCGCCAGTTGAAGCGGGTGCGTTCCTGACTGCTCTTGACCAGTCCACCGCCGGCTTCGATATAGGTCAGCTCTTCTTTACTGACTTTCTTGCAGTTCAGCGGATCGCGATACAGATAAAGCCACAGCACACCAAAGACAACACCGAGCGCGCCAGTGCTGTAGAAGACGTGGCGCCAGTCAAAGGTCGTGGCCAGCCATAACAGCGCACCGGTAAACAACGCCGTGCCCAGGTACTGGCCGCAAACATAGATACTGCTGGCCAAACCGCGCTCGCGTGCCGGAAACCACACGGTGACTGCACGACTGTTGGCCGGAAACGCCGGAGCCTCCATGGCGCCGACGGCCAGTCGCAGGCCGAACAGTGAGGCAAACCCCGTGGCAAATCCCTGGCAGACGGTGACCGTCGACCAACTGATCAGCGAGACACCGTAGGTGAAACGTGAACCGAAGCGGTCGGCTATAAAACCTGCCGGCACCAGGGCCAGAGCGTACGTCCAGGCGAAGGCCGAAAAAATCAGGCCCATTTCGATCTTGTCCAGGCCCAGGTCCTTGGCCATGAACGGTGCTGCAATCGAAATGTTTACCCGGTCGATGTAATTGATGATCGTCGCAATCAGCAGCAAAGAGAGCATGAACCAACGGCGCCGCGACGGCAGCCGCTGAGGCAGTACGCTGTCTCGCGCACCGGCAATCAACGGCGCAGCGGTGGTCTGGGAGGTGTGGGTGTTCGACATGAGCGTGCCTCGTTTTATTGTTAGAAATGTCGAGATGTTTTCGAGCAGCCGAAGCCGTGCCCGCAAAAGCGGGGCGTGAGTCATCGAGTGCTGAAAAAAGGACAGTGAGCGTTAGCCGCAGACGTTCAGGTCCGTCGTGCGCCACGCGCTTCAGGCGTGAGTTCGGGAGGGTCAGCGGGGAGCAAAAGCAGAGTCATGACGTGCGCACCTTTGATTGTTTTTGATAGAAGTCGGGCTGCGTGGTTAATTACAGTGGTCGTACAACATCGCTAAATCAATCCAGGTGTTAGATCGTTTTTTTGTTGAAAAGCCGATTGGACAAACCTGTCCAAGAACAAGCCAAGATAGAAATCTTCGAAATCAATGCGTGATATTCGTCTATCTGTCTGTTTTTAAATAACTAAATGAAATCACCTTGAGGTGGTTTTTTTGGACAGCCAGAATCGGCACGCATTGCTGGAAAAACTGCTCACTCGCGAAGACATCGTATGACTTCTTGAAGGCATGGCCCTGATGTTTCAAGATGAATGCCGCCACTTGCCCGGCAACGCCAGGACAACCTGCCAACGTACCTGTCGAGGATTCTCGAAAAATGTCGTCACCCAGCCGTGTCCCCACCTATGTCATGCAGCAACGTAGTGAGCTCACCGACTTTTACATTCGCGACAAAAAGGGTCGACGCGCCGAGACCAGCCCGCATCGGCATGAGTACTTCCAGATTCAGATCAACCTAGGCGGCGACACCGTGCAGCACATTGGTAACGCTGTGCGACCGTTTCCGCGCAATACCCTGGCCTTTATCCTGCCGCATCGCGTGCATGTGATCCCGCATCCGGCGGACAGCAACTTCATCGTGATCAACTTTTCCCAAACCTTCCTGTTGCCACATTTGCAGTGCGACCCGATGGACCTTGAGGAGGTGTCGATTCTTCTGGCACCTGAGTTGTCACCGTTCCGCTTTCAGGAGCATCTGGACTTTATTCTGGGGGATGAGGATTTCAGCAGGCTCTGTCTCTTGATCGAACAAATGCGCACCCTGGATGAAAACCGTCAGTTCGGTACGCGCGAAATGCTCAAGGGTTTGTTATTGCAACTGATAGGCCGCGTCTGTTTTCTGTATGCCGAGCCGCTCAAACGCCTGGCAGAGGAAAATGCGGCTGAAGCCAGTCGACGCGATGCGCTGAGCCGCATGTTTGAGTATCTGCGCAAGAACATTGCCGATCCCGATCTCAACCTGATCAAGGTGGCGGCTGCGACCTATCTGTCACCAACGTACCTGACCCACTGGTTACGCAAGGAAATCGGCAAGACGTTTACCGAACTGGTGCTTGAACGCAGGATGCACACGGCGCGTAATTACCTGCTCAATGGCACACGCCCGGTGGGTGAGGTGGCGAGGTTATGCGGCTTCGCGGATGAAGCTTATTTTTCCCGGCGCTTTCGTCAGATTCATGGACAGCCTCCCGGGCAATTCCGACGCCGGCAACTCAACCCTGACACGCCGCAGTCAGCCTTGAACACCTGATGAGGGAACCTGCCGAGTCGAGATAATCGAGCAACAAAAAACCCGGCGCTGTGCCGGGTTCATTGATATCTGCAGTCCCTTCAAATCGAGGGATCAGAGCGCAGCTTTCACCTGCAAACCAAACACCAACGCGTTGTCGATGTCCTGCCCGGAAAACGCACCCGGTTCGATGATGTATTGCATGTTCGGGCGCAATGTCAGCCAAGGTGTGGCCTGATAGCCGTAGCCGAGTTCGATCAATTGCTCGCCACTGTCCAGATTTGGCAACTGCGTACCGTTGGCCAGCGCGGCGTCCTGCTGCACATCGCGGCTGCGCGGGTTGGGCACAGCGCGGCCGTAGCCCAGCGCAACGGTGTCACGCGGGCGACCTTCGAACGGTTTGTACAACACCAGACCGGTGCCGTACCACTTGCTGAACGGCGACGCCGCTTCGCTGGCCGCCGAGTACTGGCCGAAGGCGTGCAGACTGCGGCCCTCGGACGACGGCGAACGCCACACCGCCTGGTCGATCAGCAGGTAATGACCGCCACGGCCGGAGACGTCTTTGTCGCTGCCGATGCGTTTCACATCAGAGCTGTCGTAGTAGTAACCAACCTTGTACTCACCGGGCAACTCACCGGCGTGTTTGTACACCAGCTCGATCGGCACCACGGTCCCGGTGGTGTGTTTCGGGCCCAGATGCCAGGCGCGGCTGGAGTTGCCGTTGCTCTCGGGATCGACATTGAACGCGGCCACACGCAACTGCCAGGACGGCGACAAGTCGTACTTCACGCGCACGCCCAGGTGGGCGTTGGGGTAGTTGGTCCAGCCGCTGCCGCCGGACATGTTCAGCGGATGGCCGCAGAAACCGGCGTTCATGAAGTTGCACAGAATGCCGCTGTCGAGGCCGCCGAGGTCATTGCCCATGGCCATGTAACCCAGCTTCACGTTGAGCGCCGGGGTGAACAGGCTGCGCTCGTAGCTGAGCTCGGTCAGGCGGGTGTAGAGGCCGCCGTAGTTTTCCTGGATCGGCAGACGGTTGCCGACCAGATCTTCGGAGGCACTGTTGCCGCGTCGGTCGTTGATGGTCAGCTGCACTTTGCCGGCGTTGTCCACGCCATACAGTTTGCTCAGGTCGAACTGCACGCCGAGCTTGATGTTCTGCGAGTAGCGCGCTGAACGGTGCAGGCCGCCGTTGGCGTTGTAGGCCATTTCACCGGTGTAATCGCCGGTGAACTTGATGCCGTCTTCGTCCATCTGGTGGCGCAGGCCGCCCCAGTCGCCGGTCAGGGTATTGCGGGTCAGCAGGTTCGAATCAGTGTCGGCGAAGGCGGGCAGAGCGGCGCTGCAAGTCAGGCCCAACAGCACGCCGTTGAACCAGCCGGATTGAGTAAAACGAAACATGGAGATCTTCCTGCACAAATCTTTAGCGATATCGGAAAGCGGCGCGGCACCCTCAGGTGCCGCGCTCAAATGGAAGCGCCCGTGGTTGACACGGGCACAGCGGCTTACGGCAAGGCGTAGGCCATCACGTAGTCGCCGCGATCGGTCGACTGACGTGCACCACCGGCGGTGACGACGATGTACTGCTTGCCGGTTTTCGGCGAGACGTAGGTCATCGGGCCGCCCTGACTGCCGACGGGCAGACGCGCTTTCCACACCTCTTCACCGTTGCCGCTGTTGAAGGCGCGCAGGTAGAAGTCCTGAGTACCGGCGATGAAGATCAAGCCACCTTGGGTCGACAGGGTGCCGCCGAGGGTTGGCAGACCGATCTTGATCGGCAGGTGCATGCGGATGCCCAGTGGACCGGTGTCTTCAACGGTGCCGACCGGCACCTGCCAGGCGACTTTCTGGGTCTTCATGTCGATGGCGGTCAGGGTGCCGAACGGCGGCGCCTGGCAAGGAATGCCGGCAACCGACAGGAAGCGGTTCTTGTTCACCGCATACGGCGTGCCTTTGAGCGGCACGGCGCCCATGCCGGTGTTCAGCGCTTCACCACCGGAAGACGCTTGAGCCTTGTTCTGCGACGGGATCATCTGAATCCACAGACCCAGGCGCATGTCGTTGACGAAGATGAAGCCGTGGACCGGGTCAGTGGAGATGCTGCCCCAGTTCATGCCACCCAGCGACCCCGGGAAACTCAGCGATTTGTCGGTACCCGGCGCGGTGTACAGGCCGTCATAACGCATCGATTTGAAATCGATCCGGCACAGCAACTGGTCGTACGGCGTTGCGCCCCACATGTCGGATTCGGTCAGGTGCTGAGCACCGATCTGCGGCATGCCCACCGATTTCGGCTGGGTTGGCGAGTACGGTTCGTTCGGGATGTTCGCGGCTTTGACCGGTACTTCTTTAACCTCGGTCAGTGGCTTGCCGGTGGCACGATCGAGCACGTAGATCTGCCCGGCCTTGGTGCCGATGACCAGCGCCGGAACGGTTTTACCGTCCTTGTCGAAGTCGATCAGGCTCGGCTGCATCGGCAGGTCGAAGTCCCAGAGGTCGTTGTGCACGGTCTGGAATACCCAGCGCTCATCGCCGGTGGTGGCGTCCAGCGCCAGGATCGAAGCGCCGTAGGTGTGATCGAGTTTGCTGCGCTCGACACCGTAGATGTCGGTGGACGAGCTGCCCATCGGCAGGAACACGGTGTTGGTCGCCGGGTCGTAGGACATCGGCGCCCAGCTGTTCGGCGTGCTGCGCACATAGGTGCTGCCGTCGGCCGGGGCCTTTTTGTCCTGCGGGTTGCCCGGGTCGAATGCCCAGCGCATGGCGCCGGTGATCACGTCAAAACCACGGATCACGCCGCCCGGCATGTCGGTTTGCACGTTGTCGGCCACGCGACCGCCCACCACCACGGTGGTGCCGGCCATCAGCGGAGCGGAGGAGAGCTGGTAGTAGCTGTCCGGGACATCACCCAGACCGGCCTTCAGATCGACCTGACCGTTGTTGCCGAAACCCTGGCAAAACTCGCCGGTGTCGGCATCGACCGCGATCAGGCGCGCATCGATGGTGTTGGTCAGCAGACGGCGCTGGCAGTTGGCGGCCGGTGGTGCAGGTTTGGCTTCGATGATGCTCGAGTTGCTCGGCTGAGCGATGGCCTTGGTGGCATCGAAATAAGCCATGCCACGGCAACGCTGCCAGACTTTGGACTGGGCGTTGATCGCGTTCTTCCACAGCTCTTTGCCGGTGTCGGCATCCAGTGCGATCAGGTTGTTGTGCGGGGTGCAGATGAACACCTTGTTGCCGATCTGCAGCGGGGTGAGCTGGTCTTCCGCGCCGTTGCCATCGCTCTCGGCGATGTCACCGGTGTGGTAGGTCCACGCCACTTTCAACTTGTCGACGTTGTTACGGTTGATCTGGTCCAGCGCAGCAAAGCGGCTGCCGCCCTCGGTATTACCGTAATGTGCCCAGTCCTTTTGCGCGTTGGCTGGCTCGACAGGTGTCAGGCCCGGGCCCGTGCCGGTAGCAGCAACCGTCGGGTGCGCCACGAACATATTGCCTGCTGCAACGGCCAGCGCCACGGCCAATGCGGCGGCAACGCCATAAGCGCCGCGCCCCGGCACGCCACCGGTGGCACGCTTGAGCAGTGGGTAGACCAGCGTCACCGCCAGGCCAACGGCGCTGAACATGAACAGGCGCGAGAACACCGGCCAGAACACCAGCCCGGCATCACTCACTGCCCAGATCGCCGTGCCCACCAGGAAGGCTGCGAACAACCACGCGCCGGCCGTTTTGAAGCGAGCGATCAGCAGACCGGAAACGGCCATCACCAGCCCACCCACCAGGAAGTACCAGGACCCTCCCAGGCTGACCAATTTCACGCCGCCAGCAGCAAGTGCCAAGCCGAGCAGGGCGATGATCACGCCCAGCCCGACCAGAATGAATGTTGATATGCCTGAGAGGCGTTGACTCTGCTTCACGTTGAATGTCCCGTTGAAATGAGGCGTGCATTATATAGATAGGTAACTACCTAGTTAAATCACTAATTCAGTAATGAACTGTTGTTCATTGCGAAATCCCCTTTCTAAGCGGGGACTTGCGCTTTCAGCGGGCTGCAAAGATATTTTGAATGCCTTGAAAAGGGGCTTTTTGTCAGGAAAAATGTGAGTTATGACAGCTGTCGGTTATTGCGCAGAATCGAGAAACTCAACGCGGCAGCAACACATAGCCAGGCCAGATAAGGAAACAGCACCAGCCCGGTGATCACATCCAGGCACAACCGACGGTTCTGGTTCATTCAGTGCAATCCGGCAGTATTCGTTTCATAACGCCGTGGTCAGCGTCAGATTCATTGGCTTGCTCCGGCAGACTGGCGACGGAAGAACAATGTCACCTGGCCGACCTCTACCCCGAGCTTGGACATGCTGGTGCGGTTGATCAGCGTGTCCTCGTCCATCAAGTACATCCAGTCGTCGATGCTCATTTCGTAGGTCGAGTCATCACCGCTGCGCTTCTGGAACATGCCCCAGGCTTTGACGGGCTGGTGCGCTCCCGGGGAAGCGGGAGCGCTGTGCGAACTCGATGATTTATTCGCTGTAGATCGGGTAATCCACATAGCCTTCAGCGTTGCCGCCATAGACCGTGGCGGGATTCAGCGGATTGAGCGGCCAATCATTGGCAATGCGCGCCGGCAGGTCCGGGTTGGCCATGAACGGCCGGCCGAAAGCCACCAGATCAGCCAGTCCCGATTCAAGCAATTTCGCACCGGACTCGGCGTTGTAGCGCCCGGCATAGATGATCGCGCCACTGAAAGTGTCACGCACGGCACGGCGGAAGGTCTGCGGCATCACGGGGGCGTCGTCCCAGTCCGCTTCAGCGATGGACAGGTAGGCAATGCCCACGTCCTCAAGCACCTTGATCGCTTCGATGTAGGTGGTATGCGGGTCTTCCTCGACCATGCCCAGATAGGTGCGCGCTTCATCGGTGGTGGTGAACAGCGGCGCGAACCGCACGCCGACTTTCTCCTTGCCGATGCACTCGGCGACACCCGACACCACTTCGCGCAGAAAACGCAGGCGATTGTGCAGCGAGCCACCGTACTGATCGGTGCGCACATTGCTGTGGGCAGAAATGAACTGGTTCACCAGATAGCCGTTGGCACAGTGCAGTTCGATGCCGTCGAAGCCGGCGTCCATCGCATTGCGCGCGGCCTGAATATAGAGCTGAACCAGTTCCTGGACTTCATCGGTACTCAGCGCTCGCGGCGCAGATTTGGTTGGGGGCGAGTTTGTTGAACAAGCTGCAGCGCACCGGGCAGTCGTTGCAGACGTCGATGGTGATGACGAAGCGGCTTTTGCAGCGGCCATCAAACTGAAGCGCTACGCGTGTTGATCGCGCCGGGTCATTCTGGCCTGGCACTCAGGGTATCGCGTAGATCTTGAACAGCTTCTTCGCCGTGGCGCCGGCGCCATCCAGGTATTTGTCGTACGCCTGCTCGATCTCGCCGGAGCGGTATATTTCGCTCAGCGCGGTGTCGACCAGCAAACGGAAATCTTCGTCGTTTCGATCCAGCGCCATTGCCGTCGGTGCGTACTCGAAAATCCGCTCCAGCACCACCAGGTGGGCTGCGGGGTAATTGCTGCCCAGCAGGTGCTTGAGCACCATGCGTTCAGCGAAGAACGCATTGGCTTTGCCATCGGCAACCAGCTTGAGACCTGCCTCGGCGTTCTCTACGGTGACCAGAGTAGCCACCACCCCGAGCAATCGCATCTGCTGGTGTATCCACGTCTCGGTGACACCGCCCGCGATGGCAGCATACGTTTGATTGGACAGGCCAAGGTTCGCAGTGGCGCGCCACGTTGGCCCGGTATGAGCCACCTTGCCATTGAGCACATTGAGCAAAGCCTCGGATGCATCCTGGCGCACCACTGCCGAGAGACCGGCGGTGTAGATCGGCACCGAGTAGCTGACCTGCTTGCGCCGCGCCAGTGTCGGTGGGGTCGGTGTACAGAGAATGTCGACCTGCCCCGAGTTGACGGCATTGATTTCGTCATTGAGAGACACAGGCTGGTACTGAATCTTCAACGCGGGCAAAGCCAGTTCGCTCTTGACCTTCTCGGCTATTTTCAGACAGAGATCGATGGCATATCCGCTGGCTTTATCGGCGGCCTGATAGCTGAACGGCGCGAAGTCAGGCAAGTAACCGAGGGTGAAAGTATTGCTCGTGCGTATGCGCTCAAGCGTGCTGCCATGAGCCATTACCGGCAGCAGCGCCAGTATGCAGACGAGTAGCAGAGGGTTGGACTTGATCGGTTTCACGTTCATGCGCGGGTTCCCCGAATTCAGATGTCTGAGCGGTCCTGAAGACAGCGGTCAAGGGTTGTCGGCCCGGGGGTGAACGGGCACAGACACGTCGATAAAACGTTTGGCGAGGAAACCGTAGAGCAGGTAACCGAACACCAGGACCAGGATGCCGCCGAACACGGCATCTTTGCCGCAGGCATACAACGCGTAGAGGGAGTACGCCACGGCCACCACCAACAGCAAGGCATTGCGTGTGTACACACCTGCACTGACTTTGGCTTTGTACATCATGACCAGCAGCCCGGTTGCCGCCGTCACATAGGGAATCAGGTTGGTTACTGCGGCGAGGCTGACGAGTTTGCCGAACTGCGCACTGGCATTGGGCGAGATGGTCGACAGTGCCATCAAGGTCTGCAGCACACCGCAGACCAGCATCCCGACGATGGGGGCATTGCGTGCGCTGACCTTGCTGAACAGTTTGGGGAACATGCCCTGGTCAGCCGTCATCTTGGCGGTTTGCGCCAACGTGAACTGCCAGCCCAACAGCGAGCCCACGCACGCCATCACCGCCAGCGCCATGATGATGTGGCCGACCGTGGGGTTGAACATATGGGCATAAACGAGCGCGAAAGGGGCTGACGAGTTGGCCAGCTCAGCATTGGGAATGATGCCCTGAATGACCGTCGTCGAGAGCACATAGACAACGGCTGCCCCCAGTGTGCCGAACAGGCAGGCCAGCGGCACCGTGCGCGTGGGGTTCTCTACTGCATCAGAGGCCTGGGCTGCCGACTCCATGCCGAGAAAGGCCCAGAGTGTCAGGGGAATCGCTTTGCTGATCGCTTCGGAAATGGGCAGGTTGTAAGGGTTCCAGGCGGCGATCAGCAGATCGGGTTTGAACCAGAACCATCCGATGAGGCTCAAGCCCGCTACCGGGATGATCACTCCCCAGACAGTAATCGCACCGATCCTGCCGGTAATGCCGGGGCCGCCAAAATTTGCCACGGTGGTTAGCCAGAGCAAGCCGACCGTTCCGATGAACAAAGGAATGGCGCCGCTTCCAAGCCAAGGCATGAACGAAGTCATGTATCCCACGGCGGAGATGGCCACCGCCACGTTGGCGATGGCCAGCGACAGGAAATACAGATACGAACAGAGGAAAAATCCCGACTTTGCGTGCGCTTCTTCGGTGTACGCGGATAACCCGCCCGAGCGCAGACAAAAGATGCCGCACTGGGAAAAACAATATGCGATGGCCATGGAACCGACAGCGGTGACGATCCATGATAACAACGAGACAGCCCCGAGTTGGGCCATGCTTGTCGGCAACATGATGATGCCTGAGCCCATCATGTTGACTGTCACCAGTGTGGTGAGCCCCATGAGGCTCATTTTCTTGTTTGAGTCGGTCATCGAAATCACCTCGATTTGCGAAACGCATCACCGCTCAGCCATCGACTATTGGCAGGCGTGCAGTGGGTTCTTTGCCGCAACTGACAAGCAGACTCAGGCACCCGACAAAAATGGCGATGGGCAAGCCGACAAGCTCCCTGACAACACTCGTGTTGCTGCCCATATCAATGAGCACGATTTGCCAGGCGCGAGACCCAAGGATTGGCACTCAAGCCATGTAGCAGCACGCTGAGTAAAACGGTGCAGGCGGCTACAGCCACCAACGTACGACCGGCTTGCAGAGGGTAGTCCAATATCATTACGGCGAAGACGATGGTTGCCAGACCTCGCGGGCCGAACCAGCCGATGAACAGCCGGGTTTCGAAATCGAAATCGGTCCCTGCCAGACTGATGAGTACTGGCAGTATGCGAATCACGGTCAGGCTGAGCACTGCATACAGCCAGATATTCAGAGTCAAACTGCTCCAGGCCCAAGGGATCACCAGCGCGCCGAATACGACCCAGGTAATGACGGATAGCAGGCTGGCGAATTCTTCGCTGGCCTTGAGCAGATCGTGCTTTTTCTCAGTAAACAGGTAGCTGGCGAGCAACCCGCCAACGAACGCGGCGATAAACCCGCTACCGCCTAGTGTCTGCGCGGTGGCAAAGCAAAGCAGGGCTAATCCGGGCAGCGTCAGCTGCGACCACATGGGTGTTTGCCAATGATGTTTTGCAGAGTAGCGCTGCAACAGCCAGGCAATGAAAGTAAGGGCGGCGCCGACGAGTGCGCCGATACCAAGCGCCTCGAAAACCAGCTCTACCGCCAGCAAGACGGGAGACTGCGCCTGCTCTTCGATCAACAGGGCCAGGAACATCAACAACACCGGTACGCAGATGCCGTCATTGAGCCCGCTCTCCACGTTCAACCCTTCACGCACGGACGCTGCAACCTTTGGATTGCTCACTACAGCCTTACCCAGCGCTGCGTCGGTGGGCGCCAGAAGGGTCGCCAGTATTGCCAGTTCTATCGCAGGTATCTGCGGGAACAACCAGATGCCAACCAGCCAGCCACTTAACGTGGTCAGCGGCAGTCCGATCAACAACAAGCGCAGCGGTAATCCTTCCTGCACTCTTCGTGCGGGTCACTGTGCGGCTCGCCAACAGCGTTCTAAGCCACAGCGCCAAACAGGGATCCCGCCAACGCCGTAATGCCCATGGCCAACACGCCCCACAGCGTCACGCGCCAGGCACCGGTCACCATACTGGCTCCCCCGGCCCTCGCCGCGACAGCCCCCAGACTGGCGAGAGAAACCAGCGACATGCCACAAACCCACGGCACAACGCTGTGGGTTGGCGCGACGATGGTCACTGCCAGCGGCAGGGCTGCGCCGACCACGAAACTGGCGGCCGAGGCGAGGGCGGCTTGTAACGGTTTGGCCGTGAGCGCTTCGCTGATCCCCAGTTCGTCCCTGGCGTGGGATCCCAAGGCATCATGGGTCATCAACTGGTCGGCCACTTGATGCGCCAGTTCGGGCGATACGCCGCGATGCATATAAATGTTCGCCAGTTCAATACGTTCGGCCTTTGGGTCGCTGGCCAGTTCGGCCCGCTCCCGCGCCAGATCGGCCTGCTCGGTGTCCGCCTGGGAATGCACGGAGACGTATTCCCCGGCGGCCATGGACATCGCGCCCGCTACCAGGCCGGCCGTCCCGGTGACCAGTAGCGTGGCGTGGCTGGCGTTGGCAGCTGCGACGCCGATCAACAGGCTGGCAGTGGAAACGATCCCGTCGTTGGCCCCCAGAACGGCGGCGCGCAGCCAGCCGATACGATCGCTGCGATGAGACTCGGTGTGTCTGTGCATGAATTTCATGGTTTAGCGGGACTCACTGTCGTTGGGTTGATCAGTCGGACGGTGTTCAATGTGCTCCTGCACCTGGCCACCGACTATAGAAATCTCCTTGAACTGCTCACCGTCGTGCAGCACGAACAACGCGTCCATCCCGCGCTCCTGAGCGAGGCGCGGGCCTTCGATTTCGCCCAGCACCAGCAGCGCTGTAGCCCAGGCGTCGGCGAGCATGCACGAGGCTGCCACCACGGTGACCGCCGCCAATGTGTTGCGCAGTGGGGCGCCGGTGGCCGGGTTCATGGTATGGGCGTAGGTCTGCCCACCCACATCGACCCACTGCCGATAGTCCCCGGAGGTCGCGATGGCGGCATCGCCCAGTTCCATCACCCCCATGACTTCACGCACACCCCGGCGGGGTTTTTCGATGGCCACGATCCAGGGTTGCGCATCAGGCTTGACCCCGCGGGCGCGCATCTCGCCATCGATGCCGACCAGGTAGCGATTGATACCAAAACCTTCCAGGCAGCGGGCCAGTTCATCGACCCCAAAACCCTTGGCGATGCCATTCAGATCAAGGTGCAACGGCGCCCGTTTGCGCACCTGATTGTGCAGCAGGTCAACCACCAGTGCCGCACCGGCGGACGGTCGTGTAGACAATGATGTTGCCGTCAGCGACTGTTCGGTGATCGTCTGTTCGCCGGGGCCGAACCCCCAGGCGTCGACCAGATCACCGACGGCGATGTCGAAGGCGCCGCCGGATTGCTGGTTGACCCGAAGCGCCGTCGCCAGCACTGTCGTCAGCTCTTTGGGCACGGGTAGCCATTGCTGTTCGGGCGCGGCGTTGAGACGGTTGAGATCGGAGTCGGCTCGCCAGGTCGACATTTGCTGATCCACACGCTCGACAGCCTGAGCCAGGCGCCGGCCTATTTCATCGGCATCGATGCCCGCAGCGGCATAGAAGAGCGCTGTGTAGCGGCTGCCCATGGTCTCGCCGTTCAGGCTGTAGCGTTGCCCATCAGTAGACATCTTCACGATAGCGTCCTTGTGTCTTGAGGGACTGCACACTCAGATTGAGCGGCGCCAACACTTCATCCAGGGCCTGCATCACGCCTTTGGCCATTTCACGGCTGCCACACACCAATACCTGAGCACCTTTTTCAATCAGCCGGCGCACGGCAAGGGCATCGCTGATCAACCGGTCTTGCACGTAACTGCGGTCCTGAACCTGGGAAAAAGCGGCGCGCAACGCGGTAAGGCGTCGATCCGCCAGATAACGGTTGAGCTCCGGTTCGTAGAGAAAATCCGACGCCGGGTTGCGCCCGCCCCAATACAAATGCATCGGGTGTCGGGCCTTGTTGTTCCGGATAAAACCGGCCAAAGGACCGATCCCGGTGCCAGCGCCGATCAGGATGACGGGGTGCGCGCCGGACGCGGGTCGAAATTGTGGGTTGGGCTGAATGAACGCCTCAATCGACTCGCCAATCTTCAGGCCATGCAGAAATTCCGAACATACGCCACCTTGGTGCTTGCGCACGCAGATCTCGAGAACACCGTCTGCGGACTGACTGGCCAGCGAGTAGAAACGCGGGACCGGACTCCGGGGAGGGACAACCCCCACCAGATCACCGACCTGAAAACCTGGCAGATCGCCCGGTGCCTTGAAGCGCAAGATGTGGGTCGGAGCATTCACCTCTTCACCGTAGGCGATGCATTCGGTCAATTCCAGTTGATGGGTGCGCGGTTGCTCCGGCGTGTGGACAAGGCTCAAGTCATGCCCCAGCACAGCAGCCAACCCGCGACCCCAGCGCGCAAACTCCTGGGTTGACTGGCGGTTGACGGTTTCCAGCCCCAGCAGTGGCAAACCACCGGCCTGCACCATTGCATCCTGTACCTGATGGGCGTACCGACAGAACTGCGAAAACTGTCGGTCGCCAAAACCCAGCACCGCGAATGGCAGGCCCGGTTCGACGCCGACCTTGTTCAGCCGTGCCAGGAACTGCGACGCCGAAGCGGGGGCATCGCCGTCACCATGGGTTGCGGTGAGGATGAACAGCCGCTGGACGCTGCGGTAATCGCCTGTCCATTCATTCATCGCCACGCTATGCACCCGATGGCCGGCCCGGTGCAAGGCATCGTGCAGGGTTTTGGCAAAGCCCCAAGTGCTGTTGTTTTCACTGCCCACCAGAATCACGCTGTCAGCGGCGTGGCCAGGGCTGTTGTGGCTGATGTTCGGGCCAGCCTTGCGACGACGCCACCAGAGCAGGAGGCCGGTCACGCTCATCAACGGCACGCAGAGGGCGCAGAACCCGAGCGGCAGGCCTAACCACCAAAGGCTTTCACCGGTGTGCAACCGATAGATCAGTTCGTATGCGTTATGCATAGAGTCATGGGCTTGCCAGGACAACAAGGTGCCGCTGACCGGGTCCACGTAACCGTCGCCTTGGGCGGTGCGCACGGAAAAGACGTCTTGCGGATTGCCGGGGCTCGGGTAAACCAGTTCGCGCAGATCATTCAGGTCGATGGCCTGCAAGGCTTGCAGGTTCGCCACCGGCAACGCCGGGCCAGCGCTGATCCGAGCGGGGAAGGGTGGCTCATTCTGACTGCCGTCAGCGATCAAGCCGAACGTAGTGGCGGACATGTACAGCCCGCTCAGGGCCGACAACAGCAGCCCAAGCAAGGCCAGACGACCGACTTCAGCGTGCCAGCGCTGGCTGAACGTTCCGCGCAGTGGCCGCAGCAGATTGCGCCATCCGCCCAAGCGACGAGCCAGCAACAATCCGCCGGACACCGACAGGATCAACATGAACAGCGCACCTGCGCCTGACACCGCGTGGCCTGGCGTGCCCATCAACAGCGAGCGGTGCAGGTCTTTGATCCAGCGAGTGACGGCGGACGGTGCATAGGGCGCAAGGCCCTGGCCGGTCAGTGGATCGACCGTTTGGGCCCCGGACTGACCGTCCTGGTTGTAGTAGACGATGACAGTCCCGGACGCGGTGCGCTGGACTTGCTCCGCGCCCGGAAAGTGCCTGGCAACCCGTGCGGCCAATTGACCGACATTCAGTTGGCCGGCAGCAACCGGTGTGCTGTGCAGGCGCTCCAGCGCTGGATTCACGGACAATATCGCGCCGCTGATCGCCAACAACATGACCAACAGGGCGGCAATCAGGCCGGGCAAAGAGTGGAACTGGCGAAGCATGTTCAGCCTCCAGTACGTGCCGGTGCTATAGGTCGTAAGTGAAGGAATCGACGTAGGTGCTGCCCGTCGCCGCTGCGCCCGAACCTTTGGAGGTCAGGGGGACGCTGATGTCGGCGCGGCCTTCACGTTTATCCTCCACGGCGCTGTCGATACGAATCTGATACCCGGCATCAATCAAGGTGTCTGCCAGTTCAACGCTGACTTTCAGCGTCTGCCCACTGCCGACACTGGCGCCGCTGACCCCGTCGAATTCGCTCCGGTTCATGCCGCTGCCACGGGCCCAGTCGGTCAAGTGCCGGTAGTACTTGGCTTTCTTGCCCGCCACCCAAAGCGTCTTCTGGTATTGACCGTTGGCGTCGGTGACGTAGATCGCCAGGTACGCATCGTTGCCGTTGTAGTTCTTCAGCTGGGTCGTCAGGGTCACTTCACGGGCCTGGGCCAGCGCTGGCAGGGCGATGGCCCCGACGAGACAGGTGGCGGCGATGAGCTTTTTCATGAGGGTGTCCTGTTTGAAAGGGTGTGGCCAGAGCCTGCACCTGCTGGCTGACAGCAACCTGAACAACCTGCAGGCTTCTGGAAAAATCATTGACGAGCAGGGCTGACGAGGTAGTCCCCGGCGTCGCCGTCGTTGCCGAAATCGATCTGTAATGTGCGCAGTCGCAGGGAGGCGGGTGCATAGCGGGCTTCGATCGCGTTGCCCTTGCGGTCGGCACCCTTGAGCTTGTAGCAACCGTCGTCGACCTTGATGCGTTGTACGCTCCAGCCCCATTGCTGCTCCACGTTCTGACGCAAGGTTTCGCGTGGCTGCCAGTCGCTGACGGGGTCGCTGCAGTCGTCATCGGCCAGGGCATAACCGCTGAGCAGCACGCTCAACAGGGCGGTACTGGCGATAAAAGCTGATTTCATGATCTGTCTCCTGCCGTGTCGGCGTCAGTGGCATACCCTAAGGTGCATTCCTGACAACCAGCTGAATCTTCAGATTCACGTCAGGTAAGGCGATTAAGGTGCTGCACGACAACGATCACAGGGGATGCCAGATGCGGGTTTTATTGGTCGAGGACGCACCGGGACTAGGGGAAGCGGTACGCGAGCAGATCGCCGATGACGGTCACGCCGTGGATTGGGTGCAGCGCCTGGACCATGCGCGCAACAGTGTGCACACCACGCCTTACGATCTTGTTTTGCTGGACTTGATGCTGCCGGACGGTCGCGGCCTGGACTTCTTGCGTCAGCTGCGTTCGGCCGGGAACGTAACCCCGGTGATCATCCTGACGGCCCAGGATCAGATCTCCGATCGCATCGCCGGCCTCAATGCCGGGGCTGACGACTACCTTGTCAAACCGTTCGACCTGTTCGAACTTTCCGCCCGGGTTGCCGCCGTGGCCCGACGTTACAGCGGCAATCCCAATCCGCAGATCAGGCTGGGCGAATTGCAGATCGACATGAGCGCTCGCTCGGTGCAGCGCGCCGGTGCCACCGTGGACCTGACAGCCCGTGAGTGGGCGCTGTTCGAAGCCTTCGTCCAGCGGCCCAATGCGTTGCTGTCAAAGGCGCAACTCGAGGAGCGCTTGTATGCCTTTGGCGCGGAGATCGAGAGCAATACCATCGAGGTCTACATCAGTCGCCTGCGCAAAAAACTCGGGCGCGAGCTGATCGAAACCGTGCGCGGCATGGGATACCGGTTGAGGCCGCTATGAAGTCTTCCAGTCTGCAAAAACGCCTCGGCCTCGGTTTGACACTGGGCATGACCTTGCTCTGGCTGGGAGCGACCGTCGGTGCCTGGCTGGTGGTGCAACACGAGTTGAATGAAGCCTTCGACAGCGCGCTGGAAGAGACCGCGCAGCGCATCTTGCCTCTGGCGGTACTGGAAATCAGTAACCGGGAAGAACCTGCAGAGGCGCAACACATTGCCACTCTGAAAATGCATAAGGAATACCTGACGTATCTGGTTCGCGATGCCAAGGGCGAGATTCTGATGCAGTCCCACGATGCCAACCCAAAGATCTTCAACCAACAACCGAGCGAAGGGTTTACCACCACCGAAAAGTACCGCTTGTACGGTGCTTCAGCGCTGCGCGGCACACTGTTTATCGAAATCGCCGAACCTCTCGGCCATCGTCGTGAAGCGGCGCGCGAAGCGCTGTTTGCCTTGCTGTTGCCGTTGTTGGCGTTGATCCCCATCAGCCTGTTGGGCACCTGGCTGTTTGTCCGCATCAGTCTGCGCAGCGTGTTGGCCTATCGTCGGGCCGTGGAAGCGCGGGGCGTGGGCGACCTGTCTCCGATCAAAGTGGCCCAATTGCCTGCGGAAATCGACCCGCTGGCCGATGCGGTCAACCATTTGCTCGAGCGTTTACGCAAAGCGTTGGAGGCCGAGCGCAGTTTCACGGCCAACAGCGCCCATGAACTGCGTACCCCGCTGGCGGCGACGTTGGCGCAGATCCAGCGGCTGCGCCACGAAGCGCCCGATGGCCCGCTGCAAGTGCGCGCGGCGAAGATTGAAAGCGCTTTAAGGGCGTTGGCGCGGCTCTCGGAAAAACTCATGCAACTGGCCAAGGCCGAGGGCGGCGGACTGTTGTCCGAAGCGCCCCAGGACCTGATACCGTTGCTGGCCCATGGGGTCGATGAGTGGAACCACAGCAGTGGGCATCGGGTCGAGTTGCAACTGCCAGCCCAGCCCCATGTTTACTCGGCGATTGATCCGGATGCTTTCGGCATTCTGTTGCGCAACTTGATCGAGAATGCATTGAAGTACGGTGCAGCAGATCAACCGGTCGAAGTCAGCCTTACCGGCGACGCGTTGCTGCGGGTCATCAATGGCGGCCCGGCGGTGCCTGAGTCGGTACTGCAGCATCTGACCGAGCGCTTCGTGCGCGGGCACAGTGAAATCAGCGGCTCAGGTTTAGGGTTGGCGATCAGCAAAACCATTGCACAAGGCGTCGGCGCCACACTGACTCTGGCGTCACCGGCGACAGGCAGGAAGGAGGGTTTTGAAGTGAGCGTGCAGTTCTGTGCGCATGGCCAATGAAGGCGGCAGACACAGCGGGCTGCCAATATCGACCGTCTAGCCGCATCGTCATTTGTCTGGCTGTTTTCTGATATGGATCAGATTATCCAGCTGCCCGGCTCCTAATCTCGAACCATCCCCCACGGTATGAGAAGAGCTGAAATGAACAAATCAAGCGTGATCGGCCAATGCATGTTGATAGCGGCGAGCGTTTTCTTGATGCCATCCAGCAACGTCTTCGCCAACCCAACCATGTCACCGCAAGGTGGCATGTACCATCATTCCCAGGACTTCGATTGGGTCAAACATACGCAGCAGAGCCTGGATGCACTGAAAGCCAAGCTCAATCTCAAGCCGGAGCAAATGCCCGCCTGGGAGACATGGGCGACCGGGGTCATCGCCGATGCCAATCAGCAACTGGAAAAAGACAAGACCCGGCACAACGAGATGGCGAGTGCGAAGCAAGCGCTGATTAATGAAACGACGCCGGAAAAAATGGCAAAAGGGATAGAGCGTCTGCGCGCAAAAACCAACTGGATGCAGGCGCAGTTGGTGCGTCTGGAGGCTGCTCAGGCGCGTACCAAAACGTTTTATGACGCACTGGGGACTGACCAGAAAACCATATTCGACCTGTTCTGGGCAGTGATGCATCACAGGAACGCTGGCTATGACGGTTCGCGGATGCCAATGCAGATGTCGATGCCAATGCAGATGCCAATGCCAATGCCAATGCACATGTCAAATCCGCAAATGGACGGTGACCAGGACCAGACAGACCAGAAGTAGACGCTGACTCACTCTTCGATTGGGTGAACATCATGAACCTGGACACGGTAAGACGTCGCGTGCTGACAGGGATATTCCTGATTGCCGCAAGCCTGGCCTTACCGGCCAACACCCAATCGCATCCATCAAACCGGGATGGGTACCCACATCCTGATGATGACCATCATCAGTTTTCTGGTCGGCCTATCGATATCCGGCCAAACGTTCTACACCTTCATGCTGGAAAACCTGGAAAAGTACGCCACCCTCAAGGCGATTGGTGCCAAGAGCCGTGAGCGGGTCTGGATGATCCTGTTCACGGCCACGACCGGTTATGGGCTGGCGTTTGGACGGGTGCGCTTGATCGCCGGTTTTTCCAGTTATCCGGGGATCCGCAAGGTTTTGAGGATCGAGCCATTCGGCATTTTCGGGGGGGGAGGCGCGGGGCGGATCGCTCGGTGGTAGATCGCCGGTACAGCGTTGAACCCCATCGGCCTTCACCCATGCGAATCGCTTATGAGGAACTCACTTAGATGCTCAGTAAGTGGCTGGACCCGGTTCTATTGTTGCTCACCGCACTGGCGCTGCTGGCCGGCGGCGTTGCGTATGTTGCGCAAAAGCCTGACTGGGCATCGATGTGCTGGGCCGCAGGAAGTCTGGTGATGTCTGCGGTACTGCTCGTTGAAATCGTCAGGCGCCTGGCCCGGCGTGAGGCCGGAGTAGATCTGATCGCGCTGCTGTCGATCACCGCCGCCCTGGTCTTTGAGCAGACACTCGTGGCGGCTGTGATTGCCTTGATGTTGGCGACCGGACGCACCCTGGAGTTTTTCACCAGGCAACGCGCCGACCGCGAGCTTCGTGCGCTCATCGACCGGGCACCACGTTTTGCCTGGCTGCAGGAGGAGGGCGGCTTGCGCGAGATCCCCGTTGAGCACGTCCAGCCGTATCAAACATTGCTGGTGCGGCTGGGGGAGGTGATACCGGTCGACGGCCGACTGCTCAGTCCCGTGGCCATTCTGGACGAATCGGCGCTCAGCGGTGAGTCGTTGCCCGTCACCCGTCGAGAAGGTGAGCAACTGCCCAGCGGCGTTTCCAATGTCGGTGCGCCCATCCTGCTGATCGCCACGCGAACGGCCGCGCAGAGTACCTATGCCGGCATCGTGCGCCTGGCCGAGGAGGCACGTCGTTCGCGCGCACCTTTCGTGCGCCTGGCCGACCGCTATGCCTTGTTCTTCATCCCACTGACATTGCTGATTGCCGGATTGGCCTGGCAATTGAGTGGCGATCCTTTGCGCGCGCTGGCGGTTCTGGTGGTGGCCACACCTTGTCCCTTGATTCTGGCCGTACCGATTGCCTTCATGTCGGGTATTTCGAGGGCAGCGCGACGCGGAATCCTGATCAAGGACGGCGCGACCCTGGAAGCACTGGCCGGGGTCAAACAGGTGTTTCTCGACAAGACCGGCACGCTGACCAGCGGCCATGCCCGTCTGCAGTCGATAGAGGTCAACGGATTGGGCGATCCGCAGCGCCTTCTCGCTCTCGCCGCATCGCTGGCGCAGGCCTCGACGCATCCTGTCGCCCAGGCAATTGTTGAAGCGGCGCATCAGCGCCAATTGCCACTCAGCGTCCCGCAGGCAGTAGAAGAAAGCCCAGGCTCGGGACTTTGTGGGCGCGTCGATGGCGTGCAGGTGCGTTTCGGCACGTTGTCTTTCGTTCACAAAGAAGTCCCGGAAACCGACTGGGTCGCCGCCATGTTGCGCCACATGGACTACCTGGCGTGCAGCGGAAGTTTCATCGATGTGGATGGGAAACTCGCAGGCCTGCTGGTTTTCTCGGACAAGGTTCGGCGCGAAACCCCACAGACTCTGCGTCGACTGCGCAACAGAGGCATCGAAAAGATCGTCATGCTCACCGGGGATCGCCTGGAAACCGCAGAGATGATTGCGCTCTCTGCCGGGATTGACGAGCTGCGTGCCGGGTTGACCCCCGAGGATAAAGTGCGCGCCGTGCAGCAAGGTTGCCTGCGCACTAGCACGCTGATGGTCGGCGACGGCATCAACGATGCCCCGGCGCTGGCGGCGGCCAACGTCGGCGTGGCCATGGGGGCGGGCGGTGCCACTGCTTCTGCGCAAGCCGCGGGCGTTGTGCTGCTGGTGGATCGTCTGGATCGCCTGGTCGAGGCGTTGGACATTGCCCGGCGAACCGGCTACATCGCGCGCCAAGGCGTGCTGGTCGGGATGGGGATGTCGTTGCTGGCCATGGCAGTGGCGGCCCTCGGTTACCTGCCGCCGTTGGTTGGCGCCGTGGTGCAGGAGGGCATCGACGTGGCGATCATCATTAATGCCTTGCGGGCATTGGGACCGTTATGGGCGCTGAGCAAACGAAAGTTTACCGCAGAGCATATCGATCGCCTGCAAGATGAACACCGGCAACTGTCCACCGTACTGAACGATCTGCACCAACTGGCCAATGACTTTGCCCAACGCCCACTTGCGCAAGCACAGGCTGACTTGCTGGAACTGGTCGACAAGCTGCAGACATCACTGGCGCAGCATGAACATGAAGATGAAAACACACTGTACCCGCTGCTGACGCGAAGCATGCCGGGCGAGGATCCGATGTCGGCAATGAGCCACGTGCACCGGGAGATTTTTCGCCTTATCCATTTACTGACGCGCATGAGCGGCGACTTCAGCGCCGACCCCGCAACGGCACCTGCTGATGAGATTCAGCACCAGCTGATTCGTTTGGATACCCTCGTGCGACTGCACTTTGATCAGGAGGAGGAACTGTTCCGTTATCTTGATGGACGTTAGAAATTCGGCTCAGCTCGAATGCAAGCGGGTGGTCAGGCGGAGCGCATCGAGCGCCGTGACCCATTCTTCGTTGGTGGGCTCGACCACCACCTTGACTCGGCTGCCCGGAGTCGAGATCACAGCGGCATTGGCCTGGTTGGCCGTTTCGTTCAGTTCCACGCCCAGGTACTGCAGGCCCGCGCACATACGAGAGCGAATCGCTGCGTTGTGTTCGCCAATACCTGCCGTGAACACCAGCATGTCCAGCCCCCCCAGTGCCGCGACGAGGGCACCGGCTTCGTGGATGAAGCGGCGCTGGTACAACGCAAGGGCCATGGCCGCGCGAGGCTCGCTGGCTTCGACTTTGAGCAATTCGCGCGGGTCGCTGGAAATGCCGGAAACTCCCAGCAGACCAGACTCGTGATACAGAATTTGGCTGACCCGCTCGAGGCTCAGCTTCCAGATCTCCATCAGGAAAATCACCGCGCCAGGGTCCAGCGCCCCGCAGCGCGAGCCCATCATCAAACCGTCCAGCGCTGAGAAACCCATGGTGGTGGTGACGCTTTTCAAGTCCCGCATACCGCACAGGCTGGCGCCGCTGCCCAGATGCGCGACCAGTGTCCGACCACGCGCCTGATCGCCATAGCGCTCGGCCAGCGCAATGGATTGGTAGCAATAGGAAAGCCCGTGAAACCCGTAACGACGCAAGCCGCTTTCCCAGGCCGACCAAGGCAGCGGCAGGATTTTCTCCACGTCTGGCAGGGTCTGGTGGAAGGCGGTATCGAAGCACACCACTTGTGGCAGGTCGGGGCGGGTTTGCAGCAGCGTTTCGATGGCCTCCAGGGCGAAGGGCTGATGCAGAGGGGCCAGCGGGATGTAGCTTTTAAGGTCGGCCAGCACCTGCGTGTCGATCAATACCGGTTTTGAGTATTTAATCCCTCCATGCACGACGCGGTGGGCGATGGCCCTGATCGAGCGGCCTGCCAGTTGAGTTTGCAGCCGCTCACGAACATACCCAAGGGCATCGTGATAAGGATGCTTTTCATCGAGCGTCAGTGGCTGATCGTCGCCGCCGTTTTCGCTGACCACCGAGTTTGGCCCCGTGATGCCGTCGACCTTTGCCCGCCACAGGGGCGTGCGAGCCAAAGGGCAGCAGGTGGCGTCGAACAGGGCGAACTTAATGCTCGACGACCCCGCATTGAGGACCAGGATCACTTCACCTTTGTCTGTGTCGTTCATGGCTGGTTTGCCCGTATTGATGGTCGGACGTGGCGAGCCGGGACGGGTATTGCCCCACTGACTTTGATCGGCATCTTCATCTGCTCAAATCAAACGGTATCGAATGCTCCATTTTCAGCCAGCAAGGTGGCTACCAGGGCGGTACTGTCGAGTACGTGCACGTGCTGCGTCACGCACTCGGGGAGCAGGCGAAATGGGGGCACGCTGTCAAAGATCGCAATGTGCTCGAAAAGCGGCGGGTCGAACAGATGGCTGCCCGCAGTGAACAACCCATGGGTCGCCGCAGCGAATAATCGTGTGGCTCCAGCCTTTTGGCAGGCAAGGCCCGCATGCTTCAGCGTTTCACCGGTACTGATCAGGTCGTCGAAAACAATGGCTGTCTTGCCCGATACGTCGCCAGCCAGGAGGGTGCCCGTCAACGTCGCATGAGCACGGTGCTTTTCCATCAGCGCGCTGCCCACTGAGCGTCCCAGTTGTCGTTCGAGGGCCTGACGAAACTGTTCGGCACGCTTGGCGCCACCGGAATCCGGGGACACCGCCACCACGTCGGCGTCGCCGACGAATCTGGCGAAATGCTCGGCGAATAATTCTGTGCACTGCACGTTCCACGCAGGAATGCGAAAGGCATTGTCGAACGCTGCCGGATTATGAACTTCCAGGGCAACCAGACGATCAACACGGCAGGCTTCAAACAAGGTCGCCAGGTAGCGGGTGATCGTGGGGTCTTGAGGTTGGCTGCGACGATCCTTGCGCCCGTAGCAGAGATAAGGTGTTACGACCTGCACATGGCGAGCGCCGGCATCCTTGAGTGCACCGCAAAAGAACAACAGGCGACACAATTTGTCGTTAGCGCTCTGCCGGTCATCCCCATACAAGGAATGGAACACCACGACCTCGCGACCGTTAACCGACGCCAGCGGTCGGCATTTATGTTCGCCATCTTCATAGTCACGCTCTTCATGCAAGGCCAGTTGGCAGCCAAGCCGTTGCGCAACACGGGTTGCATAGTGCTCACTGCCTTGCAGGGCAAAAAGAAGCGGGCGGTCGGTGAGCATGCGTTGGCTCCTTTGAGACTTATCGAAAGAGTGCGCCGTCATCGGGCAGCAGCATGACGCAACACTTCAATGCAGAACTCCATTTCATAGGGCGGGACATTGCATTCGACGATGTCATGGGCGGCAACTTGCAGATGCACGCCGATAATGTCGGCACGGATCGGTTGCTGGCAAACATGCCGGTCAACCAATACCGCAGTGTAGACCCGACGAGCCCCCAGCTGCGCCAAATAGGCACAGGTGCGCAGGAGTGAGTGGCCCTCAAACAGCACATCGTCGACAACAAGCAGGGTGGTATTGGCAAGATCCAGCTCTCCCAGAAGCGGGTTCTCGGTCAATTCCGTGTGTGCATGCAAGACCTTGAGGTCATCGGCATAGCGCTTGACCTTCAGGGGGTAAAGCGCCAGTTCTGGCTGACCGGTCTGACGCGAAAGATGCTGCCGCAAGCGCTGTGCCAGCGGCTCGCCGCGGCGCTGGATGCCAATCAGTGCCGCTTGAGCGGGCGGCAACAATATCGCCGCTTGGCGCGCCATCGCCTGCAGCACGCCATCGAGTTCATCGCTGTCATACAAGCGCAACCGCTGACTCGCAAGTGGAATGGACATTGCCATCTCCTGTCGGAAACTGCTGCGTTCGGGGCATGAAAACCTCATGGAACCGGCATATATCAACACCCAGAGCGCCATGAAAATGCTGCTCCATGTTGCCAACGTAATCCCGCTCGGCCCGATCCTGTTGATATTGATCAAGTATGGCGAAATGAAAGCTCAATCCATGAGCGGCGTTACGCCATAGAACGGCGTTACGCGCAGATTTGACATAAATCAACGCCCGGGCGGCATCAACGGAGGACGCTGAATCGACACGGGTGCCTGATCCACAGTGCAGCAATGGACGTCGAGTCCTCCTGTCTGGAGTCAGCTCTCAACGCTTGTTACTCATCATCCGGGGAGGTTCTTCATGACTCAAAGCCCCTCATTACAGACCACGTTGAAGGACCGTACGGACGCAGGTCGACGTCTGGTGGAACCCTTGCTCAAATACGCGCATCGACCCGATGTCATCGTCCTGGCCTTGCCCCGTGGCGGCGTGCCGGTTGCCTTTCAAGTGGTCAAGGCCCTGAGCGTACGCCTGGACCTGATGCTGGTGCGTAAACTGGGCGTGCCGTCCAACCCGGAATTCGCCATGGGCGCCATCGCCAGTGGCGGTATTCAGATTCGAAATGAAGAAGCGCTGCGGGCCCACCCGATTACCCCGGCTGCATTCGATGCTGTGGTCGCGCATGAAACACGGGAATTGCAGCGGCGCGAGCAGTTGTACCGGGGCGTCCGGCCACCCTTACAGCTCAAGGGGCAGGTGGTGATTCTGGTGGATGACGGGCTGGCGACGGGCGCCTCGATGATGGCGGCGATCCGTGCGGTGCGTATGCAGGCACCTGCTCGCATCGTCGTTGCCGTGCCGATTGCCCCGCTGGAAACGGTGAATACGCTGAGCTTTGAAGTCGACGAGGTGATCTGCCCGCTCGTGCCTGAATGGATGATGTCGATCGGGTATTGGTACTTGAGTTTCCCCCAGGTCCCAGACGAAGAAGTCATTGATTTGTTGCAACTGGCCTGGCAGCGAGAAGCCGCCACCGGCGCCTCGGTTCAGGGGAGCGTTGATGATTGAGTCGTACAAAGTCGTGGCGGGCGCAACCCATCTTTTTGAAGAACCGGGAGCCCTTGAAGAGGTCGCCAGACTCGCTGGAGACTGGTTCGAGAAGCATCTGCACGGGCCCGATTGACAGCGCCTGAGCGGCCTCACACGCCAAACGGATAGGTTTCGTCTTCCGGCTCGAGTCGCTGACTTTTCGGCAGCGCCAGTGCTGTCACGGGTTGGGTCTGTTCAATCCAGATCATGGCATCGAATTGATCGGCCAACATCGCTTCGAAGTAGTGACTGCCACGCTCGGTTTCAGGGCGGTAAATCACCCCGATGGCCCGTTCCAGCAAGGGTTTGGACAACACCCGGCGCAGCTCATTGCGCGCCGGGTCTCGCCAGTCGGTCAATGACGCCGGCACACCGGCCTTGAGGAACTGATGCTCCCAACTGTCCGGGCGGGAGGGCCGGATGTCCTTGATGAGCATGTCGCCGTCCCAGTCATCGGCCGCAGCCACCTTGCCACGGTCGGTACTCATACCGATCAGAACAGCATCGCGCCCATAAGCACTGCGGCACAGCTGACCGATGTTGAACTGCCCCTTCCAGCCCATTTCCGTCGCGGCCGCGTTGCCGATATGAGAGTTGTGCGCCCAGACCACGGCCTTGGCGTGCGGGCCCCGGTGTTCAAGCAGTGCCCGAAGCGTGTTTTCTCGGCACCGATTCATAATTACAGTGATGCCCTGACCACCAGTGGACAATCAACTGGTTGGGCGCCCGATACGTCGAGGGTCTCGATCAGGTGCCGTACAGCCTTGCGACCGATCTCGTAGTAGGGCAATTGCACCGTGGTCAGCGGTGGAATGAACAGCTCGGCAATACCGATCATGTTGTCATAGCCGAGCACCGCGACATCGTCGGGAATGTTCAGGCCACGGCCCAACAACAGCTGATAGGCACAAAAGGCAATGCGGTCGTTGCCACAGATCAGAATGTCAAATTGGGGACGCCCCTCAATGATGTGCCGGTCGAGGATAGCGGCTGTTTCACTGTAGGCATCGTGATCGGAAAGGTCGTATTGCAGGAGCGCGTCAGGCGCCAGACCGAATGCCTGGCAGGCACGCTGCAGGCCTTTTTGTCGCAGCCCCCAGGCCAGGCTTTGTTTGGGCAGGTTGATACACAGAGGGCGTGTATAACCGAGGTTCAACGCGTGGTGTACGGCCCGATACTGTCCCATTTCGTCGTCTGGTACATAGCTGACGAGACGGCTGTCATCTGCCAGGCAATTGGCGAGCACCAAGGGCTTGCTCTTCAATCGCTCGGGAATGGACACCTGGCGAAACCCCATGGCGCTGAAGATCAAGCCGTCCGGACGATGCGACAGCATCAGGTCGATGTTCTGGTCGGTGGGCGGGTTGCTTAGCAGGTTGAGGATAAAGACATTCCAGCCTGCTTGCTGCGCGGTCTGCTCAATGGACAGCAGCAACTCGACCGCGAAGGGTGTGGTCGCAGTGTCCAGCGCGAACACACCGATGGTTCGCGACTGCAGGTTGTCGCCGCGCATTTTGCGCGCTGACAGGCTCGGTACGAATTGCAGTTCATCAATGGCCCGACGCACCCGCAGAAGGGTTTCGGCGCTCAATTTTTCCGGCGTATTGAGCGCGCGAGAAACCGTCATCAGGGACACGCCGGCCAGCTGTGCAACGTCTTTCACTGAAGTCATGTGAGGCGAAATCGGTCAGGTTGACGCCGAATCATGACACATGGCCCCGGCTTCTCGCGACCCGCATGACGCCGCTCATAACCATCCAGAACCGAGAGACCACGCTTTGGCAATCGAGACACGCCCGCCACTCCCGTTAGCCAGAAGCTTCACGCCCAGACTGTCAGGCCGCGGATAGAGGCGACTGCTGAGGCTGAAGCGCCCGTTTTCGTCGAATACCTCGATGGACGAGCGATCGAGGAACACGCGCAGTTCAAGTCGCTCTTGTGCCCGGTCTATCGATACGCTGCGCTGGCCGGTGACTTGCGCACCCGAGCGGCTACGGTCAAGCACCAGGCGATGCAATGATGCATCGTAGTAGAGCAGGGTTTCTTCACGACCATCGTCGCTGCAACGCAAAGCAACACCCAAGTGGCCGTCGGTGCAACCGAGCAAATCCAGATGCACATGGATTTCGAGCATGTCGCCTTTCACGTCCGGCACCCACCGGGACCCCGTCCCATCCCACCAGAGCGTATTCGGCAATGGCGCCTTGCGTAGGGCGGTGAGCTCCCGCGCCGGATACACGCGAAGGCGATCGGCGCACAGTTCAAGTTCGCGCGGCAAACCGAGCATGCCGCACCAGTGATGGTCCTGGCTCGGCATCGGGCTTTCCCACATGTCGAGCCACGCCCACACAAGGCGCCGACCATCAGCGGCCAGTAGCGTTTGTGCCGCATAGAAATCATGGCCGTTATCCAGTTCGATAAAAGGCCCTCCCGTGAAGTGCCATTCGCTATCGAGTCGGCCCACTCGATAACCCGTCTGGTACTTGTTGAGCCGGTCGTAACCTTCGGCTTGCATGCCTTGGGGCGAGTACAGCAGTACATCGCGTCCACTCAGTCGAAACAGATCCGGGCATTCCCACATGTAGCCATCGCCCTCGCTGCCGCCGGACACATAGTCAAGGAACTCCCAGACGTGCAGATCCGTGGAACGGTACAACGGCAGCAGCGGCACATCGCCCAGACGTGCGCCGGCGATCAGGTACCAATAGTCATCTTCCTGCCATACCTTGGGGTCGCGGAAGTGCATGATGGTGTCTTGCGGCGCGGTGTCGATGACGGCGCCCTGTTTGACGAAGCGGATGCCATCGCTACTGGTGGCCAGGCACTGCACTTGACGGATGAAGCGCTCGTCACCCACTTCCCCCAGCCAGGTGTGCCCGGTGTAGATCAGGGCCAGGGTATCGCCACACACCACGGCGCTACCGGAAAAACAACCGTCACGGTCGAAGTCATCGCCGGGGGCCAGCGCAATGGGCAGGTGCTGCCAATGAACCAGATCGGCACTCTTGGCGTGGCCCCAATACATAGGGCCCCATTTCGCGTCGAAGGGGTAATGCTGATAGAACACGTGGTATTCGCCACGAAAGTACACGACTCCGTTAGGGTCGTTCATCCAGCCTGCCGGCGGGGCAATATGATAGCCGGGGCGATAATCGTGGATGACGCGAGACACGCCGTCACTCAGCGCACGCTGCGCAAGGTCAAGGGAAGAAGACATCGGGTCGCTCATGGTATTCAAAGACAAGGTCATAGGGCGCGTGCGCGGACTGAGCGCAGAGGAATGTCATCCGGCAGGTTTCCAATGGCGTGTGGGTGGCGTTTCAAGGCCGTACCGTCGGCGTCGAACAGGTGCAGGTGGTCTGTGTCCAGTTGCAGTTCGACCCGATCACCTGCCTGCCAGCCGGCGCTGACCTCGCAACGACAGATCAGTGGCTCGTCCTGACCTGTTTCGAGGTGCACATACGTTTCGCTGCCCAGGTATTCGACCCCGGTCACGACGATGCCGGCGGTTTCTTCCGCCGCTTTGAGCGATACGTGCTCCGGGCGAATCCCCAGGCTCATCAGCGTGCCCGCCGCCAGATCCGAGCTGTCGAAGGGCAGGGCGGCCATACCCAAAACGGGAGTATCGACCCGGCTGGTTTCGCCCGGGGCATGCAGGCGCGCCGGTAGAAAATTCATTCTGGGCGAACCGAGAAAACCGGCGACAAAGCGGCTGGCCGGGCGTTCATAAAGTTCGCGCGGTGAGCCGATCTGCTCAACGCGACCGCCATTGAGCACGACAATTTTGTCGGCCAGGGTCATCGCTTCCACCTGATCGTGGGTGACGTAGATCATGGTCGAGCCCAGTCGGTCATGCAGTCGGGCGATTTCGTTGCGCATCTGCACCCGCAAGGAAGCATCCAGGTTGGAAAGCGGCTCATCGAACAACAAAATGTCCGGTTCCCGCGCCATGGCTCTGCCCATCGCCACACGCTGACGCTGGCCTCCGGACAGTTCCTTTGGCTTGCGTTGCAGCAGGTTGTCCAATTGCAGAATCTGCGCAGTTTTCAGCACGCGCTCGCGCAGGCTGGTCTTTTCCGTCTTGGCCAGTTTGAGACCAAAACTGATGTTGTCGTAGACGCTCATGTGCGGGTACAGCGCATAAGACTGAAACACCATGCCGACGCCACGTTCGCGCGGCTCCAGGTCGTTGACCCGCCGCCCGTCTATCAGCAGGTCGCCGGTGCAGATCGAATCCAGCCCGGCGATCAGCCGCAGCAGAGTCGACTTTCCGCAGCCCGAAGGGCCGACGAACACCACGAACTCACCCGCAGCGATCTCCAGGTTGATGTCGCGAAGAATCCGCACGCCGCCCAGTTGTTTGTTCACGTTGTCCAGTTTCAATTTGATCACGATGCTGTTCCTTGTATTTGTTGGGCATCAACCCTTTAACGCGCCGGCAGTGAGACCGGAAACGATTCGGCGCTGGAAGATCAGCACCAGAATCACCAGTGGGACGGTGACCAGCACCGACGCAGCCATCAACAAGCCCCAAGGCAACTCATGGGGGCTGCCGCCAGAAATCAAGGCGATGGCGACCGGCACCGTGCGTTGGGTGTCGGTGAGGGTGAAGGTCAGGGCAAACAGGAACTCGTTCCACGCGGCGATGAAGGCCAATAAACCAGTGGTGACCAGGGCGGGCCAGAGCAGCGGCAACAGCACGCGGGTCAGCGTGACCCAAGGCGAGGCGCCATCCATGATTGCCGCTTCCTCCAGTTCATGGGGCAATTGCCCCATGAACGTGGTCAGCACCCAGACGGTGAACGGCAGGGTAAAAATCGTGTAGCTCAGGATCAACGCCCAGGACGTGTTGTACAGGCCCAGGGCACGGATCACTTCGAACAGCCCCGACAGCACCGCGACCTGAGGAAACATCGACACCCCAAGAACTATCATCAAGACCGTGCCACGCCCACGGAATTTCACCCGGCCCAAGGCATAGGCAGCGGTCAGGCTGAGGAACAGCGCCAGCGTCACCACGCACAGCGCAACCACCAGCGAATTACCAATTGCCCGCAGGAATGAGGCTTGGTGAAGGACCGCCGCGTAATTGGAGAAGTCCGGGTTTGCGATCCAGTAGCTCACCTCGAACAAGGCGCTCGACGGTTTCAGCGAAGTCACGATGGCGTAGTAGAAAGGGAAGACCGCATACAGCAGCAAAACTCCGATCAGACACCAGAATCCGAGGCGCAACAGCAATTTTTTCAGTAGGCGCAGGTTCATGACCGGACCTCCAGTTGACGACGTCCGAGGTAGAGATAAAGCATGGCGATCACCGCAACGACCAGAAACAGCAGCGTCGAGGCCGCGCTGCCGTAACCGACGTCCTGGAACTCCACCAGGTGCTGGCGGGCATACACCGACATGCTCATGGTGCTCGACGAGTTCGAGGTCAGCACATAAATCACGTCGAATACCCGCAGGGAATCGAGGATGCGGAAGATCGCCGCCACCAGCAGTGCAGGCATCAACAGGGGAAGCGTGACGCGCCAGAATACTTTCAGCGGATGAATGCCATCGACCCTGGCGGCTTCGTAGCAATCGCTCGGCAACATCTGCAACGCCGCCAACATCAGTAGCGTGACAAACGGGACGGTCTTCCACACGTCGACGATGATCACTGCCCACATCGACAGATCCGCATCTGCCGTCCAGGCCAGAGGTGCGTCAATCAGGCCGAGGCTCAGCATCAGGTGATTGATGATGCCGAACTGGTCATTCAGCATCCATGACCAGATCTTCGCCGAGACAATGGTCGGAATCGCCCAGGGAATCAGAATCAACGCGCGCACGAGGGAGCGGCCAGTGAACTTGATGTTCAACAGCAACGCCACCAACAGCCCAAGGACGACTTCCAGCCCCACCGACACCACAGTGAAATACAACGTGTTGCGCACAGCGTTCCACCATTGTGGATCGACGAGGATGCCCGACCAGCTGGAACCGTCGTGGAACAGATAATTGCTCAAGCCAATGAAGGTTGCGCCACCGGTGTCCGCCAGGCTGGCGTCGGTCAGGCTGAACCAGAATGTGCGCAGTAGCGGCCAGGCCGCCACCAGGGTCAGACACAGCAACATCGGTGTCAGAAACAGCCAGGCGGCACGTACTCGGCGACGCTGTATGGGCGTTTCCCTGGTGAGCAGGCGCTCGTCACAGGATGCATGGGTAGTAGAGACAGACATGGTGATTTCCTTCCTTGTGGCCTACCAGTTCCGGCGTTTGATGCGCGTGAGTTCGCTTTCCAGTTCGACCAGCGCCTGATCGACAGGCAACTCGCCCGCCAGCACCCCATGCACTCGATCGAAGAACGCATTGGAGACCCGTGGATAGCGATCGGCGGTGATCGAAGCGGGGCGCATGACCCCGTCGTTGAGAATGCTGTGCAACTGAGCGTAATAAGGCATGGCCGCGAGCAGCTCGGGATCTTGATACAGCGACTCGATAACCGGGTTATAGGCGCCTATCAGGGCGCGCCGTTTTTGCTCTTGAGCACGGGTCAGGTAGCTCACCAATTCGGCGGCAAGTTGGGGATGGGCGCTGTAGCGCGATACCGCCAGGCCCCAGCCACCGAGGGTGGATGCATGGCGGCCGGTCTCGCCGCCGCGGGGCAGGGGGGCGACCCCGACCTTGTCTTTTACGGCGCTGTCCTGGCTTTGCACCAGGGCCCAGACATAAGGCCAGTTACGCATGAACAGCGCATTGCCCGACTGGAATACACCCCGGCCTTCTTCCTCGGTGTAGTTCAGTACGCCACGCGGGGAGATGTCTCCCACCCAGCTTTTCGCCAGGGTCAAAGCCGCTTTTGAGGCCTGACTGTTGACCACGATGTCGCCTTGTGGATTGACCAGCCCGCCTTCCGGTTGGCTGCTGATCCACTCCAGCGCATTACACGTCAGGCCCTCGTATGCGCGTCCCTGAAAGATGTAACCCCACACGTTGGCGTTCCCGGCATTGCGCTCAGCCTGCTGAACATCCCTGGCGGTAGCGGTCATTTCCTCCCAAGTCTGGGGAACCTGTTTGTTGTATTTCTCGAGCAAGTCTTTGCGGTAATACAACAGGCCCGAGTCGGTGAACCACGGCATCGTCACCAGCCGTCCGTTTACCGTGGCGTTATCGACCTGTGCCTGGAAGTAGCCTTCGGTCGCGTTGGCTGGAAGCACCTCACGCAGATCCATCAGATGTTTGGCCAGCATTCCCGGCCACACCATATCGATTTGAATGATGTCGATGTCAGTGGACTGCGCGCTGAGGATCTGCTGGTAGAACGACAACCGCTCGGTCGCCGAGTTAGGCGTGGAAACCACTTCAACGTTGTTGCCGGTCTGCTTCGACCACGTCTCGACGGCCTCCTTGCACAGTTGTAACTCCGCACCCACCGCACCGCACGAGATCGTCAGATCGGCTGCGCTCGATACGGATGGAAGTGCGGCACACAGGGTGATCAATGCGCTGGGCAGGAGCGATTTCAGGTGTTTCATCGAGCGTCCTTTATTTTTGTTTTTAGAAAAGTTAACGTTAACATCGCCAAATGTAGCAGCGTATTTGCGATGAGGCACCCTTTTTTTCGTCGATTGCGACAACTCGCAACGCACGCAAAAAACGACTACTTGCGTCAACAAACAATAAAAACAAAACAGGGATTTTCACATGCAGAAAGCAACAGGCTGGCTACTGGCAGGTGTGCTCGGCACAACGGCAGCGACCTCTCAGGCCGCGACTCTGGAAGAACGCATGGCCGCGTTTGAAGCCCGTGCCAGCGCAGCGGAAAAGCGTGCAGCCGCAGCCGAACAGCAGACCCAGGCACTTGCCAGGGAACTGCAGCAGATCAAACTTTCAACGTCTACCTTGCCGCCCGCCGCCTCTACTGCGACAGCAATTTCGGCGCCTGCTTTGGATACCCGGTTGGCAAAACTCGAAGCCCGCCAGCAAAGCCTGGAGAAGGAGGGCAATACCGGCCACCTCACCGATGGGTTCAGCTTCAACGGTTATGCCCGCTCCGGATTGCTGGTCGACGAGGGGCTGGGGGGTGGCCGTGGCGGCCCTTACACAACGCCGGCCGGCTCGGTGGGTGGGGCAGTCGGACGACTCGGCAACGAAGACGACACCTACGTGCGTATAGACCTGTCGAAAGAAATCCATGCGCAAAACGGTACCCGTGCCAAATTCACGGTTTCAATCGCCGACGGTGTGGAAAGTTCCAATGACTGGACGGCCGACGAAAGCAAACTGAACGTACGCCAGGTATTCACAACGCTCGACCATGTCGCTGCGTTCAAAGGCAATTCAGTGTTCGAGAACGCCACGCTGTGGGCTGGCAAGCGATTCGACAGAGACAATTTCGATATCCACTGGCTCGACTCGGACGTCGTTTACCTGGCCGGCACCGGCGGGGGAATTTACGATGTGCAGATGAGCAAGAACTGGCGCTCGAATTACTCCTTGATTGGTCGTAGCTACGGCGATTTCAGTCAAGGCGGTATTAATGCCGATGTGGAAAGCTACATCCTGACCTCCAACCAGTTCTTCGACGATGGCCAGTGGCAGTGGATGTACAACGCCATCGGCGCAAAGAAAAACGATTTCGGTACCCGCACCAATAAAGCCGGCTTGACGCCTGCGGATTCCGGCTTGCACAGCATGCTGGCCAACCACCAGAAAACCTTTTTTGGCAGAGAAGGTTTCTTCAAAACGGCGCTGCTCTATGGGCAAGGTCTGGGGGCAGAGGTCAAGAACGTTGGCTCGGACGGTGAACTGATTGATGACGCCCGCGCGCTGCGGCTGGCGCTTTACGGTGAAACGCCTCTTGCGTCTGACTGGCGCATCGGGCCCAGCTTGCTGGCCGAACAGAGCAAGGATAGATACGTCAAAGGTGACGACTACCGCTGGCTGACCCTGAACGTGCGATTGGCTAACAGAATCAACAGCAACTTCGAAATGGCCTACGAAATGAGCTGGCAAACCATGAACCTCGACCCCAAGGGCTATCTGCAACGTAATGCGGTCGACGGTAACTTCTGGAAATTCACGGTCGCTCCGACTTTCAAACTTGACGTCGCAGATCTTCTCACGCGTCCCGAATTGCGAGTGTTCGCAAGCTTCATGAACTGGTCTTCGGATCTGGACAGATTCAGTACCACAGACGCCTTTGGCATGACTGACTTCCATGCTGGAGGTGTATGGCAGTACGGCATACAGATGGAGACCTGGTTTTAAAATTGAAGCGTTCGGCCAACACGTCTTCAGCTGACCTGTTGGCTGTTAATGAAGATCGGCACCTGTTGCAATACTAAAACAAGGTGCCGACGACTCGGGCAAGCAATAACCATAGGGATGAATTAATGCCGGATGCAGTTTTTGTAAATCGAACTGTTTTGTTCGGAGATTGTGATCCGGCAGGGGTGGTTTACACTCCCCGGTTCTCATATTTTGCTGTAGAGGCTATTGGCGTAGCGCTTGATCGGTGGGTGGGCGCTCCGGGGCTTCGAACTTTAATGGGTTTTAATATATTGCCGCCGGTGCGCGCGATGTCGATTGAGTTGCTGAGCCCGGTGACGTGGGATGATGAAATGATTATAAAGGTTGGTGTGGCCAGGCTGGGGGAACACTCTTTTACCTTTTTGGTTGAGGGTTTTCTAGGTGAGGGCGTATTGGCTTTTACGGCGAATGTCACCCATGTATGTATCTCACCGGAGAGTAAGGAAGTTATATCCATTCCGGCGCCGCTGAGAGCACTTCTTTCATAGAGAGCGAGCGGCGAACGGGTAGTGGCCTAATGAAGCCGGAGGTCGCCATCCGTTCGCGGCGTTGGTGGCTGACCGCGACGGCAGCCAAGCTGCTGTCGCTAAAATCAACCAAGGGCAAGATGAGGGCTAGTCAACCATCACCTCGTCGAGTGCCTGCTCAAGCGTGCTGACCGTGCGCTCGATATTCTGCAGCTTCTCGAGTCCGAACAGCCCGATACGGAAGGTCTGGAAGTCGGCCGGTTCATCGCATTGCAACGGCACTCCGGCGGCGATCTGCAGACCGTGCTCGGCAAATTTCTTGCCGTTCTTGATGTCGGCATCATCGGTGTAGCTCACCACGACGCCCGGGGCTTGAAAGCCGGCAGCGGCCACGCTTTTGAAGCCATTGCCGGTCAACATGGCGCGTACCCGATCACCCAGCGCCTGTTGTTCGTCGCGGATCTTGTCGAAACCGTAGGCTTGCGTCTCTTTCATCACGTCGTTAAACCGCGCGAGGGAATCGCTGGGCATGGTTGCGTGATAGGCATGTCCGCCCTGTTCGTAGGCCTGCATGATCTGCAGCCACTTTTTCAGGTCGCAGGCGAAGCTGCTGCTTTGTGTCTGCTCGATGCGTTCAAGGGCCAGAGCACTGAACATCACCAGGGCGCAGCAAGGGGAGGCGCTCCAGCCTTTCTGCGGTGCGCTGATCAGCAGGTCGACGGCGCATTTGTGCATATCCACCCAAATCGTGCCCGAGGCGATGCAGTCCAGCACGAACAGACCGCCCACCGCATGCACGGCGTCGCCGACCGCTCGCAGGTACTCGTCGGGCAGGATGATTCCGGAGGACGTTTCAACGTGGGGCGCGAACACCACCTGCGGCTTCTGCGCCGCAATGGCTGCCAGCACTTCGTCCAGCGGCGGCGGGGCGTAGGCTGCCTGGCGACCCGTCTCGACCGGACGGGCCTTGAGCACCGTGGTAGCTGCCGGGATGTTGCCCATCTCAAGGATCTGGCTCCAGCGATAACTGAACCAGCCGTTGCGTATCACCAGGCATGGCTGGCCGGTGGCGAACTGCCGCGCCACTGCTTCCATGCCGAATGTGCCACTGCCCGGCACCACCGCAACAGCCTCGGCGTTGTAGACCTGTTTCAGGGTCTTGGAAATATTCTTCATCACGCCTTGAAAAGACTGCGACATGTGGTTAAGCGAGCGGTCGGTGTAGACCACTGAGTACTCGACCAGCCCCTCAGGATCGATACCGGGATAGAGCTTTGACATGGCGTAACTCCTTTGGCAGGGATGTAGTGATATCGACCCTGCCTCAAGCCTGGGCAAATGACAAGGTTGCCCGGGGTGGAGTAACACCGCCGCCGAGCAGAAACAACCTCACCGCGAGCAGCGTCGAGGACAACGGCAGCAGGACGATCACCCGCGATAAAACCCTGCCAGATTGACGCTGCTGAACACGATGAAAATGGTCAACAGGCTGCGCACCGAAGCACGTACCTGAGACAGCCCTCTGTGGCTCAACGGCGCCCGGTCCGCGTACTCACATCCACCCAAACGGCCAACACCAGAATGCTGCCCTTGACGATCATCTGCCAATAGCTGTCGACATCGAGCATGGACATGCCGTTGTCCAGGCTGGTGATGACCAGCGCACCGAGCAGGGCGCCGTACACCGTGCCGGAGCCACCGCGCATGGAGGTGCCGCCGATGAAGCAGGCGGCGATGGCGTCGAGTTCGCCCATGCTGCCGGCCGAAGGCGAGCCGGCGGCGAGGCGCGCGGTGTTGACCACGCCGGCGAGGGCGCACATCACGCCCATGATCCCGAAAATCCACAGCTTCACAGCCTGCACATTGATACCGGACAGGCGCGTCGCTTCCATGTTGCTGCCCACGGCGTACACGCGCCGCCCGAACACGGTCTGACTGGTCACGTAACTGAACACGCCCAACAGAATCAGCAGCAGCAAGACCGGCACGGGAATGCCATCGTAGCTGTTGAGCGTCTGCACGAAGCCGGCCAGCACGGCGCCGATCACTAACACGCGGATGACGTCACGCACCAATGAATGCGCCGCCAGCCCGTGAAGGGCACGATTGCGCCGTTGTTTCCAAGTGAGGAACACCGTCAGCGCGAACAGCACAACGCCCAGCCCAGTGCCGATCGCGTGGGGCAGGTAGCCCTGGCCGATGTAGACGAGTTCCGGCGATACCGGCGCAATGGTCGTGCCGCCGGTAATCCCCAGCAGAATCCCGCGAAACGCCAACATGCCGCCCAGCCCGACAATGAATGAGGGGATGCGCAGGTAAGCCGCCATGTAGCCGTTGGCAAGGCCGATCAGCAGTCCGCACAGCGCGACCAGGCTCAGGTTAGCCAGCAGAGGAATGTGGTAGACCACATCGAGAATGGCCGCGAGGCCACCGAGCAGGCCGAGCAAAGAGCCGACCGACAAATCGATCTCGCCGCTGATGATCACCAGCACCATGCCGCAAGCGAGAATGCCGGTAATCGACATCTGACGCAGCAGATTGGAGAGGTTGCGCGGGGTCAGGAATCCGCCTTCGGTCTGCCAGCTGAAAAACAGCCAGATCAGCACCACGGCAAACACCAGCGCGAGCATTTTGTAGCGGGTGAACAGTTGTTTGACCTGATTCATTTACGCGGATTTCCGATCATTATTGTTATGGCTGCCAGGCTGGCTGAGGGCGGCGGCGAGCACCTGTTCCTGGGTGAGGTCATGGTTGATGAAGTCGCCACGCAACTGGCCTTCGCCGATCACCAGCACGCGGTCGGAAACGCCGAGCACTTCGGCCAGCTCCGACGACACCATGATGATCGACACGCCTGCGGCAGCCAGCGCGCCCATCAATTTGTAGATTTCGTATTTGGCGCCGACGTCCACGCCTCGGGTCGGCTCATCGAGAATCAGCACCCGCGGTTGGGCCAGCAGCATCTTCGCCAGGACGGCTTTTTGTTGATTACCCCCCGACAGACTGGTGATCGGCAGGAACGGACTTGCGGTCTTGAGGTGCAGGCGCGAGATTTCCTGATCGATGCAGCCCAGTTCGGCTTCGGCATCGATACGGGTCAGTTTCGAGTAGTTGTCCAGCACGGCGAGGGTGATGTTCTGGCCGACGCCCAGGTCTGGAATGATGCCTTGGCGCTTGCGGTCCTCCGGCACCAGGCACAGGCCGGCACGGATCGATTTGAGCGGCGTGCGCGTGTCGATGGGTTGTCCGTCCAGCCAGACTTCGCCCTCGTGGCGGCCGGGGTAAGCGCCGAACAGTGCGGTTACCAGTTCGGTACGGCCGGCACCGACCAGCCCGGCGATACCGAGGATTTCGCCGCGTTTGAGGACGAAGGAAATATCGTCGACCCGTTTGCGCCTGGGGTTGTCGACGTCGTAGCAGGTGATATGAAGGGCCTCGAAAATCACTTCGCCGATGGCGTGTGGCTCGGTGGGGTAGAGGTTGCTCATTTCCCGCCCGACCATCTGGGTGATGATCTGCGCAATATCCATATCGGCCATCGCGGTGGTGGCGATATGTTTGCCATCGCGGATCACTGAAATGGTGTCGCACACGGCGGCCACTTCATCGAGCTTGTGCGAGATATAGACGCAGGCGACGCCTTTGGCTTTGAGGTCGCGGATGATGTCCAGCAACACCTCGATTTCCGAACGGCTCAAAGCCGATGAGGGCTCGTCGAGGATCAGCAGGCGGGCCTTTTTGTTCAGGGCCTTGGCGATTTCCACCAGTTGCTGATAGCCACCGCCGTACTGCGACACCGGCAGCGATACGTTCATGTCCGGCACTTTCAATTCGCGCATCAGGGCTTCGGCGCGGTGGATCATCGCCGGGTAATTCATGCGTCCGCCGGGCAGCGTCAGTTCATGGCCCATGAAAATGTTTTCAGCCACCGACAGGTCGGGCACCAGCGTCAGTTCCTGGTGAATGATGACGATGCCGGCGGCTTCCGTTTCGCTGATCGATTGCGCTCTGAGCGGTCGCCCGTCCCAGAGGATTTCACCGTCCCAGGTGCCGTGCGGGTAAACCGCCGAAAGGATCTTCATCAGCGTGGACTTGCCGGCGCCATTCTCGCCGCACAGGCCAACGCATTCACCCGGTTTGACCTTGATGTCGATGCCGTTGAGTGCTTTGACACCACCGAAGGTTTTGACGATGCCGTTCATTTGCAGCAGATAGTCGGACATGGAGAGGGCTCGTATATCAAAGACTCACACACCACTGAACCTGTGTGGGAGCAAGCTCGCTCCCACAAGGGTTTTCGCATAACCGGAGTTTGTGATGTGATCACTTCCCGGCGATTTGCGCCTTGGTGTAGAAGCCGTCCTGTTCGAGCAGGTCGATGTTGTCCTTGGTCAGCGGGGTTGGCGTGAGCAGGATGGTGTCGACTTTTTTGCTGCCGTTGTCGTACTGCGAGCTGAAGGCGGGTTTTTCGTTGCGCGCCAGTTGCACCGAGAGCTTGGCTGCTTCTGAGGCAATCAGTTTGAGCGGCTTGTACACGGTCATGGTTTGTGTGCCGGCGATCACGCGCTTGACCGCAGCGAGGTCAGCATCCTGCCCGGAAATCGGTACCTTGCCAGCCAGTTGCTGCGCCGCCAGTGCCTGAATGGCACCGCCCGCCGTGGCGTCGTTGGAGGCGACAATGCCGTCGATTTTGTTGTCGTTGCGGGTCAGGGCGTTTTCAACAATGCTCAGCGCCTCGGTAGGGTTCCATTCCTTCACCCACTGCTGGCCGACTATCTTGATATCGCCCTTGTCGATGGCCGGCTGCAGCACTTTCATCTGACCCTCGCGCAGTATTTTTGCGTTGTTGTCGGTGGGCGCACCACCGAGCAAAAAGTAATTGCCCTTGGGCGCAGCTTTCAGCACGCCGCTGGCCTGCATCTCGCCGACTTTCTCGTTATCGAAGGAAATATAGGCGTCAACATCGGCATTGAGGATCAGGCGATCGTAGGACACGACTTTGATCCCGGCTTTCTTCGCTTCAGCCACCGCGTTGGTCAGCACCGTGGCGTTGAACGGCACGATGACAATGACATCGACGCCTCGGGAAATAAGGTTTTCGATCTGGGAAATCTGCTTTTGCTCGTTGGCATCGGCCGACTGCACGAAGACCTTGGCGTCCATTTTTTCTGCCGCCGCGACGAAATAGTCGCGGTCACGCGACCAGCGCTCCAGGCGCAGATCATCAATGGAGAAACCGATTTTCGGGTGGGCAGCGTCAGCCATCACTGGCAGTGACAGCAATGCCAGGGCAGTGGCCAATAACGTGCGTTTTACGTTCTTCATGGTGGGGCGTCCTTTTATTGTTGTTGGAAAGACACGGCCTGACGATGAGTATCGGGCTGGTAAAACTGTAGAGAATCCGCAGGCGCTGCAGGCACAGATTTGTCGTGCAATTGTCACCGCGTCGTTGCGCCGGCAGAGTCTCGTAGCGTTCAGCGATAGATAAACCGGTTAACGATGTTCTCGAGCATTTCCTGCCGGCCGCTGACGGCTTGCGGGTTCAACTCGTTGGTGAACGCGTGCTCGGCCAAGGACTCAAGATTGAAGTCACCCGCCATCACCGCCTGCCCGAACGGCTGCTTCCAACCGGCGTAGCGTTGATCCTTGAGCCGTTGCAGCTGGTCGTTCTGCACCATGGCCGCTGCCCGTTCCAGAGACAGGGCGAGAACGTCCATGGCGCCGACGTGGCCATGGAACAGATCGATCTGATCGAGGCTTTGCCGACGCACCTTGGAGTCAAAGTTGAATCCGCCATTCTTGAACCCGCCAGCCTTGAGGATTTCATAGGTGGCCAGGGTCATTTCTTCGACGCTGTTGGGGAACTGGTCGGTGTCCCAGCCGTTTTGCGGATCACCACGGTTGGCGTCGATGCTGCCAAAAATCCCCAGCGAGACGGCCGTCGCAATCTCGTGATGGAAGCTATGCCCGGCCAGCGTCGCGTGGTTAGCCTCGATGTTGACCTTGATTTCGTGCTCCAGTCCGTACTGCTGGAGAAAGCCGAACACAGTGGCGCTGTCGTAATCGTATTGATGCTTGGTCGGCTCTTGCGGCTTGGGTTCGATCAGCAGGTCGCCGGTGAAACCGATCTTGTGCTTGTGCTCGACCACCATGCGCATGAAGCGGCCCAGTTGTTCGCGTTCACGCTTCAAGTCCGTGTTGAGCAGAGTTTCGTAGCCCTCGCGGCCGCCCCACAACACGTAGTTGGCGCCTTTCAGGCGATGGGTCGCGTTCATCGCGCTGAACACCTGGGCAGCGGCGCAGGCGAACACTTCCGGATCCGGGTTGCTCGCGGCACCCGCGGCGAAACGCGGGTTGCTGAAGCAATTGGCGGTGCCCCACAACAGCTTTATCCCGCTTTGTTCCTGATGTCGCTCCAGGTGATCGACCATTTGCGCGAAGTGGTTGCGGTACTCCTTGAGAGACTGGCCTTCCGGGGCGACATCCGTGTCATGGAAGCAGTAATAGTCGATACCCAGTTTGGAGAAAAATTCGAAGGCCGCGGCTGCCTTGCCTATGGCCAGCTCCATCGGGTCGCCGGCGTGTTGCCACGGGCGCTTGAACGTCCCCGCGCCGAACACATCGGAACCCGGCCAGACGAACGTGTGCCAGTAACAGGCGGCCATACGCAGGTGTTCGCGCATGGGTTTGCCGAGGATGAGTTTGTCGGCGTCGTAGTGACGAAAGGAGAGGGGAGAATCGCTGTTTGGGCCTTCGAACCGAATCGGCTCGACATCGGGGAAATACTGCATGGACTTTGTCCTTGTTGTTCTTGGCGGTGTCTCGATACTAGCAACGGCCCTGTGCCTGCTGATTATGAAAAGCACCAACACCGGGTGCGATTTTGCGTATTGAGCTTCTTCGGTGAGGCGCCTAGTCTGTGCCAATCGCCTCTGTGACAAGGGGCTCAGAACAAGCATAAAAACAATGAAAACCGTACCGCCTGTTCACCGCATCGCGCTGTTGTTCAACGGCAGCAAGATCTATGACCGTGGGATCATCAGCGGCATCGGCAACTACCTGAGCAGCACTCGCGCCTCCTGGGACCTGTTTCTGGAAGAGGATTTTCTCTGTCGTTTGAAAGGGATAGAGCGCTGGCAGGGTGACGGGATCATTGCCGACTTTGACGATCCGCTGATTGGCGAAGCGCTGGCCGACATTCAGATGCCGGTGGTAGCAGTAGGGGGGTCGTACGAGGACAAGCGCGCTTATCCGAAAGCGATCCCGTACGTCGCCACCGATAACAATGCACTGATCAACTTGGCTTACTCGCATTTGATCGAAGCGGGACTGCAGCGTTTTGCCTGCTTCAGCCTGCCTGAAGCGCAGGCCAATCGATGGGCGCAGGAGCGGGAAAAAGCCTTTCGCAGACTGATGCGGCGCGACGGCTTGCACGCCGAAATCTACCGCGGCATGGGCACCAGCGCACCGCTGTGGGACAGCGCCGTCGAACAACTGATCGCCTGGTTGCAAAGCCTGCCCAAGCCCATCGGTATCATCGCCGTCAGCGACGCCCGCGCGCGACAGTTGCTGCAAGCCTGCCTGACCGCCGGCATCGCCGTGCCGGAGCAAGTGGCATTGATAGGAATCGACAACGACCCGCTGACCCGCAGCCTGACCCGAGTGCCCCTGAGTTCGGTCATCCAGGGCACGGAAACCATGGGTCGTACCGCCGCGCAATTGCTCCACCAGATGCTTCACGGCATGCCATCCACCGGCACACAAATCCTGATTCCTCCCGATGCGGTCAACGTGCAGGTGTCGAGTTTGCACCAGCCATTGGGCAATCCCTACGTCATGCAAGCACTGCTGTTCATCCGCCAATACGCCTGCCAAGGCATCAAAACGGCGCAAGTGGCGGCTTATGTCGGCGTGTCGCGCTCATCACTCGAAGCACATTTCCGCGCCGAGCGAGGCTGCAGCGTGCATGACGAGATCCTGCGTTTCAAACTGGCAGCGGCCACCCGCGGCCTGAAAAATACCGACTCAGTGATTGCCGACGTTGCGCGCAGCTGTGGGTTCAAATCTGCGCAGTATCTGCACACGGTGTTTCGGCGGGAGTTTGGTTGCACGCCTCGGGAGTATCAGCAAGGGGCAGGGATGCGCTAATGGAATGCCGGAAATGAGGTTAGAGTGGTCATCAATGTCTTGATGGTTGCGTGAACAATGAATCGTCCGCTGTTCGTTTCTCTGGATGGGCCCAAAGGCACCGGCAAAACCACACTGTTGGAGGCCGTTACGCAAGTACTGAGGGCGGGCAACCAGAAAGTCATCCGGCTATGCGAGAGAAAAAGCGATCCTTTCAGGGGTGAAACCATGGCCCTGGTTAATACGCTGGCCAGAAATCCTTCCCGGGATCTGGAGTGGGCTGTGTGTCAGCGACTTGCTGATAGCCGCAGTTGGATCTCCCATAACGTTCTGACGAAGCAGCCGCTGGACAGCATTATCTTGATCGATCGCTGGTATCCGTCTGATGCCGCGTTTCGCCAAACCATCCCGTTTGCCGAGATTCTGCAGTTGAACATAGATCGAGGCGTGCGAGTGCCGGACCTGCATGTCGGCGTCGTCACCGATCCGGATATTTCATGGGCAAGGGCCACGGCGCGATCGCGAGGATTGGGCGGCACAGTGATTCAGAAGCACCCAGCGCATGTGGCGTGTACGGAGATGTTCGAGCACGCGATTAAGGAGCACGGCTGGGTTCTATGCCGTAATGAGGGAACGATTGAGGACGCTACGAGGCAGGTGGTTTCTGAGATCTATAAAATGCTGGGGTGATTTTTCGAGATAGAGATAGGTGTTGGTGCTAGGGTGCGTAGCGTAATACTTGATTTAACATAATATACATTACACGTAACAAGATATTTCAGAATCAGCCCAGTTGCGCACGCGTTTTCAATCTCCAGCGACCGCTTGCAAGCGTAGTCCTCGGAAGTAATCTTTAGGACAGTTGCGGAACTAATTCATAGACAGCAACGATTCTTCTCCGAGTTCACATTTTACTTCCAGCACTCGCTGCGCCTAATTTCTGCCATTCGCGAGCCTGACGATGAGGACCAGAATTAGTCATAAGGACAGTCAGTAGCATTACTGTGCGTCACAGATGCGCCTGCAAACACGGCGCTGTGCGAAATCTGCGCCGTTCAGCGTGGAGTTGGTGCGCAGATTTCAAGGTTGCCAAGAGTGGAAAATTCAAAAAACGCTGATCTCCTTGTGAGCGCTGATGGTTTGGCAACGAAACCGTTTCGCTCGAATCCCATTGAGCTCTCCGACCTCCAAATATCTTGGGAAGCCGGCCTTACCTGATTGCATAAATAGCTCAGTGGAATGCCCGTCCGACGCCTCTGTTAACCGCTTTTTTGACTTGTTAGCCGCTGTAGCTAACAAGTCAAAAAACGAGTTTACAGAGTAATATTGAATCATGTGTGAACCTTGATTCGTCTAGCACACCTAGGCTTTCAAAGCTCCCAGTTGCCGGAAGGCGCCCTAGCGTATGTCTGCAGAGGTATGTACTCTTGAGGGCGCTCTCGCCGAAAATGAACACTTAACAATCTCTGCGTGAAATATTCTCTAACTCAACTAAACATCTATTTAGTGTAGTTAACAGACGATGGCCGATATTTACCGATTTTCACCGCTTTAGCGTCTCGCTCGGCAACTCATTGAACAGCGCTCGATAACTGCTGGAAAACCGCCCCAAATGCCAGAACGACCACTGCATCGCGACTTGCGCAACGGTAGTCTCCGTCGGGCTGCGTTGGCGCAGTTCACGGTGTGCGCTATTCAACCGCCGCAGGCGTAACCAGTGACTGGGTGTCATCCCGGTGTAGGCCTTGAACGCGTGTTGCAACTGTCGCAACGACACGCCGGCCACCTGCGCCAACTCAAGCAGATTAAGTGTCTCCTCCGGTGAATCAGCAGCCCACTCCCCTACGCGCTTCATGATGTTTCGCTCTTCTGCGCGGCGCTGTAAACCGCCGCGATCCAGGCACACCTGCGCGTTATCGAGGATGAACAAACAGTCCTCCAACAGCTGCTGGGTCAGCGCCTCTTTACTTGGCGGATCAAGGGGTTGCGTCAACTTCGTGAGAGTCGAGCTTAACCAGCGACTGAACAAGGCGTTCTGCCCGCAATTCAGTGGCGCCATGAACAAACCCTCGAGGCGCCGAACATCCAGACCGTGTTGCTGAACGAATTCCGGGCCGAACACCACGGCGATTTCCTGGTAGTTCTCCGGAGTGATCCAGATGTTGCGGCTCTCTTCGTTGAGCAGGTACAGCGCGTTGTCGCTGCGATCAAAACAGAACGCCAAAGCACCCGCCGGCGCGCTGAAATTCTGCTCGACGCGCGTGTTCATCTGTTCTTCGTAAACCTGCACACCCTGCAAATCCAGATAGCGAATCTGCCCGGCGAAATGTCCGGGAGACATCTGCTGGTAATGCTGGACCCAACCCGGCGTGGCGCGGATTTGCTCGGTGACATCAGCGGTATTGAAAGCCTGAACCTGTAACGGATTGCACGTTGTCATGAGAGACCTTGCGCACTCTTTTGGTGCGCTTTGGTGCTGCTTAAAGTGGATAGATGGAACTGCAAGGCACGCCCAAGATAGTCGTCAACGCGCCACAGGGGAAGGGGCGGAAGATGAAACCCGCCCTCCCCGGCGTCTATGAAACCAATAACGAGGTCTTTATGAATGCCCCTTTCGATCAGCTGTTCACGTGGCTGAAAGATCACAAGATTACCGAAGTTGAATGTGTGGTCAGCGACCTGACCGGCATCGCTCGCGGCAAGATCGCACCGACCAACAAGTTCCTGCATGAGCGAGGCATGCGCCTGCCGGAAAGTGTGCTGCTGCAAACGGTAACCGGGGATTTTGTCGACGACGACATCTACTACGACCTGCTCGACCCGGCCGACATCGACATGGTCTGCAAGCCGGTGGCCGACGCCGTGTACGTGATTCCGTGGGCGATCGAGCCGACCGCCATCGTCATCCACGACACCTTCGACAAGTTTGGCAACCCGATCGAACTGTCACCACGCAACGTACTGAAGAAAGTCCTGCAGCTGTACACCGACAAAGGCTGGAAGCCGATTGTCGCGCCGGAAATGGAGTTCTACCTGACCCAGCGCTGCGAAGACCCGGACCTGCCACTCAAGGCGCCGCTGGGCCGTTCGGGCCGTGCGGAAAGTGGCCGTCAGTCGTTCTCGATCGACGCCGCCAACGAATTCGATCCGCTGTTTGAAGACGTCTATGACTGGTGCGAATTGCAAGGTCTGGACCTGGACACGCTGATCCACGAAGACGGGCCGGCGCAGATGGAAATCAACTTCCGTCACGGCGACGCCCTCGATCTGGCTGACCAGATTACCGTGTTCAAACGCACCCTGCGCGAAGCCGCCCTCAAGCACAACGTCACCGCCACGTTCATGGCCAAGCCGATTGGCGACGAGCCCGGCAGTGCCATGCACTTGCACCAGAGCGTGGTGGAAATTGCCAGCGGCAAGCCGATCTTCGCCGACGCCGACGGCAAGATGAGCGACCTGTTCCGGCATCACATCGGCGGCCTGCAGAAGTACATCCCGAAAGTGCTGCCGATGTTCGCGCCCAACGTGAACTCGTTTCGCCGCTTCCTGCCGGACACCTCGGCACCGGTGAACGTCGAATGGGGAGAAGAAAACCGCACCGTCGGCCTGCGCGTGCCGACCTCCGGCCCGGAAGCGATGCGCGTGGAAAACCGCTTGCCGGGCGCCGACGCCAACCCGTACCTGGCGATCGCCGCCAGTTTGCTGTGTGGCTACATCGGCATGGTCGAAGGCATCGAGCCGAGCGCGGCCGTTGAAGGTCGGGCCTACGAGCGCCGCAACCTGCGCCTGCCGATCACCATCGAAGAGGCGCTGACGCAAATGGAAGAGTGCGACACCGTTGCCGAGTACCTGGGCAGCAAATTCGTCCGCGGCTACGTCGCCGTCAAACGCGCCGAGCACGAAAACTTCAAGCGCGTGATCAGTTCGTGGGAGCGCGAGTTTCTGCTGCTGAGCGTCTGACTCCAGCCCAAAACCCTGTAGGAGTGAGCCTGCTCGCGAAGGCGTCAGCACAGTCACCATCGACGTTGCCTGACCCTCCGTTTTCGCGAGCAGGCTCGCTCCCACAAGGGGAATAGCGAACCACCTGAAAAAATCCAATAACTTCAAGAGGTGTCGATATGCGTCTACTGAAATCCATGGTCCCCGCCGCACTGGCAATGTTGTGCAGCACCGCAGCCCTGGCCCAACCCCAGGTCAGCGTCTACAACTGGACCGACTACATCGGTGAAACCACCCTCGCCGACTTCCAGGCCAAGACCGGGATCAAGGTGATCTACGACGTTTTCGACTCCAACGAAACCCTGGAAGGCAAGCTGCTCGCCGGGCGTACCGGTTACGACGTGGTGGTACCGTCCAACCACTTCCTTGCCCGTCAGGTGAAGGCCGGTGCGTTCCTCAAACTGGATCGCGAGCAGTTGCCGAACTGGAAAAATCTCGACCCGAAACTGCTCGCGCTGCTGGAGAAAAACGACCCGCAAAACGCGCACTCGGTGCCGTACCTGTGGGGCACCAACGGCATCGGTTACAACGTCGACAAGGTCAAGCAAGTGCTGGGCATCGACCACATCGATTCCTGGGCCGTGCTGTTCGAGCCGGAAAACATCAAGAAGCTGTCGCAGTGCGGCGTGTCGATGATGGACTCGGCTGACGAAGTGTTCCCGGCCATCCTCAACTACATGGGCATGGATCCGCGCAGCGAGAACCCGGAAGACTTCAAAAAGGCTGAAGCCAAACTGCTGAGCATCCGCCCGTACATCACCTACTTCCACTCCTCCAAATACGTCTCGGACCTGGCCAACGGTGACATCTGCGTAGCCTTCGGTTATTCCGGTGACGTGTTCCAGGCCGCCAACCGCGCCAAGGAAGCCAAGAACGGCGTGAACATCGCCTACGCCATTCCCAAGGAAGGCTCCAATCTGTGGTTTGACCTGCTCGCGGTTCCGGCCGACGCCGCCAACCCGAAGGAAGCCCACGCCTTCATTAATTACCTGCTCGATCCGCAAGTGATCGCCAAGGTCAGCGCCTCGGTCGGTTACGCCAACCCGAACCCGGCCGCCAAACAGTACATGGACGTGGCGCTGGTGAATAACCCAGAGGTTTATCCGCCACAGGAAGTCCTCGACAAGCTGTACATTTCCACCACCCCGCCCCAGTCGATCATGCGTCTGATGACCCGGTCCTGGAGCAAAGTGAAGTCGAACAAATGAATCAGTACACCCAGGAACACGCCCGCTCCTATTACGCAGCCTCGGCGCGGGCAACCACTCCCTACCCCAGGCTGGACGGTGACCTGAGCGTTGATGTCTGCGTGATCGGCGGTGGTTTCACCGGGGTCAACACCGCCATTGAGCTCGCGCAGCGCGGGTTGTCGGTGGTGTTGATCGAAGCCCGGCGCATCGGCTGGGGCGCCAGTGGGCGCAACGGTGGGCAGTTGATCCGCGGCATCGGTCATGAGGTCGAAGGCTTCGCGCGCTATGTCGGCAATGACGGCGTGCGCTACTTGCAGCGCGCCGGGATCGATTCGGTGGAACTGGTGCGACAGCGCATCACCGACCACAGTATCGAGTGCGACTTGCGCTGGGGATTCTGCGAGCTGGCCAACACCCCTGCACAGTTCGCCGCGTTCAAGGACGAGCAAGTCAGCCTCGGCGAACTCGGCTACCGCCATGAAACCCGGCTGGTCGCCCCCGAACAGATCCGTCAACAAGTAGTGAATGCCGACGTCTACGCCGGTGGTCTGGTCGACATGGGCTCCGGCCATTTGCACCCGCTGGACCTGGTGCAGGGCGAAGCGCGTCTGGCGGCCTCCCTCGGCGTACGGATTTTCGAGCAAAGCCCGGTGCAGCAGATCGTCCACGGCGAAACTGTCCAGGTGCGCTGCGCCACGGGCACCGTCCGCGCCGGCAGTCTGGTGCTCGGTTGCAACGCGCATCTGGATGAACTCGAACAGCAACTCAGCGGTAAAGTGCTGCCCGCCGGCAGCTACATCATCGCCACCGAGCCATTGTCCGAGGAGCACGCCGCGCAGTTGATCCCGCAGAATCTGGCGCTGTGCGACCAGAAAGTCGGCCTCGATTACTACCGGCTCTCGGCGGATCGGCGTCTGTTGTTCGGTGGCGCCTGCCATTATTCCGGACGCGATCCGGCGGACATCGCCGCCTACATGCGACCGAAGATGCTCAAGGTCTTCCCGCAACTGGCGGATGTGCGCATCGACTATCAATGGGGCGGCAAGATCGGCATCACAGCCAACCGCTTCCCGCAGGTCGGGCGCCTCAAGCAGCAGCCGAACGTGTTCTACGCGCAGGGTTATTCCGGTCACGGCCTGAACGTCACGCACTGGTGCGCCAAGCTGCTGGGCGAGGCAATCCACGCGGGCCACAGTCAGGGCATGGACGTGTTCAGCGCGGTGCCGCACATGACTTTCCCCGGCGGCCCGGCCCTGCGTTCGCCACTGCTGGCACTGGGCATGTTCTGGTATCGCCTGCGGGAAATCCTCGGTTAACGCAATATCGTACTTGTGGCGAGGGCGCTTGCTCCCGCTGGACTGCGCAGCAGTCCCTGGCTTTTCAGGTAATGAAGAGCGAGGGCTGCTTCGCGCCCCAGCGGGAGCAAGCTCCCTCGCCACAAATCACTGTCCCCTTACTCTGTTTCTTATCTGGTGAGCTGTACACATTTGCTCTATCGCCAAGCACTTCTATATTGATGAAGTGCTTTTGCGTTCCTGGCGCTCAGTGCCCGATAAACCGAGGAGGACATGGATGAAGTCGTCAGCCGCCGATGAGCCGCGAGCACCGGGCCAAGCCCCGATCAAGACCCGACGTTTCAGCATTTCACTGGTGTGGATCGTGCCGATCGTGGCGGTGCTGGTCGGCATTTCGCTGGTGGTGCACAACGTGATGCAGGAAGGCCCGACGATCATCGTCAACTTCAAGACCGGTAGCGGTCTGACCGCCAACAAGACCGAGGTCAAATACCGCAACGTGGTGATCGGTCAGGTGACTGACGTTGAGTTGAGCGGCGACCAGAAGAGCGTCGACGCCACCATCAAACTGTCCAAACAGGCCGAAACCTTCACCCGCGAAGACTCACAGTACTGGGTCGTGCGCCCACGCATAGGCGCCGGTGGCGTTTCGGGCATCGACACCCTGCTCTCCGGCGACTATATCGGCGCTGACATCGGTCAGGCCAACAACCGCGCCAAACACTTCAAGGGCCTGGAAAATCCGCCACCGATCACCTACGGCGAACCGGGCAAGCGCTTCATGCTGCACGCACCGGATCTCGGTTCGCTGGACATCGGCTCCCCGGTTTACTACCGCAAGATCCCGGTCGGCCAGGTCGTCACCTACGCCCTCAATCCCGAAGGCAAAGGAGTGGATATCGAGGTGTTCATTCACTCGCCGAACGACGCCTTCGTCACCGAAAACACCCGGTTCTGGAATGCCAGCGGTATCGATATCAATGTCGGCGCCAACGGCTTTGCGGTGAAGACCGAATCACTCTCGACCCTGCTGGTGGGCGGCATTGCTTTCCGTGCGCCGGATTACAGTCCCAACGATGTGGCTGCAGGCGAGGACAAGGACTTCGAGCTGTTCGCCGATCAACAGGCCGCCCTCGCCCCGCCCAATGGCAAGGCGCAATACATGGTGTTGCGTTTCGAGCAGTCGTTGCGCGGACTCAAGGTCGATGCGCCGGTGGAGTTTCTCGGCATGGAGATCGGTCGGGTCGTGGGCATCAACCTGGATTTCGACGCGAAAAAACGCACCTTCCCGCTTAACGTCGGGATCGTCATTTACCCGCAGCGCCTCGGCCAGGCCTACAAGAAGATGCTCACGGAATTCAAGCACGATCCCAACGACGAGGCTGCCGGTGTTCGGCTGCTGGGCACCTTCGTCGATAACGGCCTGCGCGCCCAGGCCCGTAGCGGCAATCTGCTGACCGGACAACTGTACATCGCGCTGGATTTCTTCCCCAAAGCGGAAAAAGTCGCGTTCGACCCAACGGCTCGCCCGGTTGCTCTGCCGACCGTTCCCGGCAGTCTCGAACAACTGCAGGAAAAACTCGAAGCGATGGTCGACAAGCTCAACAAACTGCCGGTCGAACGGATTGCCGGCAACCTCGACAGCAATCTGGTCGAGCTGCGCAAAGGCCTGCAACAGTTCAACGCCAAGACCCTGCCAGGCGTGCAGACCACCCTGGCGGATGTCAGCAAGACCCTGCAATCGGCCAGCTCGACACTGGCCGAAGATTCGCCGCAGCGTGAAAAACTCACTGAAACACTCGACGAACTCGGGCGCATGTCGCGTTCGCTGCGTGAGCTTTCTGACTACCTCGGCCGCCACCCGGAATCGCTGATCCGTGGCCGTCCCGACAACGCTGCACCGCTGGACCTGAAAGGACCACCGCGCAATTGAGCACAGGAGTCAGACCATGGCTGCACCGTTGAAGATCACCGTGCTTGCAGCGTGCCTGTTGCTCGGCGCCTGTCGCAGCGAGCCAATCAGTTTTCACACCCTGACCCCGGTGCAACTGACCAACACGCGGGCCGGCACGGTGATTCCCATCGAGGGAATCACCGTGCCGCCGCAAGTCGACCGCCCGCAAATCGTCATCCGCCAGGGCAACAACGGCCTGGCGATTCTGGAAACCCAATGGTGGGGGGCGAGTCTGGCGGATGAGTTGCGCAGTGCGCTTAGCGATCAACTGAGCAATACCGGCAGTCGCGGCAATGTCTCGGTGCGCATCGATGTGCAGCGATTTGATTCGATCCCCGGCCAGTACGGACTGATCGACGTCAAATGGCGTCTGCGCCCGAGCGGTGCGGCGGACAATGGCCTGCTGACTTGCCATTCGACCTTGCAAACACCCTCAGGCCCGAGCATCGATGAACTGGTGACGGCGCAACAGAATAACGTCAGACGCCTGGCGGCACTGATCAATCAGGCGGCGGGCAATTCACGCACCTGTCCATCGGCCTCCTGAGTCGCCACCGAAAGCGTGACGGTGAAACGGCAGCCGTTGGGTTCGCGAGTCACCAGTTGGACTTGCCAGCGTTGATGGCTGCAGATTCGCTGCACCAGCGACAACCCCAGTCCAAGCCCTTCACCACGCTGTTCATCACCGCGTACGAATGGCTGAAACATTGCGTGGCGTTTCTCTTCCGGAATTCCGATACCACTGTCCTCAACCACGAAGCTGTCCCTGAGCAAGGTCAACCGTACAAAGCCATGATCGGTGTAGTGCCAGGCATTACGCAAAAGATTGCCCATGACCGACTGCAAGAACGTCAGGTCGTATCGCGTGGTGCCAGCCAGTTGCGGCTCGTAGATAAACTCCAGACCTTTTTCGCGAATCAATCGCCCCCAGATTTCCACCTGAGCATCGGCAATATCCTTGAGGGTGCAGGTGGACGCGGTGCCAAGCTCTTCGGGTTTGCGCGCCAGCATCAAAAAGGTCTCGACCAGTTGGCGCATCTCGGCGCTGGCCCGGGCAATACGTTTGACCTGCGCAGTGGAACGCGGATCAAGCGAAGGGTTGACCAGCAACAACTCGCAGGAGCTGGCCAGAATCATCAACGGCGTGCGCAGTTCATGGCTCACGTCACTGGTGAAGAGCTTTTCCCGATTCAGGGTGTCTCGTAACCGGCCAAGGGTCTGGTCAAAAGACTGTGCCAGCTCCCCTACCTCATCATCGGCGTAATCGGGACGCAATGCCGGGGCCAACGCGATCAACTGATCGCGATGACGCACCTGCCCCGCCAGGCGAATCACCGGGGCCATGACCTGGCGCGCCAACAACCTGCCGAGCGCGACGGCCAACATGACGCTGAGGATGAAACCGACGATCACCACGACGAACAGCAGGTGCTCTCGCTGTTCAAAACTTTCCTGATTGCGCAGCAGCACATATTTGCGTCCGCCAACCGCGTCAACCATGGCATAGAAGTCATCACCGTTGAACGATATCTCCTGGAAGCCCAGGGGCAGGCTCGCCAGTGGTTCCGCCAGCGCCATCGGGCCGGGACCGTTCTCGAAGAAAAACAGTTCGCTTTTTTCCGGCTCATGCCGCCATTGGCGGATGTCGTCCATCGCCAGCAACCGGCGCAACCCACCGTTCAGGGCGGTCATGGTCAACTTGTGCTCCACGACATGCACGGTGGCGACAATGCCCATTGCGAACACACCGGCAACCAGAGCGCTCATCAAGGCGAACACAATCACAATCCGATTGGCGAGGCTTTGCTTGAGGTCCATCCGGTTCAATGACTCCAGTGCTGATGTCAGGGCTGCAAGGGGCAGCGCCACGACGCTGCCCAACGCTCGCAGCTTCACCTTGCCCGGCGCTGTTGTTAAGTGCCTAAAACAAACAAAACGGGTATTTGAGTTTGTTTATCAAATACCCGTTTTAGTTAAAACACGCTGGCCCTCGCAAATTTTTCACATGTTCTTCACTGCTCCGACACGAGTCTGAACGTAGTGTTCAGCAGCCATTCAAGCAAGCCACCGTAAAGTAACTAACCTCCTAGAGCTTACGTTGCACTGTGTGTACTGAATGGAACTCGGGAATGACAAGGGGCAACGTTGTGGTTGAATTAGTACAAATACAATCAGCACCCAAGAGATCGAACCTCTCTCGTCCGCGCACCTGGGCAATCATTGCTGTCGGTTTGCTGCTGATTGCACTGATTCTTGGCTTTGTCTGGATGCAACGCTCGCCCGCCAACCTGCGCTATGCCAGCGCCTCTGCCACCCAGGAATGGGTGAACGCCTGGCAGGCCGGTGAGGTCGTCGCACTGGTACGTCATACCGAACGTTGCGACCGCTCGACCAATACGTGTCTGGGCCCGGCGGACGGTATCACTCAAGTTGGCAGTGTGGCTGCAGGCGTTGTTGGCCGTGGCTTCACGCAACTGGGCCTGGAGAAAACCCAGTTTTTCAGCAGCCCGCTGACGCGCACGATGCAGACTGCGCATTACATGCTCGGCCACGATGCGGTAGCCCAGGAATGGCTGGAAACCTGTGGCCCGACACTGCGCGATGACGTGGTGGCGCACAAGACGCCCGGGCAGAACATGATCCTGGTGACTCACAGCGGCTGCATCGCCGACTTTGAAAGGCAAACCGGTTACCCCCGGGCTGTCGCTGCCGAGTATGGCAGTGCTGTTTTAGTGCGGATAGACGCGCAAGGCCAACTTAAAGTGATTGGCATCATGAATCCCGAAGGCTGGCAACGAATGAGTAAATAATAAGCAAACTTTTTTTCGCAACTTTGCGGTATTGCGCAGACAAGCCTCTGGCCAGCGCATTTGCGCCCGCCAATTTGTAATAAGAAATGTTTTTTAGTTTCGAAAACTGGACATATTCCATTTTAAAGCTTGTCTTTCCAGAGAGAACTTAGAGCTGGAAGCACGCCAGTTCTCTGAATACAGGAGACGTCCACCGGACGTGCTCGCACCTGCATTCATCCAACCCGGTGATACGCCTGCTACGGAAATCGCCAGGCGCTTCACTGAAACGCACACTTGTACTGCACCAAGGTCCAGTCATGACGTCTGAGAACAAACCGCTGCACCACGCGGCGTTGAATTTGCCGCGCCTCCACCAGAGCAGCTTGATCGAGCGTTTTGCGATCCCCGGTCTGGTGCTGGCGTTCGTAGTGTTTTATCTGCTGCCACTGATGACCCACGGCCTGTGGATTCCGGATGAAACCCGTTATGGCCAGATCAGCCAGGAAATGCTGCAGAGTGGCAACTGGGTAGCGCCGCACTTCATGGGCATTCGCTATTTTGAAAAACCGATTGCCGGCTACTGGATGATCGCCATCGGCCAGGCGATTTTCGGCGAGAACCTGTTTGGCGTGCGCATCGCCTCGGCGCTGAGTACCGGCGTGAGCGTATGGCTGGCCTATCTGTTGGCGCGCCGCCTGTGGAACAACACGCGCATCAGCGCCGCTTGCGCCCTCCTTTATATGAGCTTCGGCCTGATCGCCGGTCAGGCGGGCTATGCCAACCTCGATCCGCAGTTCACCTTGTGGGTCAACCTGAGCCTGGTTGCGATCTGGTTTGCCATCGACAGCAATACCCCGCGCGCTCGCCTGGGCGGCTGGGCGCTGTTGGGACTCGCGTGCGGCATGGGTTTGATGACCAAGGGTTTTCTCGCCCTGATGCTGCCGGTACTGATCGCCCTGCCCTACATGATCTGGCAGCGGCGTTTTGGCGAACTGGTGCGTTACGGGTTAGTTGCCGTCGCAGTGGCCGCGCTGGTCAGCGTGCCGTGGGCACTGGCCGTGCATGCCCGTGAACCGGACTTCTGGCGTTTCTTCTTCTGGCACGAACACATCCGCCGCTTTGCCGCCGGTGAAGATGCCCAGCATGCGCGCCCATGGTGGTTCTACCTGCCACTGCTGTTTGCTTCCACCTTGCCGTGGGCACTGCTGCTGCCGTCGACACTGCTGCGCACCTGGCGCGAAAAACGCGATCCGAAAATCGGCTTCCTGGCCTTGTGGTTTGTGCTGCCGCTGGCATTTTTCAGCGCGAGCAGCGGCAAACTCCCGACCTACATCATGCCGTGCCTGCTGCCGTTGGCCTTGCTGATGGGTTACACCGTGATGGGTTGGCTCGACCGGCAGGACGGTCGCGTCTTGCGTACCAACGGCGTGGTCAACGTGGTGCTGGCCATTGCCGCACTGGTCGCACTGATCTATCTGCAATCGACCCGCGAAATTTACGAACACACCGAAATGTTCAGCCTGTCGCTGGGCTATATCGTGCTGCTCGGCTGGCTCATCGCCGGCGCGCTGCAAATAGTGCGGCCACTGACGCTGTGGGCAATGCCGGCGCTGGGCATTGGCCTGCTCATCGCGCTGCTACCGGCGGCCATGCCGGCGACCATCGTCAACAGCAAGATGCCGGACCAGTTCATTGCCGAACACCAGCAGGAACTGAGCGAAACCACTTCGTTGCTCAGCAACGATCTGGGCGCAGCGTCTGCGTTGTCCTGGCGTCTGCGTCGTCCGCAGGTGGATCTGTTCAACACCGTTGGCGAGCTCAAGTACGGTCTCGATGACCCGGCCATGGCCTCGCGAAAAGTCAGTCTGGAAGGTGTCGGGCAGTGGATGACCGAAGCCCGCAAAAAAGGCTCGGTCGGCGTGGTGATGCGGGTCAACAGCACCTCGGACGCTCAGCAGCTTGAGCTGCTGCCCATCGACGGCAAGCATTACCGCCGCGGCCAACTGGAAATCCTCATCTTCAACCAGAGCCAGCCATGATCCAGAACAAAACTGGCCGGGGGCCGTTGCTGCTCCTGTTGGCGGCGACTGCCCTGCTGTTATTGCTCGGCCTGGGCAGCCGCGAATTGTGGGGCGCGGAAACCCGCTGGGCCAACATCGCGCTGCAGATGCTGCAAAGTGGCGACTATTTCGACCCGTACCTCAAGGGCAGTCCGTATTACGACAAACCGCTGCTGTCGTACTGGCTGATCACCGCCACCTCCTGGTTCACCGGTGGGCTGGGGCATTGGTCGCTGCGATTGTCCTCGGTGATTTCCGCATGGTTCAGCGTGTGGCTGGTGTACCTGCTCGGCGAACAATTGTTTCGAAAAGGCACCGGGCTGATCGCGGGATGGATGCTGGCGACCACCTTCTACTTCGTGTTCTGGGCGCGGGTGGCCACCGCCGACATTCTTACGGTGTGCGGCGTGCTGGCGGCGGTCTGGTGGTACTGGCGCGGGCCGGATGACACGCGCTTTTCGCGTTATCTGGTGTTCTTCGGGCTGTTGTCGCTGACGTCGCTGTTCAAAGGCCTGATCGGCTTCATTCTGCCCGGGCTGGTGCTGTTGCCGCATTTGCTCAGCGAGCAGCGCTGGAAGCGTCACCTCAACCTGCGTCTGTGCGCGGCGCTGCTGGTTGCCGGCGCCTTCTACATGGTGCCGTTTCTGTTGTCGCATCTCTATGGCGAGCCGAACTACGGCGAAAGCGGCCTGGGACTGGTGTTGCGGGAAAACGTCGTGCGGTTTTTCCAGCCGTTCGATCAGTTCGGGCCGATTTACACCTACCTGATCTACCTGCCGGTCTACACCCTGCCCTGGGCGCCGTGCTGGATAATTGCCCTGTGGGTCGCCGCGCGGAACTGGAAACACATCGAGCCGGATACCCGCTGGCTGATTCAAGGGCTCGCGCTGCTGATGCTGTTCTTCACCGCCAGCGGCAGTCGCCGTAGTTATTACGTCTTGCCGCTGGTGCCTTTCGCGCAACTGCTGGGCGCCTGGTGGATCACCCGGCGCATGGCCGCCCGCAACAGTGACGGTCGTGGGTTGAAGATCGGATTCGGTATCACCACTGTCTTGCTCGCCGCGATACTGGGTGTGCTCTACCCGTGGACCAACAGCGGCGGTGGCGTTATCCGTTTTGGTGAGCAGGTTCGCCAACAGGCCAGTCAGCAGGCACCGTTGAATCAATGGCGCATGGTCATGATCGAGGTCGACAACAAAGTACCGATGTACCTGCAGACCGGTGGTGCGCCGTTTTACTACGTGCCGGAAACGGTCCAGGACTTCCCGCACAATGGCGACACAGCGACGCTGATCGCCTGGCTGGAACGCACCAGCGGGCAACATTGGGATCCGCAACGCACGATTTTCGTGGCGCAATACCGCTCCGGTGATGCCGTGCCACTGGATGCGCTGAAAGCGGATCACCAGGTCATCACCACCACCCCCACCCGTGGCGAGCAGGTCTTCCACGGGCGTGAAGACCAGAGCGTGGCCTACATCCCCACTCCTGAGCGATGACGTTGTAAGACAAAAGTGTAGAGTCGCAGTAAATTTGAATGGCAATGACAAGTATTAACGGCTTCTTTGACGTTTTTTTCTCATTTGCCAGCCTACATTGCCGCGACTCGACACTTGCAAATCGTTCGCATTGATTCCTGCGAAAGTTTGCTCATAACGTCTAAAACAGGAGCTGCCCGAATGAATTCACGCCTTCCATCCTTCTTCAAGCGCGCATTGCTGGCTACTGCGCTGCTTGGCGCCGGGCACGCTGTTGCGGCCGACTCGGTGGGTCTGGTGGTCTACAACGCGCAGCACGAGAGCCTGACCAAGGCATGGGTCGCCGGTTTCACCGAAGAGACCGGCATCCCGGTCACCGTGCGCAACGGCGATGACACCGAAATGGGCAACCAGATCGTTCAGGAAGGCGCCGCCTCGCCGGCGGATGTGTTCCTGACCGAGAACTCCCCGGCAATGGTGCTGGTGGACAACGCCAAACTGTTTGCCCCGTTGGCGCCGACAACCCTTGAGCAAATCGATTCCGCCTACCGCCCGGCCCACGGCAATTGGGTTGGGATCGCCGCCCGTTCGACGGTGTTCGTCTACAACCCGAGCAAATTGACCGACAAAGACCTGCCCAAATCCCTGCTCGACCTCGCGACCCCAGCGTGGAAGGGTCGTTGGGCCGCCTCCCCCGCCGGCGCCGACTTCCAGGCGATCGTCGCCGCTGTCCTGCAGCAAAAAGGCGAAGCCGCCACCCTGGAATGGCTCAAGGGTATGAAGACCAACGCGACGATCTATCGCGGCAACAGCGCGGTGCTCAAAGCGGTGAATGCCGGGCAGATCGACAGCGGCGTGATTTACCACTACTACAGCTTCGTCGATCAGTCCAAGACCGGCGAGAACAGCAAAAACACCCGCCTGCACTACTTCAAGCATCAGGACCCGGGCGCGTTCGTCAGCACTTCCGGCGCCGGCGTACTGGCTTCGAGCAAACACCTTGAGCAAGCGCAGGCGTTCGTCAAATACATCACCAGCAAGGAAGGTCAGGAGATTCTCGAAACCGGCACCTCCTTCGAATACGCCGTAGGCAAAGACGCGCCATCCAACCCGAAACTGACGCCGCTCAAAACCCTCGATGCGCCGAAAATCGATGCTTCGACCCTCGACAGCAAAAAAGCCGTCGAGCTGATGACCCAGGCCGGATTGCTCTAAGTGATGCCACAGACCTTGCCTGCGCAGGCCGTTGCGACGGACTCCGCCAGTGCCCCGCACCCTCACCGCGTCATCGCCGGGCGCGGCGGCTCGTGGGTGGTAACCACGGCGATTCTGGTGTCGTTACTGTCACTGCTGCCGATTGCATTCGTGATCGGCGTGTCGTGGTACACCGGTTGGGCGACCATCGAAGCCCTGGTGTTCCGCCCACGGGTCGGCGAATTGCTGATCAACACCGTGTTGCTGGTGCTGATCACCCTGCCGCTGTGCATCCTGCTCGGCACCACGCTGGCCTGGCTGACCGAACGCAGCAATCTGCCCGGTCGGCGTCTATGGTCACTGCTGGCGGTGGCACCGCTGGCCGTGCCGGCGTTCGTCCACAGCTATGCGTGGGTCAGCCTGATTCCGTCGATCCACGGTTTGCCTGCGGGTGTACTGGTGTCGGTGATCGCGTATTTCCCGTTTTTGTACTTGCCGATCGCGGCGACTTTGCGTCGTCTCGACCCGGCCATTGAAGACGTCGCGCAATCCCTGGGCCTCAAGCCATGGGCGGTGTTTTTTCGGGTGGTGTTGCCGCAACTGCGCCTGGCGATTTGCGGTGGCGCGTTGCTGGTCGGCCTGCATCTGCTGGCCGAATACGGCTTGTACGCGATGATCCGTTTCGACACCTTCACCACTGCGATCTTCGACCAGTTCAAGTCGACCTTCAACGGCCCGGCCGCCAACATGCTCGCCGGGGTTCTGGCGTTGTGCTGTCTGGCGATGCTCACGGCTGAATCCGCCGCCCGTGGCCAGGCGCGTTATGCGCGAGTCGGCTCCGGCAGCGCCCGGGATCAACGCAGCGTGCAACTGGGCCGTGGCGCGACGACATTGGCGTTACTGCTGCAAACCCTGACCTGCCTGCTGGCACTCGGTGTGCCCTTGCTGACACTGGGTCGCTGGCTGCTGGCTGGTGGCGTGCAGGTCTGGCAAGGCGACGAATTGCTGCCCGCCTTGCTGCAAACGCTGTCGTACGGGGTGGCCGGCGCGTTGCTGACCAGCGTCGCGGCCATTCCCATCGCTTGGCTGTCGATTCGCGCTCCCGGCAAGTTGCAGCGTTTGCTGGAAGGCTGCAATTACATCACCAGTTCGCTGCCCGGCATCGTCGTAGCCTTGGCACTGGTGACCGTGACCATCCATTTGGCCCGGCCGATTTACCAGACGACCATCACCGTGCTGCTGGCGTATCTGCTGATGTTCCTGCCGCGCGCCCTGGTGAGCCTGCGCGCCGGTTTCGCTCAGGCTCCGGTGGAGCTGGAAAACATCGCGCAAAGCCTCGGTCGCTCGCCATTTCGGGCGTTGTGGCTGATCACGGTAAGGCTGGCGGCACCGGGCGCGGCCGCCGGTGCGGCGCTGGTGTTTCTGGCGATCACCAATGAACTGACCGCGACCCTGCTGCTCGCGCCCAACGGCACGCGCACCCTCGCCACTGGCTTCTGGGCGATGACCAGCGAAATCGATTACGCCGCTGCCGCGCCCTACGCGCTGCTGATGATCCTGCTTTCACTGCCGCTGACGGCCATTCTCTATCACCAATCCAGGCGTACCGCTGGCCGATGAACGCACTCGAACTGCTCAACCTCAGTAAAACCTTCGGCGCGCAAAAAGCGCTCGATGACGTCAGCCTCAACGTGCCGACCGGCAGCCGCACGGTCATCGTCGGCCCCTCTGGCTCCGGCAAAACCACGCTGTTGCGGATGATCGCCGGGTTCGAATTTCCCGACCGCGGCAGCCTTACGCTCAACGGCCAGACGCTGGTCGATCGCACCCACGCGGTGCCGGCCTATCAACGGCAGATCGGCTACGTTCCGCAGGACGGGGCGCTGTTCCCGCACATGACGGTGGCAGCAAATATCGGTTTCGGTCTGGCCCTGACCGGCGCGGCCCGCACCCAGCGCATCCTTGAGTTGATGGACAGTGTCGCGCTGGACGCAAACATGGCCAACCGTTGGCCGCATGAACTGTCCGGCGGCCAGCAACAGCGGGTATCGCTGGCCCGCGCCCTGGCGCAGCAGCCGCGTTTGATGCTGCTCGACGAGCCGTTTTCCGCGCTCGACACTGGTTTGCGCAGTGCCATGCGCAAAATGGTCGCGCGCCTGCTCGAAGCCGCTGGCGTCACGACCATTCTGGTGACCCACGATCAGAGCGAAGCGTTGTCATTCGCCGACCAATTGGCGGTGATGCGTGGCGGGCGCCTGGTGCAGTCCGGGCATCCGATGGACCTCTACCGCTATCCGAACGACGAACAGACCGCGCATTTTCTCGGCGAAGCCGTGGTGCTGCCCGCGCGGATCGAGGCCGGTTGGGCGCACTGCGATCTGGGTCAGGTGGCGGTCAACAGCAACGGTTTCAGCGGCGCCGCGCAGATCATGCTGCGCCCCGAGCAATTGCAGATCGCCGAAGTACCAACGGACAGCCCGGGTTGCCATGCGACGGTCACCGAGCGCGATTTTGCCGGCAACACCTGCACCTTGACCGTCGAGCTGAGCGCCTCCCCTGCTCAGGATCCGGTCCGTTCGATTCTGGTGCGCAGTACCGGCATGCACGCACCGCCCGCCGGCAGCGCGGTGCAACTGTCAGTGCTCGGTGCGGCGCATGTATTTGGCCTGAACTGATCAGAGATCGAAGCGATCCACTGCTCGCCGCCGCTCGTTGTCATCGCGCACATCGTAGTTGGCGGTGGTCTGGATGTTGCTGTGATGCGCGAGTTTCTGCGCGATCGAAAGGTCGTGCTCCTCGATCACTCGGGTGATGAACGAACGACGGAAGTCGTGGGGCATGATCTTCACCCCGACCTGCGTGCCACGCTGGCGGGCGATGTAGTAGATCGCGTGTTTGGTGATGCGCTCACGGGTGATGTGGCTGCCACGGCGAATGCGGTTGAACAGGAACGCATCGTCACTCTCGCCGTCCTTGAGCTGCGAACGGCGCAGTTCGAGCCATGCATCGAGCTTGCTGAACGCCCATGCCGGCGCGTACTTGATCAACTGTTTATTGCCTTTGGCAGTGACGCACAGGCTGCGTTCGCTGAAGTCGACCTGGTTCAGATCAAGGTCCACCGATTCCGACTTGCGCATGCCGGTACCGTACAGCAAGGCAATGATTGCGGCGTCGCGCAGGCCCTGCGGGCGTGGGTCGGCGGCGCAGACTTCCATCAATTCGTGAATCAGCGTGCGCTTGAGATTGCGGCCCTGGGACAGACGTGTACCGGCGATGCCCTTGACCGAGCGCATCTTCAAAAGATGTTCCTGGCTGATCAGACTCATGCGCCAGGCCTCATTCATGACCCCGCGCACCGCATTGACATACAACGAAGAAGTGTTCGGCGCATAGTTGTCTGCGCGCAATGCGGCGACCAGCGCTACAACATCTTCCGGTTGCAAGGCGTGCCACGGAATCTCTTCGACATTCATGTCTTCGAAACCCAGGCGATCGGCTGCATCTTGCAGCACGTAGCGCATGGTGAGCTGGCTGGAGGGCGCCAAACGCGCGAGGTACAGGCTCATCGGGTTGGTTTTTGGAGCGTCTGGGGTTGCAGCAACTAAATCAATCAAACGTTAAACCTTGAGTAAAAAATGTACAGCACAACAGCAACTAACAAATGCAATGTACTTGAAGTAAAGAAGGTACTTTGGCCGCACTGGCCGACAAAAACTGCGATGGACGGCAGAAGCCTGAACAGCGGCTGTATAAGTGACAGATAAACGATTCGCCAACCGGTTTTTCATGTTCCTTTCACAAAAACCGGCATAACCTTAATTCCCATAGGTTCGGTAGTGGCTATGCCCAACCTGCCGGGCAAATCGTGAAAAGTCAATCAATCCCCGACGTCATGCTTTTTTTGCCAAGTTATTGATGCAGGAGCGATTTTCTGCGTCTACGCTGAGGCTGGATCCAACGTGTCCGTGAGTCCGCCCTTTATTTTTTTCAATGAGGTGCCCATGAGTCAGGCCTTTCTCCCCTTCTCCCGCCCGAGTATTGGCGATGAGGAAATTGCAGCCGTCGAGCAGGTGTTGCGCTCGGGCTGGATCACGACGGGGCCGAAAAACCAGGCACTCGAAGAGCAGTTTGCGCAGTATGTGGGTTGCAAACATGCAGTGGCCTTGTCTTCGGCCACCGGCGGGATGCACATCACCCTGCTGGCCCTGGGCATTGGCCCGGGCGACGAAGTCATCACCCCGTCGCAGACCTGGGTCTCAACCGCGAACATGATTTCCCTGCTCGGCGCCAAACCGGTGTTCGTCGATGTCGACCGCGATACGCTGATGACCGACGCTGCGCGCATCGAAGCGGCCATCACCCCGCGTACCAAGGCGATCATCCCGGTGCACTACGCCGGCGCCGCGTTCGACCTCGATCCGCTGTATGCCCTGGCTGACAAGCATGGCATCCCGGTCATCGAAGACGCCGCCCACGCTGCCGGCACCCGTTACAAGGGGCGTCACGTCGGTTCGCAAGGCACGGCGATTTTTTCCTTCCATGCCATCAAGAACATGACCTGTGCCGAAGGCGCGATGTTCGTCACCGACGACGAAGCCCTCGCCAGCCGCGTGCGCATGCTCAAATTCCACGGCCTGGGCGTCGACGCCTATGACCGCCTGACCGGTGGCCGCAAGCCGCAGGCGCAAGTGATGGAGCCGGGCTTCAAGTACAACCTAGCCGACATCAACGCCGCGATTGCCCTGGTGCAGCTGCAGCGCCTGGACGAAATCAACGCCCGTCGCACCGAACTGGCGACCACTTATCTGCAACGATTCGAAGGCCTGCCGGTGCAACCACTGGCGCTGCCCGACTACGCTCAGCAACACGCCTGGCACCTGTTCATCCTGCGCATCGACAGCGAGCGTTGCGGCATGGATCGCGAAGCCTTCATGAAGGCGTTGCAGGATCAGGGCATCGGCACCGGTATCCACTTTATCGCCACCCACCTGCACACCTGGTATCGCCAGCGTGACCCCGACCTGTACCTGCCCAACACCGAATGGAACTCGGCGCGGCTGTGCTCGATTCCACTGTTCCCCGACATGACCGGTCAAGACCTTGACCGTGTGGTCGGTGCCATCGAACAAATCATGGAAAACCGCCTGTGAAACCCTATCCAATCCGTAGCGTGTCGATCGTCATCCCGGTCTACAACGAACAGGAAAGCCTGCCTGAACTGCTGCGTCGTACCGAGGCGGCTTGCCGCCAGCTGAAACACGACTTTGAAATCGTGCTGGTCGACGACGGCAGCCGCGACGAATCGGCAAACATGCTTGAAGAAGCCGCTGGCCGTGAAAACAGCCCGTTCGTGGCGGTAATCCTCAACCGCAACTATGGTCAGCACGCCGCGATCATGGCCGGTTTCGAACAGTGCAAAGGCGACGTGGTGATCACCCTCGACGCCGACCTGCAGAACCCGCCGGAAGAAATTCCACGGCTGGTGGCCGAAGCCGAAAAAGGTTACGACGTGGTCGGCACCGTGCGTGGCAACCGTCAGGATTCGGCCCTGCGCCGCTACCCGTCGAAGCTGATCAACCTTGCCGTGCAACGCTCCACCGGCGTCGCCATGAGCGACTACGGCTGCATGCTGCGCGCCTACCGCCGCACCATCATCGACGCGATGCTCGCCTGCCGCGAACGCAGCACGTTCATCCCGATCCTGGCCAACAGTTTCGCCCGCCACACCACCGAAATCGTCGTGGCCCACGCCGAGCGTGAACACGGCGATTCCAAATACAGCCCGATGCGCCTGATCAACCTGATGTTCGATCTGGTCACCTGCATGACCACCACCCCGCTGCGTCTGCTGAGCATCGTCGGCTTCGCCATGGCCGGGCTGGGTGTGCTGTTCGCCGTCGCGCTGATCGTTCTGCGTCTGGCGTTCGGTGCCGGATGGGCCGGTGACGGTACGTTCGTGCTGTTCGCCGTGCTGTTCGTGTTCACCGGTGGTCAGTTCATCGGCATGGGGCTTTTGGGTGAATACCTGGGCCGCATGTACAGCGATGTGCGCGCCCGTCCGCGTTTCTTCATTGAAAAGGTGCTGCGCAGCCAGCCGGCCGATCCGGCCCCTGCGGTCACCGTTGATGGTCTTTCTACTGCTTCTAACTCCTCTACTTCCGATCAGGTTCTCTCATGAGTGCAAAAACTGTTGTCTTCGCCTACCACGATATTGGCTGCGCCGGCATTGAAGCCCTGCTCAACAGCGGCTACGACATTGCAGCAGTGTTCACTCACGCCGATGATCCGAAAGAAAACGCTTTCTATGCATCGGTTGCACAGCTGTGCGCCAACAAAGGCATCCCGGTGCACGCCCCGGAAGACGCCAACCACCCGCTGTGGATCGAGCGCATCGCCAAGCTGGACCCGGAGTACATTTTCTCCTTCTACTACCGCAACTTGCTGAGCGAGCCACTGCTGGCCCTGGCCAAAAAAGGTGCGTTCAACCTGCACGGCTCGCTGCTGCCACGCTACCGCGGCCGCGCACCGGCGAACTGGGTGCTGGTCAACGGCGAAACCGAAACCGGCGTGACCTTGCACCGCATGGTCAAGCGCGCTGATGCTGGCGCCATAGTTGCCCAGCAACGCGTTGCCATCGAGCGCAGCGACACCGGCCTGACCCTGCACGCCAAACTGCGCACGGCCGCCAGCGACCTGCTGCGCGACACCCTGCCGAACATGCTGCAAGGCAAGATCACCGAAACCCCGCAAGACGAATCCAAAGCCACCGTATTTGGCCGTCGTACCCCGGCAGACGGCAAACTGGTCTGGGCCAAACCGGCCGAAGAACTGTTCAACCTGGTTCGCGCCGTGACCCGTCCTTACCCGGGCGCGTTCTGCGCCGTGGGCGAGCACAAGCTGATCGTCTGGAGCGCTGAAGTCGTCAAGGGCAACGAAGGCCAGGCGCCAGGCCGCGTGATCAGCGTCGATCCGCTGCGCATTGCCTGCGGTCAGGACTCGCTGGTGATCAACGCCGGTCAGCGCAACGACAGCGGCCTGTACCTCAGCGGCCCGCAACTGGCCAACGAACTGGGCCTGGTTGACGGCTCACTGCTGCGCGGTGCCGAATCCGGTCGCGCGCCTCGTCGTACCCGCGTGCTGATCCTCGGTGTCAACGGCTTCATCGGTAACCACCTGTCCGAGCGCCTGCTGCGTGACGACCGCTACGAAGTCTATGGTCTGGACATCGGCTCCGACGCCATCGACCGTCTGCGCAGCCATCCGAACTTCCACTTCGTCGAAGGCGACATCAGCATTCACTCCGAGTGGATCGAGTACCACATCAAGAAGTGCGACGTGGTTCTGCCGCTGGTGGCCATCGCCACCCCGATCGAATACACCCGCAACCCGCTGCGCGTATTCGAACTGGACTTCGAAGAGAACCTGAAACTGGTTCGTTACTGCGTCAAGTACAACAAGCGCGTGATCTTCCCGTCGACCTCGGAAGTCTATGGCATGTGCCAGGACAAGAACTTCGATGAAGACAGCTCGAACCTGATCGTCGGCCCGATCAACAAGCAGCGCTGGATCTACTCGGTCTCCAAGCAACTGCTGGACCGCGTGATCTGGGCTTACGGCGCCAAGGGCCTGAATTTCACCCTGTTCCGTCCGTTCAACTGGATGGGCCCGCGTCTGGACCGTCTGGATTCGGCCCGAATCGGCAGTTCCCGCGCCATCACCCAACTGATCCTCAACCTGGTGGAAGGCACGCCAGTCCGTCTGTTCGACGGCGGCGAGCAGAAGCGTTGCTTCACCGACATCGCTGACGGCGTCGAGGCACTGGCGCGCATCATCGATAACGACAACGACGTCTGCAACGGCCAGATCATCAACATCGGCAACCCGGACAACGAAGCCAGCATCCGTCAGTTGGGCGAAGAGCTGCTGCGTCAGTTCGAAGCGCACCCGCTGCGCCACAACTTCCCTCCGTTCGCCGGTTTCCGCGACGTGGAAAGCAAGGCGTTCTACGGTGCCGGTTACCAGGACGTGGAACACCGCAAGCCAAGCATTGCCAACGCCAAGCGCCTGCTGAACTGGGAGCCGACCGTGGAAATGCGCGAGACCATCGGCAACACCCTGGACTTCTTCCTGCGTGAAGCCATGCTCGAAATCGCGGACAAGAAGTAATGCAGGCAGGTCTTCGTATCGATGTCGACACCTACCGTGGCACCCGTGAAGGTGTGCCGCGACTGTTGGAGATGCTCGACGAGGCTCAGGTCAAGGCAACGTTTTTCTTCAGTGTCGGCCCGGACAACATGGGCCGGCATCTGTGGCGCCTGATCCGCCCGCAATTCCTCTGGAAAATGCTGCGTTCCAACGCTGCCGGCCTGTACGGCTGGGACATTCTGCTGGCCGGCACCGCCTGGCCCGGCAAACCGATTGGCCGTGATCTCGGGCACCTGATGCGTCAGGCCCGGGACGCCGGTCACGAAGTCGGCCTGCACGCCTGGGATCACCATGGCTGGCAGGCGAATGCCGGGCGCTGGAGCGATGCCCAACTGATCGAACAGATCCGTCGGGGCGTCGATACGCTGAGCGACATCCTCGGAGAAAAGATCCAGTGTTCGGCCGCCGCCGGTTGGCGTGCGGACGAGCGCGTGATCGAGGCCAAGCAGACCTTCGGCTTTCGCTACAACAGCGATTGCCGCGGGCAGAGCCTGTTCCGTCCGCTGCTGGCGGACGGCACGCCGGGCACGCCGCAGATTCCGGTGGACCTGCCGACCTTCGACGAAGTCGTCGGTCCGCACGTGGCGGCGAAGGACTTCAACGCCTTCATCCTCGACCGGTTCCGGCCGCAAGCACTCAACGTCTACACCATTCATGCCGAAGTAGAAGGGATTCTGATGGCTCAGGACTTTCGTCAATTGCTGGCCGATGCACGCCAGCGCAACATTGACTTCCAACCCTTGGGCAACTTGCTGCCCGAGTATTTCAACACCCTGCCCGTGGGCCGCGTGCAACGCGGTGCGCTCGAAGGCCGTGAAGGCTGGCTGGGAGTGCAAGGCGCATGACCAAACGCTGGGCACTGCCGCTGTTGGTCGGGCTCTGTCTGCTGGCCTATCTGTTGCCGTTGAGCACCCACGGCCTGTGGATCCCCGACGAAACCCGTTACGCACAGATCAGCCAGGACATGCTGCTGAGCGGCAACTGGGTATCGCCGCATTTCATGGGTCTGCGTTACTTCGAAAAACCGATTGCCGGCTACTGGATGATCGCCATCGGCCAAGCGTTGTTCGGACAGAACCTGTTCGGCGTACGTTTCGCCTCGGTCCTCAGCACTGCGTTGAGTGTGCTGCTGGCCTACCTGATCGCGCGCCGGTTGTGGAACGATCCGCGCAAGAGCTTCGTCTGCGCCCTGCTCTACATGAGCTTCACGGTCATTGCCGGTCAGGCCGGATACGCCAACCTCGATCCGCAATTCACCTTCTGGGTCAACCTGAGTCTGGTGGCGCTGTGGTTTGCCGTGGACAGCCGCAGCACCGGTCAACGTCTGGGCGCCTGGGCGCTGCTGGGGCTGTCCTGCGGTATGGGTTTCATGACCAAGGGTTTTCTTGCCTGGTTGCTGCCGGTGCTGATCGCGTTGCCGTGGATGCTCTGGCAGAAACGCTGGCGCGAACTGCTGGTGTTCGGTCCGGTGGCGATCGCCATCGCGATCATCGTCAGCTTGCCATGGGCATTGGCGGTGCATGCACAGGAAGCGGACTACTGGCGGTTCTTCTTCTGGCACGAACACATCCGCCGCTTTGCCGGGGATGACGCGCAGCACGATGCACCGTGGTGGTTTTACCTGCCGCTGCTGGTGGCGTTCAGTCTGCCGTGGGTGGGCCTGTTGCCGACGGCGTTCCGGCAAGCGTGGCAAACCCGTGCCCAGCCGAAGATGGTCTTTCTGCTGTTGTGGCTGTTGCTGCCGCTGGGCTTTTTCAGCCTGAGCAACGGCAAGCTGCCGACCTACATCCTGCCCTGCCTGTTGCCGATGGCGTTGTTGCTGGGCAATGCGCTGGCTGATCGCTTGCGTCTGGAACAAGGTCGGGCGCTGGGGATCAATGGCCTGCTCAACCTGCTGCTGGGCGTGGTCACGCTGATCGCACTGGTTTACCTGCAATTGAAAAAACCGGTGTACGACCACGAACTGCACAGCATGGTGCTGGTGTTCATCGCCCTGATCGGCTGGATCATCGCCAACCTGGCGCAAGCGTTTCTGCCGCTGCAGTGCTGGGCGGCGCCGGCGCTGGGCAGCCTGTTACTGGCCGGGATCCTGCCGGCGGCATTGCCCAAATCGGTGGTGGCCAACAAAACCCCCGATCAGTTCATTCGTCACCACGTCACGGAACTGTCCGGCACCACGCATTTGCTGAGCAATGATCTGGGCGCCGCAGCGGCATTGGCCTGGCGCATGAAAAAACCGGACGTGGCGTTGTACAACACGGTCGGCGAACTCAAGTACGGTCTGGCCTACCCTGAAGCGGCCGAACGCCGGATCACCAAAGACACGGTTCAACAATGGGTACGCGAGGCCCGCCGCAGCGGATCGGTCGGTGTGCTGATGCGCGTCAAAGGGCAGGATGAGCTCGAAGAGCTCGACCTGCTGCCCAAGGACGGTACCCGTTACGAATCGGGGAATCTGGTGATCATGGTTCTGCCCAAGGATCCGTCATGAGTTGGTTGCTGTTACTGACAGCGTGTCTGCTGACCTGCCTGGGGCAAGTCGCACAGAAATTCGCCGTGGAGAGCTGGCGTGGCGTTGATTCGTCGTGGGCCGACAAATTGTGTTCGCCGTGGTTGTGGCTGGCGCTGTTTGCTCTCGGTAGCGGGCTGTTGGTCTGGCTGCTGGTGTTGCAACGCCTTGAAGTGGGCATCGCTTACCCGATGCTCAGCCTCAACTTTGTGTTGATCACCCTGATCGCCCGCTTCGTCTTTCGCGAGCCCATCGACCGCCAGCATTGGCTGGGCGTGGCGCTGGTGATCGGCGGCGTGGTTTTGCTGGGGCAACAATCATGAACAAGGCACGGGGTATCGGATTTGCGCTGGCCAGCGTGGGGTTGGTCAGCAGTGCCCAACTGGGCATGCGCTGGAGCATGACGCGCCTGCCGCAACCGGAGCAATGGTTGACGGCGCTGAGCACCGGCAGCGTCGATCTGTCGGCATTGGCGGTGGTTGTGGCGGCGATTTTCGCCTACGCCCTGTCGATGCTCTGCTGGCTCGCGGCGTTGCGCGACCTGCCGCTGGGGCGGGCCTATTCACTGTTGAGCATCAGCTATGCGCTGGTGTACCTGCTGGCGGCCAGTCTGCCGCTGTTCAACGAATCCTTCAGTTTCACTAAATCACTGGGCGTGGCACTGGTCATGCTCGGGGTCATCACTATTAACACTCGTCCGTCTCGTGCGCCCGAATTCAGGAGTGCTCCATGAAAATCACAGTATTTGGTAGCGGTTATGTCGGTCTGGTACAGGCCGCCGTGTTGGCCGAAGTCGGTCACGACGTCGTGTGCATGGACATCGATCAGAAGAAAGTCGAGCTGCTGCGCCAGGGACACGTCAGCATCTTCGAGCCGGGCCTGTCGAGCCTGGTGCGCGAAGGCCTGGACTCCAGTCGCCTGCATTTCACCTCCGATGAAAAACTTGCCGTGCAGCACGGTCGCGTAGCGTTCATCGCCGTGGGCACACCGTCCAGCGACGACGGCTCGGCCGACCTGAAATACGTGCTGTCGGTGGGTGACGCCGTGGCCCGCCACCGTGAGCAGCCGCTGATCCTGGTGGAGAAATCCACCGTACCGGTCGGCACCGGCGACACCCTGCGTGCGCACATTCAAGCCGCGCTGGACAAGGCTGGTCGTGTGCTGCAGTTCGATATCGTCTCCAACCCGGAATTTCTCAAGGAAGGTTCGGCGGTGTCCGATTGCCGTCGTCCCGACCGCATCGTCATCGGCTGTGAAGGCGACGAAGTGCGCGACGTGATGCGCGACCTGTACTCGCCGTTCAACCGCAACCACGACCGCATCATGTTCATGGACCTGCGCAGCGCCGAGCTGACCAAATACGCCGCCAACTGCATGCTGGCGACCAAAATCAGCTTCATCAACCAGATCGCCGAGCTGGCCGAACACCTGGGTGCGGACATCGAGTCGGTGCGTCAGGGCATCGGTGCCGACACGCGCATCGGTTATCACTTCATCTACCCGGGCTGCGGTTATGGCGGTTCGTGCTTCCCCAAAGACATGCGCGCGCTGATCCACAGCGCCGAACAGGCGCATTGCTCCAGCGACCTGCTGCAAGCGGTCGAGGCGATCAACGAGCGGCAGAAGCACAAGCTGTTCGACCGCATCAATGCGTTCTACAAGGGCGACCTGCGCGGCAAGACCTTCGCCCTGTGGGGCCTGGCGTTCAAACCGAACACCGACGACATGCGCGATGCGCCGAGCCGCGTGCTGCTCGATTCGCTGTTCGCCGCCGGCGCCAGTGTGCGTGCGTTCGACCCGGAAGCGATGCAGGAAACCCAGCATCTGTACCCGAACGAAGAGAAACTGATGCTGATGGGCACCCCGGAATCGGTGCTCGCAGGCTCCGATGCGCTGATCATCTGCACCGAATGGCAGCAGTTCAAAGCGCCGGATTTCGACCTGATCGAGCAGCGCCTGAAAGCCCCGGTGATCTTCGACGGCCGCAACCTGTACGACGCCGAGCGTCTGGCGCGTAACGGCTTCAAGTACTTCCCGATCGGCCGTGGCGATTCGCGCAAACTGCCGATGCCGCTGCAGCAGTGGCCTAACACTGCGGACGTCGCTTGATTACGTTGTCGCCTGTCATCCGCCGGCAGTCCCTGATCGCGGGGCTGCTGGCACTGCTGTTGTTTATCGCCGGGGTTTACGGACAGGCTCCCATTGGCTTCGATTCACGTTTCGTGCTGTTTGCCCAAGAGATGTTGAGACACGGGCCAACGGTATTCCCGACCACCTACGGCCAGCCGTACGCCGATTATTCGGCGCTCTCGACGCTGTTCATCTGGTTGTTGTCGCTACCCTTCGGCGCGGTCAATACCTTGACCGCATGGCTGCCCAGCGCGATCGCCGGTGCGGTGATCGTGACGTTGATGTACCGCTTGCTGGCGGTGCATTCGCAACGTTGGGCGTTGATCAGCATTGCGCTGTTGATGCTCACCAGCACCTTCGTCACCGAAGTGCGCGCGGTGTCGCAAGACCTGATGCTGGCGGCCGTCGCGCTGTCGGTGTTTTACCTGGGTTACGCGCACGACCACTTCGGCTCTGGCCGGCGCTGGGCGCTGATTTTTGTCCTGTTGCTGCTGGGTTTCGGCATTCGCGGGCCCATCGGCCTGGTGGTGCCAACCGGCATGCTCTGCAGTTATTACCTGCTCAACCGTGAGTGGAAACGCCTGTTCGTGTTCGGTGTGCTGGCGTCGATCCTGCTCGCTGCCTGCGTCGGTCTGCTGTTGTGGCTGGCCAGGCTGAGCGGTGGCGAGGCGTTCCTGCAGGACGTGATCCGCATGCAGTTCATGGGGCGTATGGACGGCAGTGAGGGCGTCAGCGGTTCGCTGTATTACTTCACCAGTTCCATGGGCAACTACGCACTGGCGTATCCGCTGGCGATTCTGGCCCTGGCCGCGACCTGGCTGAGTAAACCGCATCAGCGCGGGCCGGCGTTGCGGCTGGTTCAATACTGCGCGGCCGCCGGGTTGATCGTGATGGTCGGCCTGTCGATTCCGCAGGCGAAGAAGGCGCGTTACCTGCTGCCGATGCTGCCGATGGCGGCGATCATTGCGGCGTACCCGTTCCAGGTGCTGCACGGGCGGGTATTCCGAGTGTTACGTGGCGTGATTCAAGGGCTGTGGCTGCTGACACCGGGGCTGTTGATGGTGGCACTGCTGGTTGCCAAGCGCCGGTTTCCCGAGCATCTCAACGGCCTCACGCTGGTGCTGGTCGTGCTGGGCGCTCTGCAATTGCTCGCCCTGTCGCGTTTGTTGGTCCCGCGCTGGCGTGCCGAAGTGTTGGCGCTGTGCTCGGTCCTGGCGTTGTGGACGGTGTATGCCGCCGTGTTCGAACCGGTGGAGCGGCGCCTGTACGACACGCAGACATTCAGTCGCGCCGCGTTCGCTCAGGTGCAACAGAACCCGGCTCCGCTGGTGCTGCACGGCATGGGCAAAGACGCCAAGGCGATCAAGTTCATGGTCAACGTCGAGCACGACCTGCAGCCGCAGTTCACCGAGACGGTGCAGCAACTCGAAGCCATCAAGGGCCCGGCCTGGCTGATGATGGACAGCAAGGACCTGCAATCGCTGCAAGGCACCTCGCTGGCCGGGCTGCAACCGGTGTTGTCCGGTCGTTTCGACAAGAACGACTACGTGCTGTTGTACGTGAAGCCCTTGTAGAGGTTGGCGAAGGCTGCGATCTTCTGGTCTTTTTCAAGATCAAACGATCGCAGCCTGCGGCAATGCCTACAGGGATTTAGTGACCATGAGTTTTGTTGTACGCCGGGCGCGCCACAGTGATGCCGCCGCCCTCCCCGCCATCGAACGGTCGGCCGCCGAACTGTTTCGCGTAGACCCTGCCCTCGCCTGGCTTGCCGATGCCCCCGTGCCCGACGCCGAACAGCACTTGCAGGCAGTCCGCAGCGCTTTGGTGTGGGTGACCGAACACACTGATCAGCAACTTGGCGGTTTTCTGCGGGCGGTGCAAGTCGACAATCAACTGCACGTCGAGGAACTGTCCGTCAGCCAACACTTTCAGGGTCAGGGAATGGGTCGCAAGTTGCTGTTGATGGCCATTGAGTACGCCGCTGAGCGGCAACTTCGCGCCGTCACGCTGACAACATTTTCCGACCTGCCGTGGAACGCGCCATTTTATCAACGGATCGGCTTTAGCCTGTTAACCCCACAAGAAACACCGGCGCATCTACTCGATGCGTTAAACAGCGAAGCAGCCCACGGCTTGCCCATTGAACGGCGCTGCGCCATGCATCTTGAACTCAAACCGCAGCCTTGAGATCGACCCCCAAGGCTTGGGCAAACGCCTTGACCAGCGGACTGCGCACCGTGTTGTGACGCAGGATCAGATTGAACGGCGTCACGATGTGAATCCGCTGCGGCAGCACCGCACGAAACTGCCCGGCCGCGACCAGTGTTGCAGCGTAATGCTCGGGCAGAAAACCCACGAAACGCCCGGTCTTGATCAGCAATGCCACAGCCTCGACCTGGGTAGCCGAGGCGGAAAAACTGTCATAGCGCGCATAGTTGAGCTTATCGCGGTGGATCGCATAGCGGTGGTTGATGCACTCGTAATCCTGCAGCACATTGCCGCTCATTTGCGCCTCGGGCATGTCGAACAGCGGATGGCCGAGCGCGCAGTACACTTGCGAGCGTTCCTCATACAGCGGGTAATAATCAAACTCTTCGCGACGTTGATAAACCGGAACAATTCCGGCAACTAAGCGACCTTCTACGACACCTCTTTCAACCTCATCCAGCTGCGACGCTTGAAGTTGGAATCTTACCTTTGGCGACTCTTCATTGATTTTCTTCAGCGCTGCAACTAACGGCGAATTGGGATCGCTGATCGTATTGTCGATAACGCCCACACCCAGATCCCCAATAAGTTCGTTTTGCGCAGAACTAAGCCGGTCGCGAAAGTTGTCGACAGAGGCAAATAGATCAATTGACGCCTGATACACCAGGCGCCCTTCTTCGGTCAGGTGAAAGCCCTCGCGCCCACGGGTACACAAGCGCATGCCGATACGAATTTCCAGGTCGGAGATCTGTTTGCTGATGGCCGCAAGGCCCACGTTCAGCTCGTTCTGCGCCGCGCTGAAGCCTCCCGCCTCAACCACCGCCTTGAACACCTTGAGCAGTTTGAAGTCCAGGCCACTCAGCGCCAGCGGCGCGCGATGGGCGGGTTTCGGCGGTGGGTTTCCGGAATTGGAAAGTGGGGTTTCCATAATGCTGATTTACCTCTGGCGCAATGTTCAACAATCTGTGTCCAACAACAAAAACATCGCCGACTAATAATAATGATCACAGAAAACACGGCTTGGCAACTGCCAGAAAATCCCGAACATCAGTGCCAACTCACTGATCGCCAAACATTAAAAGCTGACACTTCGATCAGCTCTCGCGACATTGCAACTGCCCTCTTGAAAACTGCTTTGGCCTGAATCCGTCCGCTGATTGTTCAGCCGGAACTTGCAGGTCATGCACACCGATTTCAGTTCGCGTTACCGACGAGGAAAACAACCCATGTCTCAAACCACCGACCGTCTCTGGGGCGCCCGATTCAAAAGCGGCCCGTCCGCTGCCCTGGCGGCGTTGTCCCGTTGCCCTGAGCGCTATTTCCGTCTCACCCCGTACGACTTGGCCGGTTCCAAGGCGCATGCCGGTGAACTGCAGCGTGCCGGTCTGCTCACCGAGCAGGAAACCCGGACCATGCTCGCCGCGCTGGACGCCATCGGTGCAGACTTCCGCGCCGGCAGCATCGCCCCGACGCTGGACGACGAAGACGTTCACACCTTCATCGAACGCCTGCTGACCGAGCGCCTCGGCGCCTTGGGCGGCAAGCTGCGTGCCGGACGTTCGCGCAACGACCAGACCGCCAACGATCTGCGTCTGTTCCTGCGTGATCATGTGCGCACCCTGGCCGTGGAAGTCCTCGCTCTGCAACAGGCGCTGGTCGACCAGGCCGAACAGCATGTCGAAAGCATCTGTCCCGGTTTCACGCACTTGCAGCAGGCGCAGCCGATCGTCTTCGCCCACCACTTGCTGGCCCACGCGCAATCGATGCTGCGTGATGTGCAACGGTTGGTGGACTGGGACGCCCGCACCTCGTTGTCGCCACTCGGTGCTGCCGCCATGGCCGGTTCCGCCATCGCTCGCCAGCCGCAGCAATCGGCAAAGGAAATGGGCTATGCCGGCGTCTGCGAGAACTCCATCGACGCCGTCGCCAGCCGCGATCACGTCGCCGAATTCCTGTTCATCGCCAGCATGCTGGGGATCAATATTTCACGTCTGGCCGAAGAATTTTGCCTGTGGTCGTCGCGCCAGTTCCGCTGGGTTGATCTGGACGATGCCTACGCCACCGGCAGTTCGATCATGCCGCAGAAGAAAAACCCGGACATCGCCGAACTGGCGCGGGGCAAGGCCGGGCGGCTGATCGGCAATCTCACCGGTTTGCTCTCGACGCTCAAATCCCTGCCGCTGTCGTACAACCGCGATCTGAGCGAAGACAAGAACGGCGTGCTCGACAGTGTCGACACCTTGCTGCTGGTACTCCCGGCGATGGCCGGGATGGTCGCGACCATGACCGTCAACGTGGCAGAACTACGGCGTCAGGCGCCCCTCGGTTTCACACTCGCTACCGAAGTCGCCGACTGGCTGGCGATGCGCGGCGTGCCTTTCAAGGAAGCGCACGAAATCACCGGTGCGCTGGTGCAGGCCTGCGAGAAACATGGCATCGAATTATGGGAAGCCTCGCCGGCGCTGCTGGCCGAGATCGATCCGCGCCTGACCGCTGATGTACGCGACAGCCTGACGCTGGAAGCGGCCATTGCGGCGCGCAGCGGCTGGGGCGGTACCGCGCCGCAACAGGTGCGCGAGCAGATCGGCCGCTTGAAAACCGCCCTCGCCGCGCAACAGCAGTGGACGGAAAACTATCAGGGCTTCCGCCTCTGAAGCCCAAAACACAAAACCCTGTAGGAGTGAGCTTGCTCGCGATGGCACCTGCCCATGCAACATTGATGTTGGCTGACCCACCGCTATCGCGAGCAGGCTCACTCCTACAAGGGGCCGGTGTTGGATTTGAAACACAAGTGTACGGAGAAACACCATGAGCCAGACTCAGGCAGAACGACTCCAGGCGGAGCGCAAACTGGCGGAGAACCAGTTCGATATCACCCAGTACCAGCATGTGCCACGGCGCTATTACGGGCGGATTTTCTTCGCCACGCTGATCGTCATCGCGATCATCGGCCTGGTGCGCGCCTTCGCCGAAGGCAAGATCGAATGGTCGTACATCGGCCAGTTCCTGACCTCCCAGGCGATCATGTGGGGCCTGTTCAACACCATCATCATGGCCGTCCTGGCGATGGCGCTGGGCATTGTGTTCGGGGTGATCACGGCGATCATGCGCATGTCGGCCAACCCGATCCTGCGGTACGTGGCGCTGACCTACACCTGGCTGTTTCGCGGTACGCCGCTGATCCTGCAACTGCTGCTGTGGTTCAACCTGGCGCTGATTTTCCCCACCATCGGCATCCCCGGGCTGTTCGAACTCGATACCGTGAGCCTGATGACCCCGTTCGTGGCAGCGCTGCTCGGCTTGAGCATCAACCAGGGCGCCTACACCGCTGAAGTGGTGCGCGCCGGCCTGCTGTCGGTGGACACCGGGCAGTACGAAGCGGCCAAGTCGATCGGCATGCCGCGTCTGCAGGCGCTGCGCCGGATCATCCTGCCGCAGGCCATGCGCATCATTATTCCGCCGGTCGGCAACGAATTCATCGGCATGGTCAAGATGACCTCACTGGCGAGCGTGATCCAGTACTCGGAACTGCTCTACAACGCCCAGAACATTTACTACGCCAACGCCCGAGTGATGGAGCTGCTGATCGTCGCCGGCATCTGGTACCTGGCCACTGTCACCGTGCTGTCCTTTGGTCAAAGCCGTCTGGAGCGTCGCTTCGCTCGCGGCGCCGGCAAGCGTTCTTGAGGAATCGAACATGAGAAGCATCGTCAAGGCCGTCAGCCTGAACAAGTATTACGACCAGTACCACGCGCTCAAGGACATCAACATCGAAGTCGAGCAAGGCGAAGTGCTGTGCATCATCGGCCCGTCCGGCTCGGGCAAGAGCACCCTGCTGCGTTGCGTCAACCAGTTGGAAAAGATCGACAAGGGCGGCTTGTGGGTCGACGGCGAACTGGTCGGCTATCGGGTCGTAGGCAACAAGCTGCACGAACTCAATGAATCGCAGATCGCCCGCCAGCGCCTGGCGACCGGCATGGTGTTCCAGCGCTTCAACCTGTTTCCGCACATGACTGTGCTGCAAAACATCATCGAAGGCCCGTGCCAGGTGCTCAAGCGCTCGCCCAAGGAAGCCCACGAAGAAGCCCTGGAGCTGCTGGCCCGCGTCGGCCTGGCCGACAAACGCAACAGCTACCCGATCGAACTTTCGGGCGGTCAGCAGCAACGAGTCGCCATCGCCAGGGCGCTGGCCATGCGCCCGAAACTGATGCTGTTCGATGAACCCACTTCGGCACTCGACCCGGAACTGGTCGGTGAGGTGCTGTCGGTCATGCGCGATCTGGCGCAGACCGGCATGACCATGATCGTCGTCACCCATGAACTGGGCTTCGCCCGCGAAGTTTCCAATCGCATGGTGTTCATGGACGGCGGGCAGATCGTGGAGGCTGGAAGCCCCGAAGAAATACTAATAAGTCCGCAAAACCCGCGCACCCAAAGCTTCATTTCTGCCGTTCGAACCTAAGCACCGATTGGTGCCACAACACTCATAAGAGAACGACCATGAAGAATTTCGTAATCCCCGCTGTACTCGCTTCTGTCATGTCTTGCGGTTTCGCCGTGGCCGCCGACCTGCCGGCCGGCATCAAGGAAAAAGGCGAGATTGTCGTGGCAATCATGCCGAACTATCCACCGATGGACTTCAAGGACCCGGCCACCAACACCCTGACCGGTCTGGACTACGACCTGGGCAACGCTCTGGCCGAACGTCTGGGGGTGAAGATCAAATGGCAGGAAACCGGCTTCGAACAAATGATCAATGCACTGACCACTGAGCGCGTCGACATGGTGTTGTCGGGCATGACCGACACTGCCGAGCGCCAGGCCAGTGTGACTTTCGTCGACTACTTCACCAGCGGCCCGCAGTTCTACACCTTGCAGAAGAACACCGCGACCAACGAGATCATTGATCTGTGCGGCAAGAAAGTCGGCACCAGCCGTCGCACCACATTCCCGGCAGAAATCGCCGCGTGGAGCAAGGCCAACTGTGAGGCCGTCGGCAAACCGGCGATCAACGTGATCGGCACCGAAGGCTCGGCCGACGCCCGAGCACAACTGCGCCAGAGCCGGATTGACGCGGCGATGCAGGGCAGCGAAACGCTGTCGTACCTCAAGACCCAGGAAAAGGACATGTACAAGACCGTCGGCCAGCCGATCTCGGTGCAGTTCACCGGCCTTGGCGTGAGCAAGAAAAAACCCGAGCTGAGCGCGGCGGTGAAAGTCGCCTTGCAGAGCATGGTCGATGACGGCAGCTACAACGCAATCCTGAAGAAGTGGGACCTGGAGTTGGGCGCGATCAAGGAAGTGACGATCAACGCCGGTCAGTAACACTTCGCCGCTGCCCCCCTGTAGGAGCTGCCGCAGGCTGCGATCTTTTGATCATGGTCTTAAAGATCGCAG